>NZ_JAHBAY010000009.1 GCF_018499875.1 Kineosporia corallincola | reverse complement strand
TCCGCCGGGCCGCTCTCGCGTCCCGCCGAAAACCCTCGGAAGACACTACCAGCTCCCCCGGCGTGTCTCGACCACATCCGCACCACCTCCGCGCGGACGCCGTCACGACGGGGTAACGGCGCCGGGAGGTTCACCCGCCCGGCGTCGTCCTCAGGTTGCCGGCTCAGGTGGCCAGGGCGGCGGAGGAGGCGCGCAGCAGACGCAGGGTGCCGATCTCGGCGGCGTTCTTCATCAGCTCCGCGTTCACCCAGGCCGCGGTGTCGGCGACGGTGCGCCCGGTGTCGGTGGGCCACGGGAACGACGACGGGCCGTCCAGGACGTCGTCCCCCAGGTGGTCCAGCACCTCACGCCACCGCACGCCGAGTTCGCGCAGCCAGGTGACGGCGGGCTCGCCCACCCCCGGCCACGGCACCAGGGAGGGGTCACGGGCGTCGAGCCCGGCGGCCTGATCGACCACGGCGTTCAGCCACCAGCCCAGGTGCCAGCTGGTCCAGGCAATGGTCGGGGTGGGGATCGGGTCGGGTTCGCTGTCGGCCCAGTCGGGGGTCCAGGTGCCGTCCGGGCCGGGGTGCATGGTCCAGCTCAGCGGTCCGGGCTCCCAGAGGAAGTCGGCGTCTTCCAGGCGTTCCAGGTGGTACTCGAAGAACGACCAGGCCAGGTCGAACTGCCAGCGCAGCAGGTCACGTCGGAGGGACTCCATCCGCCGACCCTGCCACGTGATCAACTCCGCGGCAACGAGATCCGGGGGAGCACAATCGGGTGGGATCAGGTGGCGATCAGGTGGCGCAGAACTCGTTGCCCTCGGGATCGTTCATGATCCACCAGTGCCCGGCCGCGCCCTGATCGAGCTCGTGCACGCGCACGGCCCCGAGTGCCTCCAGCCGCTTGACGTGTTGTTCCAGCTCACCGCCGTCCCGATGGACGTCGAGGTGCAGCCGGTTCTTGCCGGAGCGGGGTTCGGGCACGTCCTGGAACAGCAGGCGACGGCCCTGCCCGACGCCGGTGAAGGCGTCGAACGGCTCGTCCGGGTGCCGGATGCCGACCAGGCCGCGAAAGTGCCGGCGGCCGTCGTGCTCGGCGACCGCGGCCTCGGGCAGCTGCCCGGCGGCGAGCAGGTGCTCGATGAGGCGGGACTGGTCCTCCACCTCGTACTCCAGCGCGGCCGCCCAGAAATCGGCGAGCTCGGGCGCGTTACGGCTGTCGACGACGACCTTCCACCCCAGGGCCATGGTGGTCGTGTCTATCAGACTCGGTGGCTCTCTCGCTGCTGCTCGACGATGACGCGGCGGGCGATCCGGTGCACCGCCTCGCGGGTGCGGACCTCGAAGTCCTCGCGGTCGGCGCCGCCGAACTCGTCCGCGAGCTGGTCGCGGATCCAGGTGACCCAGGCCTGGGTGAGCAGGGTGACGATCTCGGAGCCGGATGCGGTGAGCCGCAGGGTCTCGCCGTCCCGGGTCAGGTGACCGTCGTTGATCACGCCGTCGTAGAACGTGGTGAGCACGCCGTGCGGCACGCCGAGATGGTCCTCGATGTCGGTGGGGGTGGTGCGCTGGTCGAGGGCCACCTCGCGCATGTGGACGCCCATCAGGGCCCAGGCGGTGGGGGCGTCGACGCCGGCCCGGGAGCGGGCGAGCACCTCGACGGCGGCCTCCGGCCGGTGCCGGACGATCTGCCCGATCATCGTCTCCAGCTGGGCGTCGGGGGTCTGGTCGGCGGGCATGGCGAAGCCCTCGCCGGTGTGCCTGACCGCTTCGCGGGCGGTGCCGCGCAGCTGGACCTGGGGCAGCACGAGGGCCACGAGGAAGCCCACCACCGCGACCGGCACGCTCCACAGGAACATGGTGTGCAGGGTGTCGGCGTAGGCCTGGATGATCGGCGTGCGGGTGGCCTGCGGCAATTGGTGGACGGCGGACGGCGTCGCGACGGCGGAGGCCGGTACCCCGGCCTCGGCGAGTGCCGCGGGCAGGGAGTCCGCGAGCCGGTTGGCATAGATCGTGCCCATCACCGAGGCACCGAACGAGCTGCCGAGGGTGCGGAAGAAGGTGACGCCGGAGGTGGCCGAGCCGAGGTCGCGGTACTCCACGGTGTTCTGCACGATGATGGTGAGAACCTGCATGGACAGGCCGATCCCGGCGCCGAGCACGAGCATCGCCAGCGACTGCACGGCGACGGGGGTGCCGGCGTCCATCGAGGCGAGCAGGAACAGCCCGACGCCGGTGACCGCGGTGCCGGCGATCGGGAAGATCCGGTAGCGGCCGGTGCGGCTGACGGCCTGTCCCGAGGCCAGAGCCGTGACCAGCAGGCCGAGCACCATCGGCAGGGTGCGGATGCCGGACATGGTGGCGGAGGCACCCTGCACGTATTGCAGGTAGGTGGGCAGGAAGGTGATGGCGCCGAGCATCGCGAACCCGACGATGAAGCTGAGCAGTGAGGCGATCGAGAACACCCGCGAGCGGAACAGCCGCATCGGCAGGATCGGTTCCTCGGCGCGCAGTTCCACGAGCACGAAGACGACCAGGGCCAGGGCCGAGCCGGCGAACAGGCCGACGATGGTGGCCGAGCCCCAGGCGTACTCCACGCCGCCCCAGGAGGTGGCCAGGGTCAGGCCGCTGGCGCCGAGCGCGATGAACAGCACCCCGAGGTAGTCGACGCGGGGTCGGGCGGCGGTGGCGATGCCGGGCACGGCGCGGGCGGCCATCGCGATCACGACGATCGCCAGGGGCACGTTGACGTAGAACGCCCAGCGCCAGGACAGGTGGTCGGTGAACAGGCCGCCCAGCAGCGGGCCGATCACCGTGGTCACGCCGAAGACCGCGCCCAGCGCGCCCTGGTAGCGGCCGCGTTCGCGCAACGGGATGACGTCACCGATCAGGGCGGTGGCGGTGACGGCGATGCCCCCGCCGCCGATGCCCTGCACGGCGCGGGCGGCGATCAGCATGCCCATGTTGTCGGCCAGGCCGCAGAAGAACGAGCCGACGACGAAGATGACGACGCTGACCTGGAACACCGTCTTGCGGCCGAACAGGTCGCCGAACTTGCCGGTCAGCACGGTGGCGATGGTCTCGGCCAGGATGTACGCGGTGACGACCCAGCTCATGTGACCGGCGCCGCCGAGGTCACCGACGATCGTGGGCAGGGCCGTGGACACGATGGTCTGGTCGAGGGCCGACAGCAGCATGCCGAGCACGATGGTCGCGAAGATGACGTTCATCCGGGCGCGGGGCAGGGCCGGCGGCGCCTGGTCGGTGCCCCCGGCCGGACCGGGGTCGTCGGGACCGCTGCTCATCCCCGCCTCCTCGCTGTGCCCACCCTGTGCCTTCGGCGCCCATGCTCTGCCTGCGACGGCCGGGGCGCCCGGCGGCGTCATCCGTTCTGCGTAGAGCCCGGGCGGCGGACGACGGGGCACGGGAGGGCGCGGGCGCGCGATCGTAGGATCACCGTATGGCTGACTGGAGTTTTCGCCCCGCGACCGCTGAAGACGTGCACCGGATCGCCGATCTCAAGGTTCTGGTGATCCGCGAGCACCTGGAGCGGCTGCGTCCGTGGAGCGAGGACTCGGCGCGGGAGTACCTGTACGTGCGTTACGTGCCGGGCAACACCCGGATCATCGAGGTGGCCGGGGAGTTCGCCGGGTCGGTGGCGTTGCGGCAGGAGCCGGACTGCCGGTGGATCGAGCAGTTCTACCTCTACCCGCGGTTCCAGGGGCGGGGCATCGGCGGCGCGGTGCTGGGGGCGTTGCTGGAGGAGTGCGACGCCGACGGTCAGGTGGCCCGGCTGGACGTGCTCCAGCGCAGTCCGGCGCGGCGTCTGTACGAGCGGCACGGGTTCGTGCTGGAGCACGAGGACGAGCTCGACGCGTTCCTGATCCGGCAGCCGCGTCAGGGGTTTTCGGGGGTGGAGGAGATGCGGACGCTGTCGGCCCATTCCTTCACCCAGACCGGAAGTTCCAGCCCGGCCGGCTGACCGCCGGCCGACTCCAGCAGCTCGACCTGCGGCACCGAGCCGCCGGTGCGCCGGAGGAAACGCACCTGCACGACCGCGCGGGCCATGGTCTGGCCGGCGGCCACGAAGGTCTGCTCCAGGTAGGAGGAGCGCTCGTCGAAACCCAGCAGCCGGGTGTGCACCTCGAACTTCTGCCACAGCCTGAGCGAGCGCCGGTAGGTGATCGTCTGCGCCGTCACCACCGGGTACCAGCCGCGCCGGCCGACCTCGGCCCAGTAGCCGGAGCGCACCATCAGGTCGAGCCGGGCCAGGTCGCACAGCCCCAGGTAGCGGCTGTTGGTCATGTGCCGGAACACGTCCAGGTCGTTCGGCAGCACCCGGAACGGGGTGCGGGATCCCTCCCACAGCGACACCTTCGGCCGCAGCCGGGTGAGCAGGGTGGACAGGAACAGGCGCACGAAGAGGTTCATTCAGACTTCCCGGTCGGGCCGCGGCGGACCGACCGCGCCGCTGCGCTCGGCCCCGCCATCCTAGAAGACACCATCCCGGCTGATCGGCGGCCCGGGGTGGTGCATCTCTCCCGCCCCAGACCCGGACCGGCCCGCCGGGCCGGTCCGGGTCTGGGTGAAGATGGGGACTCAGGTTCCCCACACGACAAGGTTCTCCATGCGTCTCCTGCTCATCCGTCACGGCCAGACCCACTCCAACGTGATCGGCGCCCTGGACACGGCGCGACCCGGCGCGGACCTCACCGACCTGGGCCGCGAGCAGGCCGCATCGCTGGTGGAGCGGCTGCGGCAGGAGCCGGTGCAGGCGCTGCACGCCTCCACCCTGGTGCGCACCCAGCAGACCGTGGCGCCGCTGGCGCGTGACCGCGGGCTGGAGGTGACGATCCACGACGGGCTGCGCGAGCTGGACGCCGGCGAGCTGGAGATGAACACCGACAACGAGTCGGTGGACCTGTACGTGAAGACGGCGATGAGCTGGGTCGAGGGTCTCACCGACGTGCGGATGCCGGGCGGCCCGACGGGCGCCGAGGAGCTGGGCCGCTACGACCGGGTGATCGAGCAGATCGCCGCCTCCGGTGTGGCGTGCGCGGCCGCGGTCAGCCACGGCGCGGTGATCCGGACCTGGGTGGGGGCCCGGGCCGGCAACGTGGACGCGGCCTACGTGGCCGCCCACCCGCTGCTGAACACCCAGGTGGTGACGCTCGTGGGTGACCCGGCGAGCGGGTGGACGGTGGAGGACTGGGGCTGGGACCAGCCGCACGTCTGACGAGTCAGCGCAGCCCGTCGAAGAGGTCGGCCTCGGGTGTGGGGGCGCCGGTGGTGTCACGCACCCGCTGGAAGGTCTCGACGCCCATGATGCCGGTGAAGCGCTCGACGCCCAGACCGAGGAACATGGCGCTGTCGGACTGGCTGCCGTGGGCCGACAGCGCCTCGAACTTGGCCTGACCGTAAGCCTTCACGTCGACCCAGGTGGTCAGCTCGTCGTCGGGCAGGCCCATCGGCAGGCGCTCACCGGCGGCGAGCTTGGCCTCGATCGCGGCCTCTTCCCTGGCCATCTCGGCCTGCTCCGCCTCGGTGCCGAACTCGCGCACCAGCTCGCCCCAGATCTTCATCTGCGAGTAGGGCGGCGACGACCAGTACACCTTGGCCGGCTGCCAGCCCTCGGCGGCGAGCAGGTCGAGGGCGGCCATGGTGACGCGGTTGGCCTGGATGTGGTCGGGGTGGCCGTAGACACCGTTCTCGTCGTAGGTGACCACGACGTCGGGACGGTGGGTGCGCAGCAGCGCGGCCAGCCGGTCGGTGGCCTCGGCGAACGGTGCGGTCCAGAAGGCGCCCGGCAGGTCGTTGTCGGGCCAGCCCATCATGCCCGAGTCGTGGTAGCCGAGGCGCTCGACCACGTCGATGCCGAGGATCTTGGTGCTGCGCTCGAGTTCGGCGGTGCGCACCGCGGCCACCGCCTCGGGCTCGTGGCCGGGCTCACCGGGCTTGACCCCGCCGGGCCCGTCGCCGCAGCGACCGTCGGTGCAGGTGACCAGCACGGTGCGCACGCCCTCGGCGGCGGCCTTGGCATACACGCCACCGGTACCGGTGGCCTCGTCGTCGGGATGGGCGTGCACAGCCAGCAAGGTCAGGGTCACGCCGACGAGCCTAGCCGCGGGCACCGACAGAATCGGGCGGGAACCGGCCGCTACGCCCTGGGCGCATTATCCGCGCGTGGGAATAGGAGGTCACAGGCGCTCCCGCACCTCCGTCAGCGCGAAACCCAGCAGGTTCAGCCCTTTCCAGCGGGACGGGTCGGCGGCGGCCGAACGTCTTCGCCTGGGCAGGGCTGCTCGCGGCCGGCGCCCGGCCCGGTGCTGCGCCTGGAGAGCCGTCCGGCGCTCGTGCGGGTCACTCCATCTCATACCGTCGTCCTGACCCGATCGTCATGACGATTCACCGGAAGGCGTCCAGGCCGGTCATCGCCTTCCCGATCACCAGGGTGTGCATCTCGACCGTGCCCTCGTAGGTGAGTACCGACTCCAGGTTGTCCATGTGCCGGATCACCGGGTACTCCAGCGAGATCCCGCTCGCGCCGAGGATCGTGCGGGCGGTGCGGCAGATCTCCAGGGCCTGGCGCACGTTGTTCAGCTTGCCCAGGCTGACCTGGGCGGGCCGCAGCGTGCCGGCGTCCTTGCGGCGGGCCAGGTGCAGGGCCAGCAGCACGCCCTTGGTGTACTCCAGCTGCATGTCGGCGAGTTTCTGCTGCGTCAGCTGGAAACCGGCGACCGGCCGGCCGAACTGCTCGCGCGACAGGGAGTACCGCAGGGCGGTGGCCAGGCTGTCGCGGGCCGCGCCCATCGCGCCCCAGACGATGCCGAAGCGGGCCTCGTTCAGGCACGACAGCGGCCCGGCCAGGCCACGCACCTCGGGGAACACCGCGCCCGCGGGCAACCGCACGTCGTCCAGGAGCAGTTCGCTGGTGACCGACGCGCGCAGCGACATCTTGTGCCCGATGTCGTGCGCGGCGAACCCCGGTGCCGACGTGGGGACGGCGAAACCCCGGATCCCCTCGTCCGTGCGCGCCCAGATCACCGCGACGTCCGCGATCGAGCCGTTGGTGATCCAGGTCTTGCGGCCGTTGAGCACCCAGTCGCCGCCCGAGCGCCGGGCCGAGGTGCGCATCGCCGCCGGGTCGGAACCGTGGTCGGGCTCGGTCAGGCCGAAGCAGCCGATCGCCTCACCGGTGGCCATCCGCGGCAGCCACTCCTGCCGGGTCTCCTCGGTGGCGTGCCGCCACAGCGCGTACATCGCCAGCGAGCCCTGCACCGACACCAGCGAGCGCACGCCGGAGTCGACGGCCTCCAGCTCCAGGCAGGTCAGGCCGTACTGGGTGGCGCTCGTCCCGGCGCAGCCGTAGCCGGTCAGGTGCATGCCGAGCACGCCGAGGGCGCCCAGTTCGCGGGTCAGGCCGCGCGGGTCGTCGACGGCGCCACGCTCGAACCATCCGGCGACGTGCGGGGCGATCCGGGCCTGCGCCATGGTGCGGACGGCGGTGCGGATGTCACGCTCGTCGTCGGTGAGCAGATCGTCGAGTCCGGCGAGGTCAATGGCCACATCGATGGGGTCCATGGGCCAAGGTTAAGCTCGCTGCCACCTCGACCCCAGCAGATGGAGACCCGCATGAGCCCCAGCCAGCCGTCCTACCAGGTCACCGACCCCGCCACCGGCGAGGTGCTGAAGACCTTCCCGTTCGCGACGGACGCCGAGATCGAGGCCGCGATCGGTGCCGCCGACACCGCCTACACGGCGTGGCGCGAGGTGCCGATCGCCGAGCGCGCCGCGATCGTGCAGAAGGTGTCGGACCTATTCGGTGAGCGTGCCGAGGAGCTGGCGCGGCTGTCGCAGCAGGAGATGGGCAAGGCCTTCGACGAGGGCAAGGAGGAGTCGGAGTTCAGCCAGGCGATCTTCGGCTACTACGCCACCGAGGGCCCGCGGCTGGCGGCCGACCAGAGCATCCCGGCGGCCGACGGCGGCACGGCGGTCGTGGAGCGCCGCCCGGTCGGGCCGGTGCTGGGCATCATGCCGTGGAACTTCCCGACCTACCAGATCGCCCGGTTCGCGGCGCCGAACCTGGTGCTGGGCAACACGGTGATCCTCAAGCACGCCGAGAGCGTGCCGCAGGTGGCCCTGGCCGTGCAGCAGATCATGCGGGACGCCGGGGTGCCGGAGGGTGCCTACGTCAACGTGTTCGCCACGCACGAGCAGATCGAGACGATCATCGCCGACCAGCGCGTGCAGGGCGTGTCGCTGACCGGCTCGGAGCGGGCCGGTGCCGTGGTGGCGCAGCTGGCCGGCAAGCACCTGAAGAAGTGCGTGCTGGAGCTGGGCGGCTCGGACCCGATGGTGGTGCTGGACTCGGCGGACGTGCCGAAGCTGGCGCAGACCGCCTGGGACTTCCGGGTGTACAACAACGGCCAGGTCTGCAACTCGAACAAGCGGATGATCGTGATGGACACGGTCTACGACGAGTTCGTGGCCGAGCTGACCGAGAAGGCGCGGGCGGTGGACGCTTCCGGGCACGCCCCGATGTCGTCGCGGCGGGCCGCCGAGTCGATCGACGAGCAGGTGCAGGAGGCCGTGTCGAAGGGCGCGACGCTGCACGCCGGCGGTGTGCTGGGCGAGGGCCCGGCGGCGAAGTACTCCCCGGCCGTGCTGACCGGCGTGACCCCACAGATGCGGGCCTTCCACGAGGAGCTGTTCGGGCCGGTCGCGGTGGTCTACAAGGTGAGCAGCGAGGAGGAGGCCGTCGAGCTGGCCAACGCCACCCGGTTCGGGCTGGGCGGCTCGGTGTTCAGCGCCGACGTGGAGAAGGCCAAGCGGATCGCCCGGCGTCTGGACGTGGGCATGACGAACGTGAACACGCCCGCCGGTGAGGCCGCGGACCTGCCGTTCGGTGGCACGAAGAGCTCGGGCTTCGGCCGGGAGCTGGGGCCACTGGGCTTCGACGAGTTCTGCAACAAGCGGCTGTACTACGTGGCCGGCTGATCGAGGAGCCAGACCATGACGGACGGCGGGGAGCTCGTGACGGGCTCCTCGCCGTCCTCAGTTCTGCACCACGAAACGCGGGTCGGGCGGCAGGAACAGGGAGAGCGCCTGGGCCAGGTGGTCCTCCAGCTCGGTGCCGGGGTTGTCCACCCAGAACTCGCTGCCGGTGAGCATCGCCGCGACCAGGGCCTGACCGACGGCGAGCGCGAAGAACCCATTCTCCTCGGTGCGGGTCTGCCGGGCGGCGAAAGTGCGTGCGGCGCCGCGCCATCCGCTGAACGCGCTCCACAGCTGGGCCTGCACGGCGGGCACACTGAACACCAGGCGGGCGCGGTTGAGCGCCCACTCGCGTTTCTGCGGGGTGGTGATGCGCATGACTTCGAGCGCGGCCTCGGTCAGCACCTCGTCGTAGGGGCGCGCCGGGTCGGCCTGGTCGAGCAGCGCGAGGAAGGCCTCGTCCTCCGCACGGGTCTCCACCCAGAGCACGTCGGCCTTGGAGGAGAAGTAGCGGAAGAAGGTGCGCCGGCTGACGCCCGCCGCGGCGGCGATGTCCTCGACCGTGACGGCCTCGAAACCCCGTTCCAGGAACAGCCGCTGGGCGGTCTGCGCCAGTTCGTGGGCACTCGTCGTGGCCGGCCGACCACCGAGAGGTCTTGTCATGGCGGTCATCGTGGCGCCCGGGCAACCCTCATGACAAACCGTGACATTATTCGGTGCATGTGAGGCTGGACAGGGGCAAAGCACCTGCCCTAAGTTGCGTCACGCCGTGCCATAACTGGGGTTCGACCCCGCAACTCAGGAGACGAAGGAGCGTCATGGGCCGCTTTGAGGGCAAGGTCGCATTCATCACGGGTGCCGCCCGCGGACAGGGCCGTAGCCACGCGATCAAGCTGGCCGAAGAAGGCGCCGACATCATCGCCGTCGACATCGCCGACCAGGTCACCACCGCTCCCTACCCGACCTCCACGGCCGAGGACCTGGCCGAGACGGTCAAGGCCGTCGAGGCCCTCGACCGCCGGATCATCGCCCGTACGGCCGACATCCGCGACCTGGCCGCACTGACCGCCGTCGCCAAGGAAGGCGTCGCCGAGTTCGGCCGGCTGGACATCGTGCTGGCCAACGCCGGTATCTCCAGCATGGGCCCGCTCCTGGACCTGGACGAGAACACCTGGCAGGAGATGATCGACATCAACCTGTCCGGGGCCTGGAAGACCCTCAAGGCCACCGTCCCCCACATCATCGACGGCGGCCGTGGCGGCTCCGTCGTGATCACCAGCTCGCTCGCCGCGATGGTGGCCAACGGCAACAACGGCCACTACTCGGCCGCCAAGGCCGGCCTGGTGTCACTGATGAAGACGGCCGCCAAGGAGTGGGCGCCGCACAACATCCGCGTCAACACGATCCACCCGACCACGGTGCAGACGCCGATGATCATCAACGACGCCACGTTCCGGCTGTTCCGCCCGGACATCGAGAACCCCACCTACGACGACTTCATCGTCGCCGCCAACACGCTCAACGCCCTGCCGGTGCCCGTCACCGAGGCCATCGACATCACCAACGCGGTGCTGTACCTGACCTCCGACGAGGGCCGCTACGTCACCGGCACGACCATGGTGGTCGACGCCGGCGGCGCGCTCTGAGCTAGAACAACCCAGAAATCATGGACGGCGCGGGGCCCGCACGGGCTCAGCGCCGTCCTTTCGTCTGCCCCTCCAGATCACCCAGGGCCTCCAGAACCACCGGCAGGGCCGGGTTCTGGCTGTCGTTCGCCCACAGCAGGTGCAGCTCGACCGGTTCCGGCGTGGGCGTGGCGAACGGCAGGAACGCCACCCCGTCCACGTGCACGAGCTGGGTGCTGCGCGGCACCAGCGCCACCCCGCGCCCGCCCTGCACCAGCCAGACCATGGTGAGGATCTGGCTGACCGAGTGCACCACGTGGTCGTGCCGCACCGGCACCAGGCCGACCACCAGGTCGTAGAAGTACCGGGCCTTGGCGTCGGAGTGCATGATCAGCGGCTCGGTCGCCAGGTCGTCCGGCCGCACCGGGCGCTCCAGCGCGGTCAGCCGATGATCCCGCGGCACCGCCACCACCAGGGCCTCGCGCATCAGCAGCCGGTGCCCGAACACGGCCGCGTCGAAAGGCGGCCTGGCCAGCCCCAGGTCGATCTCGTGCGACTGCACGGCCTCCACCTGGTCGCGGGTGACCATCTCGAACAGCTCCAGCTCCAGGTCGGGCAGCCGCTCCGACAGATGGTTCAGCAACCGCGGCAGCACCCCGTAGCCCGCACCCGCCGTGAACCCCACCCGCAGCGTGCCCGCCGACCCCGCCGAGATCCGCCGGGCCAGCTCCGGCGCGCTCTCGGCCAGCGCCAGCAGCCGCCGCGCCTCACCGTAGAAGGCGGTACCGGCCGGGGTCAGCCGCACCCCGCGACTGTCCCGGTCGAACAACCGCACCCCCACCTCGCGCTCCAGCTTCTGCACCAGACGCGACAACGGCGGCTGGGTCATCGACAGCCGGGCGGCCGCCCGGCCGAAGTGCAGTTCCTCGGCCACCGCGACGAACCCGCGCAACTGCTCGAACGAGAACACCCGCCCAGCCTAGGTGCGTGCGCCGGGATCGGCCGCCGCCAGGAGATCCCCGCGGGTGGCACCGGGTTCCGCAACACGCTCTAGGGTGAGGGCGTGCCGATCCTGCCGCCCGCACGCCCCGGTGACCCACCCCCGGCCGGCCCGCGGCGCTGGTGGGGCGGGCCCCTCGACGTCGAGGCCCTGGCCCTGGTCTCGGTGGGCCTGGTCACGGCCGCCGTCGACGCCCTGCTCGGGCGGCCCGGGGCCCTGCGCACCTCCTCGCCGCGCATCGCCGCGGCCTTCGACTCCCTCCGCCACCTCTCGATCGACGGCCGGCGCCCCCTCGGATTCGCCCCGCTGTCCGGGTTTTTCGCCACCTCCGACGGCTGGGTGCGCACCCACGCCAACTACCCGCACCACGAGGCCCGGCTGCGCTCGGCGCTGGAGGTGCCGGCCACCGCCGGCGTGGACCAGCTGACGGATGCCCTGCGGCACCTCACCGCCGCCGAGGCCGAGCAGGTGATCGGGCAGGCCGGCGGGATCGCCGCCGCCGTGCGCACCCGCCGGGAATGGCTGGACTCCCCGATGGCCGCCGGCCCACCACCGCGCGAGTGGATCACCTTCGACACCGCCCCCTCCCCCGCCGTGCCCTGGCGGCCCGGCGCGAAACTCCCCCTGACCGGGCTGCGGGTGCTCGACCTGACCCGGGTGATCGCCGGGCCGGTGGCCACCCGCACCCTGGCCGCGCTCGGCGCCGACGTGCTGCGCCTCGACCCGCCGGCGATGCCCGAGCTGCTCGACGCGCACCTCGACAGCGGCTTCGGAAAACGTTCGGCCCTGACGGATCTCGGCTCCGGGCAGCTGCCCGGCCTGCTGGATCGCGCCGACGTGGTGATCAACGGCTACCGCAACGGCGCACTGGACCGGCACGGCCTGTCCCCGGCCGCCCTGCGCGAGCGCCACCCCGCGCTGATCGTGGTGAACCTGGACGCCTGGGGCACCCGCGGCCCCTGGGCGTCGCGGCGCGGCTTCGACAGCATCGTGCAGGCCGCCTGCGGCATCGCCGACGTGTACCGGCTGCCCGGCGGCCGGCCCGGCGCCCTGCCGGTGCAGGCCCTCGACCACGCCACCGGCTACGGCATCGCCGCCGCCACCGTGGGCCTGGTCGCCGCCCGGCTGCGCGACGGCGTCACCGGCACCGCGCAGCTGTCGCTGGTGCGGGCCGCCGACCTGCTCTTCCGCGGCCACGCCCCGGACCTGCCGGTGCAGCCGCCCGGTGACCCGCAACTGCTCACCACCGACAGCTATTACGGTGAACTGCGTTATGTGCCCAGTCCTTTCGATCTCGACGACATCCCGCTGGCCTACCCGCACCCGCCGCACCGCTACGGGTCCGACACCCCGAGCTGGTGACCGAGCGGCCCCTCCAGCTCGCGTCGGGCCGAGCCAGGGCCGGGGTGGAGCCGTGGCGGGGCCGAGCCAGGGCCGAGCCAGGGCCGAGCCAGGGCCGGGGTGGCGCCGTGGTGGCGCCGTGGTGGCGCCGTGGTGGCACCGTGGTGGCACCGTGGTGGCACCGTGGTGGCACCGTGGCGGCGCCGCGTGGAAATTCGGTGGACCCGGCCCGCGAGCGTGCGGCACCCTGCTCGCCGTGGACGACGCACTGATCGAGCGGTTCAGCCGGGACGGCTACCTGAAACTCGAGAGTGCCGTGCCCGCACAGGTTGCCGCGGAGTGCGCCGGCCTGCTGTGGCAGCGCATCGGCCTGTCGCCGGACGACCCCTCCGGCTGGACCGAGCCCGTTCACTGGGTCGACGGGATGGGTGGGCCGGCGTTCGAGGCGGCTGCCAACGCCCCCGCCCTCGTCGACGCCTTCGACGCCCTGGCCGGTCCCGGCCGCTGGGTGCGGCGCACCGCGATCGGCTCGTTCCCGCTGCGGTTCCCGCACCCGGTCGAGCCGGACGACGCGGGCTGGCACATCGAGGCCAGCTACCCCTCCCCCGACGGCTCGCGATACCTCACCAACTACCGCTCCCGCTCGCGGGCCCTGCTGCTGCTCTTCCTGTTCAGCGAGGTCGGCACCGGTGACGCCCCCACCCGCATCCGGGTCGGCTCGCACCTCGACGTGCCGCCGGTGCTGCTGCCCTACGGCGAGGCCGGGGAGTCGATCTTCACCTTCGCCGACGAGGTGAACCGGGCCAGCGCCCACCGCCCGGTCACACTGGCCACCGGCTCACCCGGCGACGTGTTCGTCTGCCACCCGTTCCTGGTGCACGCCGCACAGCCGCACCACGGCAGGACCCCGCGGTTCATGGCACAGCCCGGCCTGGACCGCGCGATGGAACCCTCGCCCGACGACGAGAACCCCTACCCGGTGGACCGTCTCATCCGGCAGGGCCTCAGCACAGCGGGACGTTGACGGCCAGGCCGCCCATCGCCGTCTCTTTGTACTTGTCGCTCATGTCCGCGCCGGTCTGCCGCATCGTCTCGATCACCTGATCCAGGCTGACGTGGTGCACCCCGTCGCCCCGCATCGCCATCCGGGAGGCGTTGATCGCCTTGACCGCCGCGATCGCGTTCCGCTCGATGCACGGGATCTGCACCAGACCACCGATCGGGTCGCAGGTCAGGCCCAGGTTGTGCTCCATCGCGATCTCCGCGGCGTTCTCCACCTGGAGCGGTGTGCCGCCCAGCAGCTCGGCCAGACCCGCCGCCGCCATCGCCGACGCCGAGCCCACCTCGCCCTGGCAGCCGACCTCGGCCCCGGAGATCGACGCACGCTCCTTGAACAACACCCCGATCGCCGCCGCCGTCAGCAGGAACTGCGCCGCCGCCCGGTCCCGCTCCCGCGCTCCGGCCCCGGCGATGCGCGGAATGTAGGTCATCGCGTAGTACAGCACCGCCGGGATGATGCCCGCCGCCCCGTTCGTCGGAGCCGTCACCACCCGGCCACCGGCCGCGTTCTCCTCGTTCACCGCCAGCGCCACCAGGTTGACCCACTCGATCGCCATCCCCGGCGCCCGGTCAGGGTCCTCGTGACTGAGCTCGTCGAACCACTTCTTCGCCCGGCGCCGCACCTTCAGCCCACCCGGCAGCACACCGTCGTGACGCACGCTGCGCTCCACGCAGTCGGTCATCACCTCGTGGATCCGCCGCAGCCCCAGCCACACCTGCTCCTCGTCCCGGAACTCCAGCTCCTGGCGCAGCATCACCTCGCTGATCGGCAGGTCGTCGCGCTCGCAGAGCTCCAGCAGGTCCTGGCCGGAGCCGAACCCCGCCCCCTCGCCGCCGCGCCGGCGGGGGCCGTCGGCGGCGGCCGGCTCACCGGCGTCCTGGCGCACGATGAACCCGCCGCCCACCGAGAAGTAGGTCTGGGCGTGCAGTTCCAGACCGAGGTGGTCGCAGGCGGTCAGGCGCAGGGCGTTCGGGTGGCGGGGCAGCACGGTGAGCGGGCGCAGCACGACGTCGTCGTCCAGGCGGAAGCCGATCTCGTGCCGTCCCGCCAGGTGCAGCACGTGCCGCTCGCGCACCCGCGCGGCGATCGCCGCGTACTCGTCCGGGTCCACGGCCTCGGGCCGCACGTTCTCCAGCCCGACCGCCGCCGCGATCAGCGTGCCGTGCCCCTCACCGGTGGCGGCCAGCGAGCCGAACAGGTCGATCCGCACCCCGTGCACCTGCTCGGTCAGGCCGAGCTTGTCCAGGGTCTCGGCGAACTCCGCGGACGCGCGCATCGGGCCGACCGTGTGCGAGCTGGACGGCCCCAGCCCGATGCTGAAGATGTCGAAAACGCTGATCATGCAATCGCCCTCCCGGGTAGTGACGTGACCTCAGACGGGCGGTTCCGGATCGTACTGGATGCTGTGGCGCACCCCCACGGCCCGGTCCGGGAAGCTCAGCCGCGACACCAGGTGCAGCGCCATGTCGATGCCCGCCGACACCCCGGCACCGGTGATCACCGTGACGTCGTCGACGAACCGGGACTTCTCGTCCACCAGGATCGTCGGATCGGTCTCGGCCAGCAGGTCGAGACTGTTGCGGTGGGTGGTGGCCGGCCGGCCGCGCAGCAGCCCGGCCGCCGCGTAGACCAGGGAACCGGTGCACACACTCGTCATCAGGTCGGCGCGGGCGGCCCACCCGCGCACCCGCTCCAGGTGTGCCCGGTCGCGCATCAGCCGGCGGGTGCCGTGCCCGCCCGGGTGCAGCACCACGTCGAGCGGCCCGGCGTCGGCGAACGTCTGATCGGGCACGATCCGCATCCGCTTGGCGCAGGTCACGGGATCGGCGGTGGGCGCCAGCGTGATCACCCGGTAGCCGTCCTCCGGATGGTTCCGGGTCCACTGGGCCAGCACCTCCCACGGGCCCACCGCGTCCAGTTCCTCAACGCCGTCGAACAGCACGATGCCGATGACCTTCGAATCCGTCATGCGGCATTCTCGCGCGGGTGCACCGGTGCGTGCCAGACGAGGCACGCTGCGTCATTCCTGACGGTCGGTGACCCCGAGACGGCGGTGCTCGCTGTGGTAGACGGCCTCGTCGAGCAGCTGGGCGACGTGGTTGTCGTAGAGGTTGTACACGATGCTGCGGCCGGACCGGTTGCCCACCACCAGGTCGAGGTTGCGCAGCAGACGCAGCTGGTGCGACACCGCGGACTGCTCCATGCCCACCGCCTCGGCCAGCTCGCTGACGGCCCGCGGCCCCTGACGCAGCTCGGTCAGGATCAGCAGGCGGCTGGGGGTGGCCAGGGCCTGGAGCGTGGTGGCGACGTAGGCGGCCGTCTCGGCGTCCAGCCGGGTGTTCGGCCGGTCGCGGCCGGCTGCCAGATGTCCCACAACCGGAGCTTACCCCGGGGAAAGTTGGGCCCGGCCACCTGACCAGGGCCGAAGGACCTGAGACCGGGAACCGGAACACATGAAGACCTCTTCACATGTTCTGATAAGTTCGCGTCCTCGCCCGCACCGGAGGTCCCGCCCATGACCACGCCCATGACCAGCCCCGCACCCGCGTCCCCGATCGCGCCCCGCACCGATCCGGCGCCCGCACCGGCGGCGACGCGACGGCGCAGCACCACCAGCTGGCAGTCCCTGCCCGAGATACGCTGGGCCGCGGCGGCTCTGGGGTTCTTCCTGCTCGGCCTCACGGCCCAGCTCGCCGGGGCACCGGGCTGGCTGTTCTGGCCGCTCCACCTGGCCTGCTACGCCACCGGCGGCTGGGAGCCCGGCCTGGCCGGGCTGCGGGCGCTGCGCGACCGGACCCTCGACGTGGACCTGCTCATGGTGGTCGCGGCGATCGGGGCCGCCGCCATCGGCCAGGTGCTCGACGGCGCCCTGCTCATCGTCATCTTCGCCACCTCCGGCGCGCTGGAGGCGTTCGCGACCGCCCGCACCGAGGACTCGGTGCGCGGTCTGCTGGAACTGGCCCCGGAGACCGCGGTGCGGGTGAGCGCGGGGAACGACGGGGACGACGAGGAGACCGTTCCGGCCACGGCGCTGGCCGTCGGCGACCAGATCGTGGTGCGCCCCGGGGAACGCATCGGCGCCGACGGGGTGGTGCTGGCCGGCGCGAGCGACGTGGACCAGGCCACGATCACCGGCGAGCCGCTGCCGGCCGCCCGCACCGCCGGCGACGAGGTGTTCGCCGGCACCCTCAACGGCACGGGCGTGCTACGGGTGCGGGTCACCCGGCGGGCCGGCGACTCGGTGGTCGCCCGGATCGCCGCCCTGGTGCAGGAGGCGAGCCGCACCAAGGCCGGCACCCAGCTGTTCGTGGAGAAGGTGGAACAGCGCTACTCGATCGGCATGGTGGCCGCGACCCTGCTGCTGTTCGCCGTCCCCCTGGTGTTCGGCGAGGACCTGAAAAGTGCTCTGCTGCGGGCCATGACGTTCATGATCGTGGCCTCCCCGTGCGCGATCGTGCTGTCCAGCATGCCGCCCCTGCTCGCCTCGATCGCCAACGCCGGGCGGCACGGGGTGCTGATCAAGTCGGCCGTGGTGATGGAACGCCTGGGCACCACCACCCAGGTCGCGTTCGACAAGACCGGCACGCTCACCCACGGCACTCCGGTGCTGAGCGGGATCCACCCGACCGGCACCATGAAGGACGACGAGGACCTCCTGCGCCTGGCCGCCGCCGTGGAACAGGGCAGCGAGCACCCGCTGGGCCGCGCCGTGGTCCGGGCCGCCCGCGAGCGCGGCCTGACTCTCCCTCCCGCGCAGGGATTCTCGGCCCGGCCGGGGATCGGCGTGTCGGCCACGGTAAACGGCGCGCAGGTCTCGATCACCTCGCCGCGCGGGCACGACCTCCCGCTGATCACCGCACTGGAGAACGCCGGGCACACCGTGGTGCTGCTGCGGCGGGAGCAGGAGCTCCTCGCCGTCCTCCCTTTCACCGACCGCCTGCGCCCCGGGGCGACCGCGGCCGTGGGATCGCTCGCGGCCCTCACCGACGAACCCGTGACGCTGCTGACCGGCGACCGCACCGCGACCGCGCGGCACGTGGCCGACGCCGTCGGGATCGCCCCGGACCGCCTGCGCGCCGGGCTGCTGCCGGGCGAGAAGCTCGCGGCCGTGCGGGAACTGGGCGAGCGGGTGACGTTCGTCGGCGACGGCATCAACGACGCCCCGGCCCTGGCCGCCGCCCACACCGGGGTCGCCATGGGTGCCGGGTCCGACCTGACCCTGCGCACCGCGGACGCCGTGGTGGTACGTGACGACCTGACCGCGATCCCGGCCGTGATCGCGCTGTCCAGGCGGGCCCGGCGGGTGGTGGTGGCCAACCTCGCCGTCGCGGCGGCGTTCATCACCGTGCTGGTGCTGTGGGACCTGCTCGGCGACCTGCCCCTGCCGCTGGGCGTGGCCGGGCACGAGGGCTCGACCGTGCTGGTCGGCCTGAACGGCCTGCGGCTGCTGCGGGAGAAGCACTGGCGTGCCTAAGATTTCGCCGGACGCATCGAGGTGGGTCAGCAGCGAGCACTCAGGCCTGTTATCACCCCGTGGTGCGGCGCAGTACCAGCGTGGCGAAGCCGAAGCAGTCGCGGTAACCGCGCAGCCAGCCGTCCAGGTGCCCGGCCGACACCGCCAGGGCCTGGGCGCCGTCGTCCGTGCCCGCGTGCTCCAGCCCCCACCCCGCCAGCGAACCGGTCCAGGCCCACTCGTAGGCGTCCAGCTCGGCGCGGGTGCTGAGGTGGCCGTGCACCGGCGTCCAGCCGGCCGCGGTCACCGAGGCCACCGTGCCGGCCAGGCCGTCGAGCTCGCCCAGCGCCTCGACCGCCTCCACCGGGGGCGGGGCGCTCCAGTAGCCGTCACCGATCACCACCGTCCCGCCCGGCGCCAGGTGCCGGCCGGCGGCGGCCAGTGCCGGCGCCAGGCCGCCGAAGGCGTGGGTGGAGCCCACGCAGAGCACCAGGCCGAAGGGCTGCGGGGAGCCGAAGCCCGCGGCGTCCCCGGTGTGCAGCCGCACCTGCCCGGCGACGCCGCGCCGGGCGGCCTCGGCCCGCCCGTGCGCGACGGCCTCCTGCGACAGGTCGACACCGACCGCCTCCAGCGACGGCGCGAGCCCGGCCGCGCGGATCAGCCACTCCCCACCCCCGCAGCCCAGGTCGAGGGCACGGCCCGGGCCGCGGGCCAGGGCGTGGCGCAGCACGTCGTCCACCGACCCGTCGGACAGCGGCGCGGCGATCGGGTGACGGGCGTGGGCGAGGCGGGAGATCCGGTCACGATTCACCCGCCGCATGCTCGCGGCTGCCCGGCACGGATGCCACCGGATTACGGCTAGGGTCTGAGGCCGTCGCCGAGGAGGATGTTGCCGTGAACCCGCGCGAGGCCGTCTTCCGGGCCCTCGAACTGGGCACGTCGACGAGCCCGGACGCACCCGCCGAACTGCGCGGGCTGATCGCCGTGACCGGACCCGGCCGGCAGGAACTGCGCCGCGCCGCGATCGCCGCGCTGTCGTGCACCGCGGGGGCACAGGCCACCGACGACTTCGCGGCACTGCTCGGGGACCGCACCCGGGCGGTGCGGGAGGAGGCGTCCTGGGCCCTGTACGACGTCGGCGACGACCGGGCCTGGGAGACGGTGCTGGAGTTCCTGGCCGGCGAGGTGCGCGAGCGCGGCCCCCGGCGCGGGCCGCTGCCGCCGGCCATGCCGATCTCCTACCTCGCCGTGCACGCCCCGGCCGGCTCGGACCGGGCCCGGCGGCTGACCGGGTTCCTGCGCGGGCAGTGGCTGCGACTGTCCGCGGCCGAGCGGCAGTGGCTGGCCGGGCACGCCCCGCAGGTGGCTCCCGGCGGGCCCGCCGAGCACCTGGTGAGGCTGCCCGGGCGCGAGGATCTGACCCGTGCGGTGGGTTGACCGCACGGTCACGTGTGAAGTCCGGCGCCCGGTTGCGTACATTCTTGAGCGACCCCCCGATCAGCACGTCCGAAGGCAGAGATGACCGCGCAGCTCGACGACCACGCCCCGACCCCGGGCGCCGACCACGGCGCCGACACCGGGGTAGACCCGGCCGACCTCGCCGTGTGCCTGCGGGTGCTGGCCGAGGTGGAGAAGCTGCCGGACGACCACCCGGACTTCCTCACCGTGCGCCTGGCCACCGCGAAGATCTTCAAGGCGGCCAAGCTGCACCGGCGCAAGACCCGCCGCGAGCAGATCGCGGCCAACGACGCCGCGGTCACGGCCGCCACCGCCACCGGGGCCCCGGGCCGCATCGACGACGAGACCCAGGGCCTGGCGCTGACCTCCGCCACCGCCGAGAACGGCAGCGGCAGCGCCGGCACCTACCTCAAGCCGCGCGGCTGCTACACCTGCAAGCGCCGCTACACCGAGGTGGACGCGTTCTACCACCAGCTGTGCCCGGAGTGCGCGACCAAGAACCGGCAGCGCCGGGACGCCCGCACCGACCTGACCGGCCGCCGCGCCCTGCTGACGGGCGGGCGCGCGAAAATCGGCATGCACATCGCCCTGCGGCTGCTGCGCGACGGGGCGCACCTGACCATCACCACGCGTTTCCCGGCCGACGCCGTCCGCCGGTTCACCTCGATGCCGGACAGCGCCGGGTGGATCCACCGGCTGCGGGTGATCGGCATCGACCTGCGTGACCCGGCCCAGGTCACCGCGCTCGCCGACGACGTGGCCGCGCAGGGCCCGCTCGACATCCTGATCAACAACGCCGCGCAGACCGTGCGCCGCTCGGCCGGCGCCTACGCCCCGCTGGCCGCCGCCGAGTCGGCACCGCTGCCCGAGGGCCCGCTGCCGGAGATGCTGACGATCGGCCGCACCCCGGACGCGCACCCGGCCTCGATCGACGCGATCGCCGGCGCGGTGCACGAGGAGGGCGGCGTGGCGAACGGCCACTGGGCCCCCTCCCCGCACGCCCTGACGGCCCTGGCGCTCACCGCCGGGTCGGCGTCCCCCGCCCGGATCGCCGCGAACACCGCGATCGACGCCGGTGGGCTGGTGCCCGACCTGCACCACACCAACAGCTGGGTGCAGCCGGTGCAGGAGGTCGACCCGGTGGAGCTGCTGGAGGTGCAGCTGTGCAACAGCGTGGCGCCGTTCATCCTGATCAGCCGGCTGCGCCCGGCGATGGCCGCGGCCGCCGCGAAGCGTACCTACGTGGTGAACGTGTCGGCGATGGAGGGCAAGTTCAGCCGCGGTTACAAGGGGCCAGGCCACCCGCACACGAACATGGCCAAGGCCGCGCTGAACATGCTGACCCGCACCAGCGCCCGCGAGATGTGGGAGAGCGACGGCATTCTGATGACGGCCGTGGACACCGGCTGGATCACCGACGAGCGCCCGCACCCGACGAAGATCCGGCTGGCCGACGAGGGCTTCCACGCCCCGCTCGACCTGGTCGACGGCGCGGCCCGGGTGTACGACCCGATCGTGCGCGGTGAGGCCGGCGAAGACCTGCACGGCATCTTCCTGAAGGACTACGAGCCCACCGACTGGTAGCTCACTCCACCACGCCGACCTGGTTGCGCCCGCCCTCCTTGGCCTTGTACAGGCCCTGGTCGGCGCGGGCCAGCAGGCCGGCCACGTCCTCGTCGTCGGGGTGCAGCCAGGTGGCGCCGATGCTGATCGTGACCGCCAGCGGCCCGGTGCGGGTGGGCACCGGGGTGTCGCACACGCACGCGCGCAGCCGCTCGGCCAGCTCCAGGTCCGGGTCGTCGCCCTGCTGGAGCACGGCGAACTCCTCACCGCCGTAGCGGCCGATCACGTCGGTCGTGCGCACCTCCTCGGACAGCCGGCGGGCGACCTCCTGGATCACGTCGTCGCCGGTCGGGTGGCCGTAGGTGTCGTTGACCCGCTTGAAGTGGTCGATGTCCATCATCATCGCGATCAGTGGGCGCTCCTGGCGCTGGGCCGCCTCCAGGTCGCGGGTGGCGATCTCGAAGAACCGCCGCCGGTTGGCCAGCTGGGTCAGCTCGTCCACCACCGCCAGTTCCTGCACCCGCTCGAACAACGCGGCCCGGTCGTACGCCGTCATCCCCTGGGCCACCAGCGCCGCGCCCAGCTCGACCGAGTCGGCCAGCCGGGACTGCTGGTCGGAGCAGGCCAGCACGAGCACGCCCAGGTCGACGTCGGTGGCCCGCAACGGCAGGGCCAGCCAGGAGCTGACGTCGGGCAGCCGCTCCCGCAGCACGGCGGGCGCGTCGCCGGCGTCGCCGGAGATCGGGCCGCCCGCGCCGGACAGCGACTCCGAGCCCCCGTCGTCCGTGAATGCCGTGATGGCAGGCTGTTTCGGGCCGGGCGTGAGCAGCACACCGGTGCGGTTGCCCACCCCCGAGCGCCCGGGGCGCAGCACGAACGCGGTGCCGGCGTCGAGCACCCCGCCGTCGCGGCCCGCCGCCAGCAGCAACTGATTGAGGACGCCGAGGGGCTCGACCGGCTCGGCCATCCGCTCCTGCGCGCGCTGGAGCGCCCGGGCCAGCTCGGCCGAGCGCTCGGCCGTCTGCGCCTTGATCGCCAGCTCCGCCGCCCGCGCCGTCTCCAGCGCGGACGCCACGAAACTGGTCAGCGCGCCCAGAATCACCGTGTCCCCGGTGGTGAAGATGCCCTTGGCCACCTGACTGTCCAGGTAGACCACGCCGAGCAGCCGGTCGTTCAGCTTCATCGGCGCGACCAGGATCGAGCGCAGCCCGTGCAGCACCACGCTCTCGGCGCCCAGCGCGGCGCCCTCCTCGGTTCCGGCCACCACCTGCGGCTCGCCGCTGCGGCGCACCATCTCGACCAGGCTCGTGCTGTACCCGGTCAGCCGGGCCAGGTCCTGCCCGGCCGAGTCCCGGCCCAGGTGCTGACTCAGCGTGCCGGTCTCCGGGTCGACCAGGAACAGGAAGGCCCGGTCGGCGGCCAGGATCCGGATCGTCTCGTCCAGGGCGATCCGGGCCAGCACCCGCGGGTCGAGCACCCGGGACGCGGCGGCGCTGACCTCCTGGAGGGCCTGGAGACGTTCCTTCTCGTGGCCTCCGGAGAAGCCGCCGGAGTAGGTGCTGTGCCGGGTGCCGGTGAGGGTGGCCGCGCGGTCCTCGACCGGCAGGGAGAACTCCGTCACCACCGACGCCGCCCGGTGCGGCCAGCCCTCGGTGCCCGCGATCGTCCAGGCGGTGCGGGCCCGGCGCCGGCCCTCGGCCGGGTTCAGCGTGCGCAGCGCCCGGGCCGCGATCCGCGCGGTCTCGAACGCCACCGCCGGCAGGTCGTCACCGGCGGCCAGGTCCAGGGCCGCCAGCACGTCCAGCGCCCGGCGCGGCTGCTCCTGGAGCACCAGCAGGTCGGCCCGGGCGATCGCGTGGAACGCCTTCATCTCGTCGGTGTTCGCGGCCTTGCCGAGCAGCTCGACCGCCTGGTGCGCCTGGGTCAGCCGCCGGGACTGCTCGCGCAGCGCCTCCGGCGTACCCGGCCGGCCGAGGGCCCGCGCCTGGGCCAGCCGGGCGGCGGCGGCCAGGTGGAACACCGGCCGGTGGGCGCGCCAGACCAGGTGGGGCGGCACCCCGAGGGCATCGAACTCGTCGAGCAGCCGGTCCAGGGGCTCACCGGTCTCGCCGTCCTCCAGCAGCACGAACAGGCCCGCCATCACCCGGATGAACCGCAGCTGCCGGGCGCCGCCCTGGTCGGCGAGCTGGTTCAGCCGGGTCAGCTCGGTCTCCGCCTCCACCGGCCGGCCGAGCAGGGCGGCCGTCATCGGGGCGGCGGTGACGAACGTGGTGGTCTCCTCGGCCCGCCCGTCCAGCCGGGTCCGGCCGTACGCCAGCCAGTGCTGCGCCTCCTCGGTGCGCCCGGCGAAGCAGGCGGTCAGGTTGAACGTGGTGACCGAGTCGATCAGCGGGGTGAAGTCCAGCCAGGCGCTGAAGTCGTCGAACTGCCGCCGCCACGCCTCGCCCTCGGGCCGGTTGCCGGCCCAGGCCCCGCCCAGCCGGAACGAGCGCAGCATGGCGCGGGTCTGCGGGGACTGCGCCGACGGGTCGGCGTCGCAGCGCCGGAAACAGCGCTCGGCCGCCCGGTTCAGGCCGATCGCGGCGCACAGCACACCGAAGTTGGCCTGGGCCGCCACGAACCGGCGACCGTGCCCGAGCACCGCCGCCCAGTACAGGCCGCGCAAATTGTGGGCGAAGAACTCGGGCACCCGCATGCCCAGCCCGGCGCCGAAGATCGCGGCCTCGTGCAGCCCGGCCATCGCCAGCGCGCGGCGCCGCCGCTCACCGGTCGCCCCGCCCCGCACCCGCTGCACCCGGCGCAGCGGGATCGACGCCAGCGCCATCAGCGCCGAGCTGAGCACCAGCCAGAACGTGCTGCGCGGCAGCGGTTTGCCGACGGCCGCCACGAATCCCTGGGCGATCGCCTCGCCGAGTTCCTCGCTGCGGTACCCGGCCCGGTACACCTCGGCCAGCTGGGTGTGGATCGCGGCCTGCGCCAGCGGGTCCTGCTCGGCCGCCAGCGCCTGCTCCAGCCGCCGCCGCGCCTCGCTGAACCGGCCCGCCTGCTTCAGCGCCCGGCCCAGCAGCACCAGCACCGGGCCGCTGCGCGGCGAGCGCCGCGGCACCAGCCGGGCGGCCTGCTCCAGGAACGTCACGGCCTCCTCGGCCGCCGACTCGTCCAGGGCCAGCCGGCCGGCGTCCAGGCAGGCGGCCAGAACCCGTTCGGGCGGTGCGGACGAGCCGGCCCGGATGTAGTGCCGGGCGATCGCGAAGGTGTGCGCGACCACCTGCGCCGGGCCGGAGGGGGGCCGGGCGGCGAGCACGTCGGCGATCCGGCGGTGCAGGTCCTCAAGCCGCCCGGGGGGCAGCTCGGCCAGCATCGCCTCGGCGATCCGCCCGTGCAGGAACCGGAACGTACCCTCCTGACCGGGCTCGACCAGCCGCTGCCGGGCGGCCTCGGCGAACACGCCCAGCACGTTCGCGGTGCTGCGCCGTTCCACCGCCGCGACCACGTCGATCCGCACCTCCGGGCCCATCGCCGCGCCGGTGACCAGCAGGTCCCGGGCGTGCGGGGCGAGGTTCTGCACGCGGTTGAGCACCAGGCCCATCGCGTCCTGCGGCAGGGCCAGGGCGTCGAGCCGGTCCAGGTCCAGCTGCCAGGTGCCCCACGACGGCCAGAGCAGGCCGGCGTCGAGCACCGCCCACAGATACTCCTGGGCCACGAACGGGTTGCCGTTGCTGCGGGTGGTCAGCGCCTCCAGGGCGTCCGCGGGCAGCTGCTGGCCGGGGACCAGCGACCGGATCTGCTCACCGCTGGCCGCCTCGTCGAGCGGGGTCAGGCGCAGGTCCACGTCGAGTACCCGGGACGCGACGGCGATGTACGAGGTCAGCTCGGAGTCGGTGAGCACCCGTTCCAGCTCGCCGTCCCGGCCGGCGCCCAGGTACATCAGCGGCACCCCGCGGATCTCGGCGGCCAGCTGACCGATCACCTGCCGCACCGAGGCGTCGGCGGCGGTGACGTCGTCGAGAATCAGCAGCAGCCCCCCGGACGCGCGGGCCAGGTCGAGCAGGGCGGTCGCGATCGCGGTGCCGATCTGCTCGTCGGTCAGCTGGCCGACCGGGCCGTCGGCGAGGCCGAGCGTGCCGGCGTAGTCCAGATCCGCTGCGGTGTCGAGGTTCTCGGCGATGCCCCGGTTCTCGGCGTAGTCCAGGTCGCCCGGGTTTCCCCGGTTGCCCCTCTCTCCCAAGGGCTTGTGGACGCCCGGCGCACCGGTTCCGTCCCGGGTCACCCGGGGTGCCCGGTCGGCCTGGGTCGCCTGGGCGGCCGTCACCGTCTGGCCCGGTCCCGCCTGGCCCGGTCCCGCCTGGCCCGGTCCCGCCTGGTCTGGTCGTGCCTGGCCCGGTCCCGTCTGGCCCGGTCCCGTCTGGCCCGGTCCCGTCTGGCCCGGTGCCGCATGGCCCTGCCCCTGCTGATCCCGTCCCCCCTGGCCCTGCCCCGCCTGACCCTGCGCTGTCTGACCCTGCGCCATCTGACCCTGCGCCGTCCGGCCCTGCGCCGTCCGGCCCTGCGCCGCCGGATTCTGAGCTGTCTGACCCTGCGCCGCCTGACCCTGCGCCGCCTGACCCTGCGCCATCTGGCTCTGCGCCATCTGGCTCTGCGCCGCCTGACCCTGCGCCGCCTGGTTCTGAGCTGCCGGGTTCTGCTCCATCAGGTTCGGGATCGCCCGGTGATCCGCCGCCCGGTCGATCGCCTCCGGACCCTGCTCCGCCCGGTTCCCCACCGCCGCGTCGTGCGCCTGCGGGGCGCGCACGTCCTGAGGGCCCGCCGCGCGATCCTGCGCCGTCCGGTCGCCGACCTCCTGGCCGCCCGCCGTCCGGTCCCGTACCGCACGGCTGTGTGACGACAGCCCCGGGCCGCTCAGGCCCTGCGCCGCCGGGCCACGGCCGCTCAGACCCTGCCCACTCAGCCCCTGGCCGCCCGACGCCCGCTCGCTCAGACCCCGCTCACTCAGCCCCTGGCCGCCCGACGCCCGCTCGCTCAGACCCCGCCCACTCAGACCCTGCCCACTCAGGCCCTGCCCACCCGGCCCCTGGCCGAACGCCGTCCCGCGGGACGCATCGCCCTCACGATGGATCACCGCGTCCAGGCCGGGGGCGATCCGGTTCAGGGCGGCCGGGGACCAGCCCTCGAACACCGCGCGCAGCCGCTGCGCCCGTTCCCAGCGCTCGTTCCACGGCAGCCTGGCGATCCGGTGCAGGTACGCCACGAACACCTCACGGAACACCGCGAACGGCATCGGCGCCCCGGGCAGCACCCGGGCCCGCAGCACGGTGCCGCCGGACTCCTCCACCCGGTCGGCGAAATCGTTCACCAGCCGGGTCTTACCCAGTCCGTTGTCGCTGCGCACGAACGCGAAACCGCCCGACCCGCGCAGAGTCTCGGTCCACTGCCGGTGGAGCGTCGCCATCTCGTCACGGCGCCCGAACATCGGCGGCGCCTCCTGCCGGGGCGGCGGCGTCTGCTTGCCCACCACCGCGCGCAGGTCCGCGGCCAGGGCGTGACCGTCCTGGTAGCGGTCGTCCGGGTCCTTGGCCAGCAGCGTGGCCACCACGTGCGCCAGTTCCGGCGGGGTGTCCGGCACCAGCCCGAGCAGGTCCGGCGGGGCCAGCGAGGCGTGCGCGCGCAACAGCTCACCGACGTCCGTGGTCGGGAACGGCAGCACCCCGGCCAGCGCCTCGAACAGGATCACGCCGAGCGAGTACAGGTCGGATCGGTCGTCCACGGGACGTTTCAGCATGCCCGACTGCTCGGGAGCCGAGTAGGCGAGAGTGCCTACGGCGGGCGCGCTCTCACCCTCGTCGTCCTCACCCTCGCGGGCGGTGAGGCCGAAGTCGATGAGCCGGGCCTGACCGTCGGGCAGCACCATGATGTTCTGCGGCTTCAGGTCGCGGTGCACCAGGCCGCGCGCGTGCACCGCGGCCAGCGGCTCGATCACGTCCAGCGCCAGGGCCACCACCCGCTCCGGGGGCAGCGCGCCGCGCCCCAGCACCTCGGCCAGCGAGGTGCCGCGCACCAGGTCCATCACCAGATAGGGACGCCGCTCGGCCACCCCCACCTCGTGCACCCGCGGCAGGCCGGGATGATCCACGGCGGTGAGCAGCGCCGCCTCCCGGCGCAGTGCCGTCAGGCCCTCGGCCCGGTCCAGAAGCTTGAGCGCGTACTCGCCCTCGTCGTCCACACCCGCCCGGCGCACCCGGTACACGGTGCTGCCCGCTCCCCCACCCAGCTGACCGAGCACCTCGAAACCGGGCAGCTCGACGGGCACCCCGACGGACGCGGTGCCGTGCCCGCCACCGGCGTGGGTGACGGTGCCGGCCACCGCGCCGCCACCCGGGCCACCCGTACCGACAGCACCGACGGCGCTGCTCGCACCGCCGGCACCGTTCGGGCCGGGGGAACCCCCGGGGCCCGCCGGCCCACCCGGCCCGGTGCCCGGCCCGACTCCCGGGGCCGCGACCGGGATCCCCCTCTGCTCCGGACTCACGCTTGCTGGTCGGCCCGATCCGCCGGGGACTTGACCGGGCGTAGCCCGCCCGGGTGAGGCGCCCGCCGCACCTCGGCGCTCCCGTCCAGCACGTCCGGCCCGCACGCCCGGCCGCCGCGCCGACCCTCACGTCGGCCCCGGCACAGTGCTTTCACAGCCCACCCGTCAGAATGTGATTCGGCCGATGTCGGCCACTCACTCGACGATGGAGCGCCACTGATGACGTACCGCCCCGATCCCACCCGTTACGACGGCAGCATGCGCTACCGGCGGACGGGTCGTTCCGGGCTCGACCTGCCGCTGCTGTCGCTGGGCTTCTGGCACAACTTCGGTGACGACAAGCCGCTCACCGTGCAGCGCGACATCGCGCTGCGGGCGTTCGACCTCGGCATCACGCACTTCGACCTGGCCAACAACTACGGCCCGCCCTACGGCAGCGCCGAGATCAACGCCGGACGGCTGTTCTCGTCCGACCTCAAGCCGTACCGTGACGAGCTGGTGATCTCGACCAAGGCCGGTTACGACATGTGGCCGGGCCCCTACGGCCAGGGCGGCGGCGGGCGCAAGTACATGCTCGCCTCGCTGGACCAGTCGCTGAAGCGCCTCGGCCTGGACTACGTCGACATCTTCTACTCGCACCGCTTCGACCCGACCACGCCGCTGGAGGAGACCGCCTCGGCGCTCGACGCCGCGGTGCGCCAGGGCAAGGCGCAGTACGTCGGCATCTCCAGCTACAGCGCCGCCGACTCCCGCACGATCTGCGCGCTGCTGCGGGAACTGGGCACGCCGGTGCTGATCCACCAGCCGTCGTACTCGATGCTGAACCGCTGGATCGAGGACGACGGGCTGCTCGACGCCGCCGCCGACGAGGGCTTCGGCGTGATCGCGTTCATGGCGCTCCAGCAGGGCCTGCTGACCAACCGCTACCTGAACGGCATCCCGGAGGGCTCGCGGGCCACCCAGGGCAAGACCCTGGACGCCGGGCTGATCGACGACGAGCTGATCTCCTCGCTGCGTGAGCTGGCCGCGATCGCCGAGAAGCGCGGCCAGTCGCTGGCCCAGCTCGCCCTGGCCTGGGCACTGCGTGACGAGCGGGTCACCTCGCTGGTGATCGGGGCGTCGTCGGTGCAGCAGCTGGACCAGAACGTGGACGCGCTGAAGAACCTCGACCTGAGCTCCGGCGAGCTGGACCAGATCGAGGAGATCCTCGGGCGCACCAAGAAGTTCTAGGTTCTAGGACCAGGCCCGGGCGGACCGCTGCGACCAGTACTCCGCCGGGTCCTGGGCCAGGCCGGTCAGGTGCTCCACCGTGCCCGGCCCGAGGGCCAGCCCCGCCGCGCCCAGGTTGGCCCCGAGCTGGGCGGTGGTGACCGCGCCGGACAGCACCCGCCAGGCCCAGGGCTGGGCCAGCGCCGCCGCGATCGCCACCTGGTCCAGGCCGGCCCCGAGCCCGGCGGCCACCTCCCGGGCGGCCACGGCCACCGGGTGCGGGTCGGCCTCGGCCGGGCTGAGCCGGCCGTTCGCCACGGCCTCCTTCACGATCACCGTGACCCCCGCCCGCGCCGCCTCGGCCAGCGCCGGGCCGGCCGACGGCTCCAGCAGGTTCCAGGTGGTCTCCACGGAGGTGAACAGCGGCAGCCCACCGGCCTCCAGCTCCAGCGCCCGGCGGATCACCTCGCCCTGGCCCGGCCCGGAGGTGGAGAAACCGACCCGGCAGCCCGACTCCCGCAGCACGGCGAGCGCCCGGTGCAGTGCCCGGTCGGTCAGGGCCGGCGAGTCCGGGGTCAGCGAGTGGATGTGGTAGATCGCCAGACGGTCGCCGAGAAGCTCCCGGCTGAGCCGGTACTGGGCCGAGAAGGCCGCCAGGGAGTGGTCCTTCACCTCGTGCGTGGTGGCGTCCGTGCGCCACTCGCCCACGTAGCGGTACCCCCACTTGGAGCCGACCACGACGTCGGTCAGGCCCGGCCGGGCAGCCAGCCAGGACGCCGCGAAATCCTCGGCCAGGCCGTAGGAACGGGCCACGTCGACGTACCGCACCCCGGCCGCGTGGGCGGTGTCGAGCAGCTCGTGGGCCAGCGCCCGCAGCCGCTCCACGTCACGGCCCGGGCCGAGGTCGCCGGCCCGGCCGGAGGTGATGTACGCGGGGCGGCCGACCGCGGCCAGGCCGAACCCGATCCGGCTGGTGGGACCGCCGGTGGAAGTCGTCATACCGCCGATCTTCCCGTATCTGCGGCCGTCCGGGCGGGTAGCGTTTCCGGGTGGCCACTTCGGGAACCTTCGTCCGGATCGGCGTGCAGGACCGGGTGGGGCGGATCACCCTCACCCGCCCTCAGGCGATCAACGCTCTCGACCACGACATGACCCGCGCCGTCGACACCGCGCTGCGCGCCTGGCGCGACGACGGGCGCGTCGAGTGCGTGATCATGGACGGCGAGGGGCCGCGCGGGTTCTGCGCCGGCGGTGACGTCAAGGCGATGGGCGCCTCCGCGGCGTCCGACGGGGGCACCGCGGTGCGGGCGTTCTGGTCGGACGAGTACCGGCTGAACGCGCTGCTCGACGAGTACCCCAAGCCGGTGGTCACGCTGCTGCACGGCATCACCTTCGGCGGCGGCGTCGGCCTGGGCTGTCACGCGGCGCACCGGGTGGTCACCGGCGACACCCGCATCGCCATGCCGGAGACGGTGATCGGGCTGGTCCCCGACGTCGGCGGCGCCTGGCTCCTCTCCCACGCCCCCGGTGAGCTCGGCACCTACCTGGCCCTGAGCGGCCTGCCGGTGGGGCCGGCGGACGCGCTGCTGTGCGGGCTCGCCGACGTCCACACGCCCGTGGAGACCTTCGCCGAGCTGGCCGCCGCCACCTCGTGGAAGGCGGTGGAGAACCTCCTGGCCACCCGGGCCACCGCCCCGCCGCCGGGCCGGCTGGAACGCGACCGCGCCTGGATCGACCGGTGTTTCACCGGGGACGACGTGGCCGGCATCGTCGCGCGGCTGGAGGCCGACCCGGAACCGGCCGCCCGGGAGGCCGCCGGTGTGCTGCTCAGCCGCTCCCCCACGTCGCTGTGCATCACCCTGACCGCCCTGCGCAACTGCGCGCGGATGCCCGGCCTGCGCGCCGGCCTGGTGCAGGACTACCGCACGGTCTCGCACAGCCTGGGCCGCCCCGACCTGCTGGAGGGCATCCGGGCGCAGCTGGTGGACAAGGACCGCGCCCCACGCTGGCGGCCGTCCCGGCTGGAGGACGTCGACCCGGCCGTCGTCGCCCGGCACTTCACCCCCGCCCCCGGCGGTGACCTGACCTTCGCCTGAATGCACCCGTGCTGCACGGCTTCAGCCGTTCTTCACCGGCATGAGCGATAACTGCCCCCGTCAGCGCCCGTCCTGAAGGGCACACCGACGACGAGGGGCCACACCGTCATGGACAGTTTCGCCACGGCCGCAGACCTGTTGTCCGCGCACGTCATGGCGGCCGTCGCCGCGATCCTCCTGGCCGGTGCCGGGCTCGCCCGGCTGGCCCAGCGGCTCGGGCAGCCGCCGGTGATCGGCGAGATCGCGGCGGGCATCGTGCTCGGGCCCAGTCTGCTCGGGCTGCTGCCCGGTGACCCCAGCTCGCAGCTGTTCCCGCCCGGGATCAAGCCGATGCTCGGCGCGGTGTCGCAGTTCGGGCTGCTGCTGTTCCTCTTCCTGATCGGCTGGGAGTTCAACAAGAACCTGATCAACAGTCGCAGGGGCACCGCCGGGGCGGTGTCGGCGTCGTCGGTGCTGGTCGCGTTCGGCCTCGGCGCGGTCCTGGCCCTGGGCCTCTACGCCGGCCACGACCGGCTCGACGGCGAGACGATCAACCGCACCGGGTTCGTGCTGTTCATCGGCGCCGCCATGGCCGTCACCGCGTTCCCCGTGCTGGCCCGCATCCTCGGTGACTCCGGTCTGATGCACACCCGGGTCGGCGCCCTGGCCCTGGCCAGCGCCGCCGTCGACGACGTGATCGCCTGGTGCCTGCTGGCCTTCGTCTCGGCCACCGTCACCGCCTCCGGGCAGGGCGACCTGCTGGTGATCCTGCTGCTGTCGGTGGCCTACGTCGCGCTGATGCTCGTGGTGGTGCGGCCGCTGCTGGCCCGGCTGGTGGCCCGGCTGCCCGGGCCGTCGCTGCTGCCGGTGCTCGCGGCCGGGGCCTTCCTGTCCTCCTACGCCACCACCTGGATCGGCATCCACGCCATCTTCGGCGCCTTCCTGTTCGGCTTCGTCATGCCCCGCGAGATCGTCGACCTGACCGGCGCGAGGGTGGTGCCGCTGAGCACCCTGCGCGAGGCCCTGGAGGGCGTGGCGGCGGTGATGCTGCCGGTCTTCTTCATCATCACCGGCCTGGGCGTCGACATCACCGCCCTGACCGCCCGCAACTACCTGGAGCTGCTGGCGATCCTGGTGGTGGCCTGCGCCGGCAAGTTCCTCGGTGCCTGCGTGCCGGCCCGGCTGTCGGGCATGCCCTGGCGTGAGGTCGGTGTGCTCGGCGTGCTGATGAACACCCGGGGCCTGACCGAGCTGATCATCCTCAACGCCGGTGCCCAGCTCGGCGTCCTGGACACCCAGATGTTCACGATGATGGTGATCATGGCCCTGTTCACCACCGCGCTGGCCGGGCCGCTCCTGCCGGTGCTGCTGCGCCGCCCGCTGAACCAGGCCGCCCCCGACGGGTCCCGGCCGGAGGCGGCGCTCGGGGTGTGAGCCGCTGAACCGTTCGGGTGAGCGGGCAGCCGCGCCCTCGCCCGAACGGTTCAGCGTGTCGATCAGTGGCCGTGGACGATTCGGCGGCGCGGCGGACCGGCCCCTGGCCGGCTGCCCCCGTCCCGGTCATGGTGCCGCTGTTCGCCGTCGTCTACGCGGCGGCGGTGCTGGTCGGGCGGCTGTCACGGCTGCCCGGCACCTCGCTGTCGCTGGTCTGGCCGGCCGCGGCGGTGGCGTTCGTCTGGCTGCTGTGGGCCTCGTCCAGGGGCAGGCGCACCCTGGCCGTCAGTGCCCTCACCCTGACCGTGCTGGCCGGCGGCATCAACTACCTCACCGGCGCCGTCTCGATCGGGGTGGCCGCCGCGCTGGGCGCCGCCAACCTGGTGCAGGGCCTGACGGAAACCTTCCTGGTGCGCCGCTTCCGCCCGGACGCCTGGCAGTTGCGGCGCTCCCCCGACCTGGCGGTCTGGGTGATGTCCTGCGTCGGCGGCGCGGCGGCGGGCGCGCTGCTCGGCCCGGCTGCCCTGGCCGCCACCTCGCACCTGGAGTTCTGGCCGCTGGCCGGCGCCTGGACGCTGCGTAACGCGGCCAACACGTTCGTGTTCGCCGCGCTGGTGCTGCGGGTGGCCGCGCACGGCCCGGCCGACCTGGTGCCGCCGCGCGAGCGCGAACTGGAACTGGTGCTCGCGGTGATCACCTTCGTGGTGGCCTACGGCGTGGTGTTCGGGTTCGCCGACGGCCTGCCCCTGGCCTACCTGGTGCTGCCGCTGTCGATGTGGTTCTCGCTGCGGTTCTCCACCACCGTGGTGGCCGCGCACGTCTGGCTGGTGGCCGCCGGGGTGCTGCTGCTGACCCTGGCCGGGCACGGGCCGTTCGCGGCCACCTCCCCGGCCACCCGGGTGCTGCTCGCCCAGGCCTTCATCGCGATCGTGGCCCTGGTCGCGCTGCTGCTCGCGCTGCACCGCGACGAGCGCCAGGAACTGATCAGCCAGCTGCGCCGGGCCCGGGCCACCGCCGACCAGCAGGCGCAGGAGCTGCGGATCGCGTCCCGGCACAAGAGCGACTTCCTGGCCACGATGAGCCACGAGATCCGCACCCCGCTCAACGGCGTGCTCGGCTACACCTCCCTGCTGGCCGAGACCCCGGGCTCGCCCCAGGCCGGGGACTGGATCGCCGGCGCCGACGTGGCCGGGCACGTGCTGCTCGACATCGTCAACGACAGCCTCGACATGGCCAAGATCGAGGCCGGCGGGATCGAGCTGGAGCAGGTGCCGCTCGACCTGGTCGCGGTGGCCCGCGAGGCGCTGCTGCCCTCACAGCCACGGGCCGAGGCCACCGGGATCGACCTGCGGCTGGAAGTGGCCGACCGGCTGCACGCGCACCGGCTCGGCGATCCGACCCGGCTGCGCCAGGTGCTCACCAACCTGGTCGCGAACGCGGTGAAGTTCACCGAGCGGGGATCGGTCACGCTCACCCTGGAGGACGCCGGCGACCGGGTGCGCCTGTGTGTCACCGACACCGGGATCGGGATGGACGCCGACCAGCTGAGGAACCTGTTCACGCCGTTCGCCCAGGCCTCGGCCGACACCACGCGCCGGTTCGGCGGCACCGGTCTGGGGCTCTCGATCGCCCAGGGGCTGGCCCTGGCGATGGGCGCACCGATCACCGTCAGCTCGGAAACCGGCGTCGGGACCCGCTTCTCGATGAACCTGACGATGCCGCGCACCGATCCCCCGGTGAAGGTCCCGGCGCCGCGGGCGGCGGAGCCCGCGACCGGCGGGCTGGCCGGCAAGCGGGTGCTGGTGGCCGAGGACAACGAGACCAACCAGCTGATCGCCCGGGCCATGCTCACCTCGCGGGGCCTGGACGTGAGCATCGTGGAGGACGGCGAGGCGGCGGTCGGCGCCGTGCTCGGCGGGCAGCCAGGTGACCGGTTCGACGCCGTCTTCATGGACGTCCACATGCCCGGCACCGACGGCCTGGAGGCCACCCGCCGCATCCGCGCCGCCGAGGCGGAACACGGCCGGGGTGAACGGATCCCGATCATCGCGATGACCGCCAACGCCTTCGACGACGACCGCACCGCGTGCCTGGACGCCGGGATGGACGACTTCCTGCCCAAGCCCTGGAAGGCCGACCAGCTCGCCGCCGTGCTCGGCCACCTGGCCACGGGAGAGTTCCCGCGCCGCAGGGAGAACCAGAACTCCTGACCAGCGAGGACCAGCACGCTCAGGACACCGGTGCCAGCAGGCGTCCTTCACGCATCATCGACCCGTTCTGCTTGAGCCGCCGCAGGATCGGGGAGATCTCCAGTTGCTGAACACCCGGGACCCGGCCCAGGCCGTGCGTGACGTAGCGGTAGAGGTGGGCCGGGTCGCGGGTGATCGCCGTGCCCATCAGGTTGCGGTCACCGCTGATCGCGGCCACGTAGGCGATCTCCTTGTGCTGCGCCAGTTCCCGGCCCACCCGGTCCAGGTCGGCCGGCGACACGGTCAGCCAGATCGTCGCGTGGGTGTCGAAACCCATCGTCTCCAGCGCCATCTCGGCGTCGAAGTAGACCAGGCCGCTGCGCACCAGCTCCTCCAGGCGGCGCTGCACGCGGGCCGGTCCCCAGCCGGTCACCTGGGCCAGCCGGGACACCGGGGCGCGCCCGTCCGCCCGCAGCTCGGCCAGCAGCGCGTCGTCCTGCGGGCCGATCGGGGTCACGGCCTCCTCGCCGTCCACCCGGACCAGCGCCCGGTCACGGATGCCGGTGACCTGCGCGGCATCCAGCTCGGTCAGGTCCCCCATCGACCCCAGCCGCTCGTCGAACCGGTGCAGCACCATCTGGGCACTGAAGTCGATCACCTCCTTGGTGTGCGGGAGGCGGCGCAGCAGCAGGTCCTGACCGCTCTCCGCCCCGTGCCCCTGGAGAGACCTGGCGGCACAGAGGATCTCGGTACCGCCCGAGGTCAGTGACACCCAGCCGACGTCGGGACGCTGTGCCAGCGCGTCGGCGAGCGCCACCGCGGAGTCGGGCCGTGAGCGGATGCGCACCATCCAGTTGCCCAGGCCGGCGGCGAACGGGTCGACGAGACCGACCACCCGCACCACGCCCTGCTCGCGCAGCCGCCGGAACCGGCGGGACACCGTCTGCTCCGACACCCCGGCCAGCGACGCGAACCGGCTGAACGGGATGCGGGGGTCCAGACGCAGGGCATGGATCAGATGATGATCAAGCTCGTCGGTGGTGAGGAATTCCATCGGTTCTCCCCTCCTCGGCGGAGGATTCTAGCCACTTCAGCGTCTACCGAGGCGTACAGAGGTCGACGGTCACCATTCTGTTGCCGACATCAACAAGATCTACGGGAGTTATCCGATGCGTCAGTGGACCCCGCTTCTGGCGGTCTGCCTGGGCACCTTCATGCTGCTCATCGACGTCACCATCGTGAACGTCGCGCTGCCCGACATCACCCGCGACCTGGACGCGGGATTCAGTGCGGTGCAGTGGGTCATCGACATCTACGCCCTCAGCCTGGCGGCGCTGCTGCTGGGTGCCGGGGGCCTGGCCGACGCGCTCGGCCGGCGCCGGGTCTACCTGGCCGGGCTGACACTCTTCGCCGCCGCCTCCGTGGCCTGCGGCCTGTCCCAGGACATCACCGTGCTGATCATCGGCCGCGCGGTGCAGGGCGTGGGCGGCGCGGCGATGTTCGCCACCACCATCGCCCTGATCAACATCTCGTACACCGGCCGGGACCGGGCCACCGCCTACGGCATCTGGGGCGCGGTCTCCGGGGCCGCCGCCGGGGCCGGGCTGGTGATCGGGGGCGTACTCACCGATCTGCTGTCGTGGCGCTGGGCGTTCTGGGTCAACCTGCCGATCTCGCTGCTGGCGATCACGCTGACGCTGATCGTGTTCGGCGACGACGAGCGCAAGCGGGTCCGGCTCGACCTGCCGGGCATGGTCACGTTCACCGCGGCCGCCGGGCTGATCACCTACGCCATCATCGAGGCCGGCGAACAAGGGTGGACGACGAGAACCCCGATGATCTCGGCCGGTCTCGGCGTCCTGGCGCTGATCGTCTTCGTCCTGCTCCAGCGCCGCACCACGCACCCGCTGATCGACCTGAGCCTGCTGCGCCGGCCGGTGTTCACCGGCGCCGTGCTCGCCGCGGCCGTGCTCTCCTCGGCGGCGTTCGGCTCCAGCGCGCTGATCTCGATCTGGCTCCAGTCCGTGGTCGGGCTCAGCCCGATGGCGGCCGGGTTGTCGCTGCTGCCGATGTCGGCCGTGGCGTTCGCCGTGGCCGGGGCCCTGAGCCGGCGCCTGCACGGGGTGCCGGTGGCCCGGCCGATCGGCGCCGGGCTGTTCCTGATCGGCTGCGGCAGCCTGCTCATGCTGCTGGTGCGGGCGGACTCGACCTGGACGGCGCTGCTGCCCGGCCTGCTCTTCGTCGGGGTCGGCGTCGGCCTGGCCACGCCGCCGCTGACCGCCGCGGCCCTGTCCGCGGTCCCGGTGCAGCGCAGCGGCATGGCCTCGGGCGTGCTGAACACCTCGCGCCAGCTCGGCCTGGCGTTCGGCGTGGCCGTGCTCGGGTCGGTGTTCACCTCCCGCGCCGGTGACGTGCTGGCCTCGCGCGACGTGCCGGCGTCCGGCGACATCGCCTCGGCCGTGTCCGGCGGGCAGACCCAGGCCGTGCTCCAGGCGGCGCCGGCGGCGTTCCGTGAGCAGCTGGAGGCGGCCGTGCACGCGGCCTTTGCCTCCGGTCTGCACGGGGCGTTCGCGATCGCCGGGGCGGTCGGCGTGCTCGGGTCGGTCGTGGTGTTCCTGCTGCTGCGCAGGGCACCGGCCGAGGCGCCGCACGCGGGTGCTCCCGTGTCCTCCCCGGCCGTCCAGAAGGACACCACGCCCTCGCGCTGAGCCTGTCCGGCGCGGGTCCGCCGGAGGTCTCGGCGGGCCCGCGTCAGCGGGCGAAACGCTCCACCAGGCGGGTCAGTTCGCGGGCGTTCTCGTCGAGGGTGCGGGCGGCCTCACGCGAGCTGCCCACCGCCTTGAGGGTGCTGGCCACGGTGTCCTTGACCTCGCCGATGCCGGCGCTGATCTGTGTGCCGCCGCCGGTGACCAGCTGCACGCTGCGGGTCATCTCCGACGTCACCGAGCTCTGCTCCTCCACGGCGCCGGCGATGGCCTCCTGGAAGCTGCTGACCCGCTCGATCGCGTCACCGATCGCGACGATGGCCGAGACCGCGTCGTCGGTGTCCGCCTTGATCGCGTTGACCCGGGTGGTGACGTCGACGGTGGCCTCCGCGGTCTGCCGGGCCAGCTCCTTGACCTCGTTGGCGACCACCGCGAAGCCCTTGCCCACCTCACCGGCCCGGGCCGCCTCGATCGTCGCGTTCAGGGCCAGCAGGTTGGTCTGCCCGGCGATCGCGTTGATCACCTCGATCACGTCGACGATCTGCGCGCTGGAGTGGCCCAGCCGGTCGATGACGGCGCGGGCCTGCTCGGTGCGCTGCACCGTCTCCTGCGCGACGGACGCCGCCTGGGTCGCGTTGCGGGCGATCTCACCGATGGCGGCGGACATCTCGCTCGATCCGGTCTCCATGGTGGCCATCGTGCGGGCCATCTCCTCGGCCTCACCGGCGACGTGCGTGGTGCGGGCGGCGACGGCGTCCGCGGCCCCGGCCACCTCGTCCCCCACCGTCGAGACCTGCCCCGCCGCCCGCGACACCCCGGTCGCGGTGGTCGCCATGTCGGACAGCAGTGAGCGAATCTCGCCGACTGCCGTGTTCAGCGCCGAGCTCATCCGCCCGATCTCGTCCGACCCCTCGACCACCTGCACGTTCAGGTCGCGGCGGGCCACCTTGTCGAGGGCGCCGGTGAGTCCGGCCAGCCGGTTCGCGGTGCGCCGGGCCCAGAACGACGCCAGGCCGCCGCCGATCACCGCGAGCAGCAGCGCGGCGATCGCGAAGATCGTCAGCATGCTGGCCCGGCCGTCGCTGAGGGCCTCGCTCGCCGCGGCGTAGTCGGGGTTGTAGGTCTGCACGGCGATGGCCCACTTGTAGCCCGAGTAGTACCTGACCCGCACGGTGCTGTCCGCCGCCGCGGCGTCGCCGGACCCCGGGAGCTTGTAGTCGGCCGTCCAGTCCTGGCCGTCCTCCAGATCCGCCGCGGCGTCCACGATCTGCTGGATGTAGGTGACGCCGTTCGCGTCGGTGGCCTTGAGCGGGTCGTCGCCGGAGGGCGCCGGCAGGCCGGAGGCGATGATCCGGCCCTTGTCCGCCGACTCGTCGCTGTAGATCGAGACCCCGCCGTGGGCACCGATCTTCGTGGCCGCGACGCTCTCGGTGAGTTCCTTGATGGCGTCCGCCTGCGGGACGCCGAAGAAGACCGCCCCGATCACCTCGCCGGACGCGTTCTTCAGCGGGTCGTAGGCCGTGACGTACCAGGTGCCGACCACCTGCGCCACGCCCCGGTAGGACTTGCCCGCCTTGATCGCGGCGACCACGGCGTTGTCGCTGCCGTCGGCGTTGGACGAGGGGATGTAGGTGCCGATGGCCCGCTGGTTCTTCGCGTTGGGGACGTTGGTGGCGACCCGCAGCAGGTCGCCGGCGTCGTTCATACGCTGGAAGACGGTGACGCTGCCACCGACCTTCTCGGCGAGGGTGTCGACGACAGGGGTGGCGGTCTCCAGGTCGCGGTTCTGGCCCAGCCACACTCCCTCGACCCGGACCCGTGGCAGGCGGACGGTCCTGGTCTCCTGCGTGACCTGGTTGGTGGCCTCCCATGTGGCCGAGGGTGTGCCGAGCTGGAGGCCGCCCTTCTCCGCCAGATCGGCCAGGGCGACGGTGTTGGCCCGGTTCACCCGGTCCTGCGTGGCCGCCCCCGCGTTGGACACGAGCTGGTAGACCTGCGAGGTGAGACTGTCGAGCTCGCTGTCGCGCTGATCGGCGATCGTGTCGTCGGCCCGCGCGCTGAACACCGCGCTCTGCCAGGCCGCCACACCCCCCAGCACGGCCGCCGTCAGCACGATGCTCCCGACCCCGAGCAGCAGCAGGGTGGCCCTCAGCGAGACAGTCCGTCTTCCCACACGTCCCCATCGGCCGCCCCACGCCCCACCTGAACCACTTCGGACGCGGCGCCCGGAACTACGGACAGCTACCGGGGGCACGATCGTTGTTATGATCTCGGGCTTATCGGGCGAACGCCGCCGGACAGGACACGGAACGGGGACACGGTGCGCGCTGCGGCGACGGTGGTGAGTTACCTGACGACTCTGGCGCTCTGGCGGGCCCGGCACCTCGACGCCCTGAACGCCGACGAGGCGAACCGGCGGATGCTCGCCGCCATCACCGACCTGCACAACACCGTGGCTGCGCGGGAGCAGACCGACCACCTACTCCGCCTGCTCCAGACAGACATCGGCAGCGGGACCTTCGAACGACGCACCCAAGGCCGGCTACAGCTGGCACTCGAGGACGAACTGGGCCGGGACGAGGCGTTCGGGCGGCAGGTGACCGATGTGCTGAACCGGATCCGGGCAGAAGAAGCACAGCGCTCGACGTCGTTCCTCAAGGACGTCACCCGCGCGATCAAGGATCAAGAGGGCCTGAAGGGAGCGGTACGCCTCCTCCAGGACTACACACGCGCCGGCCTTGCACCAGCATTGATCGTTGCGGCAGGAATCCTCGCGGTGACCGTCACCGTCATCGCGGGTGGCGTCACCGTGATCAATCGTGCCGAGGAACCCGCGTCTCCACAGCCCACACCGAATTTCCCGGTTCAGGGCACCACGACGAACGGGCAGCCTGACCCAGCAGTCACGCCAGACCTGTCTTTCGGCCCGATCACAACCATCCAGACACCAGAGGGCTTCAAATATCAGATCCAGGCGACGTCCTTGTCGTGGCAGTCCCAGGTCGGTAGCGAAGTTGCTCCACCCGGGAAGGGCTTCGTGTCCATCACGGTCAGGGCCACGAACCTGCTGCCCGGCACACCGGCTCCGGATCCGCTGCTCGATGAATCGGCATCCGTAGGCTTTCTCTTCCCGGAATCCTCGAAAAGCTCAACCGGTGACGGGTGTCCTGCTGGTCTGCCCGTCCTCGAGGTGAGCGCCCGTGGTCGTCCCGTCGGCAGATGCTTCGAACCGGTCACCGTAGACACCGTCAGAACCGATCTCACCGCTGTCGACGACGAGGCTGTCCTGGCACCTGCCGGCAGTCGTGACCTCGTCCTGACCAGCGACACGTCCGTCCCTTCGTCGGGACGACTCGACGACATAGAGTTCTGGGCCCAAGTAGGCGGCACCGGAGAGTTCACCGCCCTGCCTCTCCCCTGACCACCCCCGCCCCCGTGTCGCCGCGAGGAACATCCGCGATACCGGCAAGATCTCCCAGGACGGGACCGGGAAGGGAAGATGCGGTATGGATCGCAGGTGGGTGGCCACTCGTTTCGGCGGGCCCGAGGTGCTGGAGCTGGTGGAGTACGAGGCGCCGGAGCCCGGGCCCGGTGAGGTGACGATCGGGGTGCGGGCGGCGGGGGTGAATCCGGCCGATCTCAAGGGATTCGCGGCGGGGCAGGACGAGGGGTTGCTGCCCCGGGCTGTCGGGTTCGAGGTGGCCGGGGTGATCGAGGCGGTCGGGCCGGCTCTGGACGGGCGGGCGTTCTCGCCCGGCGACGAGGTGCTGGCCTTCCAGGTGACGGGCGGGTACGCCAGCCGCATCACCACACTCGCACGCAACGTGTTCGCCAAGCCACCGCCCCTCGGCTTCGCCGAGGCCGCGAACCTGCTCCTGGCCGGGGTCACGGCGGCCGACATGCTGCACGTCACCGGGGTGACGTCCGGCGACACGATCATTCTGCACGGGGCGTCCGGGGCCGTCGGGGTGAGCGTGCTCCAGCAGGCCAGGGGTCTGGGGGCGCGGGTGATCGGAACCGCGTCGGACCGTAACGCCGACGTCGTCCGCCGGTTCGGGGGTGTGCCCGTGCGGTACGGCGACGGGCTGCTGGAACGGCTGCGGGACCTGGCTCCGCGGGGATACGTCGCCGCCCTCGACACCGTCGGCACGGACGAGGCCGCGGACGTCTCACTGGCCCTGGTCCCCGACCGCCGCCGCATCGTGACGATCGCCGGCTGGGACCGGGCGCAGCGGGACGGGTTCCTCGCGGTCGGCGGCTCCACGCCGGAGAGCCGGGCCTTCCGCAACCGCTCCCGTCAGCCCCTCGTCGAGCTGGCCGCGGCCGGCCACCTGGTGGTGCCGGTGGCCCGCACCTTCCCCCTCGACCAGGCCCCGGCCGCGCTCGAGCTGCTGCGCGGCGGGCACCCGGGCGGCAAGCTCGCGCTCATCCCGTAGGGCCGGCCGGGCCGATCCCACCGGTGACGTGCTCGAAGATCACGTTGGTCTCGGTGAACGCCACCTCACGCCGGGCGCTCAGGTGCCGCACCACGAAATCCCGCAGAGCGTCCGGCGTCTCGACCGCGATGTGCACCTGGAAGTCGTTGGCGCCACCGAGGAAGAACACATTGAGGACGCCGGGGAGCTCCGCCATCTCCCGGGCGAACGCCCCGATCCGGTGCCGGGACGGCGTGGCCAGGCGGACCGCGACGAGCGCCTGCAACGGCCGCCCCAGCGCGGCCGGTGACAGCTCGGCCCGGAAACCCCTGATCACCCCGGCGTCCTGGAGCCGGCGCACCCGCATCAGGCAGGTCGACGGGGCCACGCCGACCTGGGCGGCGAGCGCGTTGTTCGGCATGCGGGCGTCGCTGGTCAGGGCACTGAGGATGGCCCGGTCGATGTCGTCCAGCTCGGCCGCCACGGTGCCGCGTGGCCCGGCGCCGGGCCGACGATCGTTCGCCATTTCGGCTCCTCCAGCAGCTCCCGGTCAAATCTTTCAGCAGATTAACCCAAGGATCTCGAACCTTCTTCGGTGAAACAACCTGGTAACAGAATCTGGACGCACTCTCTTGCCACCCGAGAACCACCACCACAGCGCAAGTGAGCGAGCGGAGCGGAACATGCTGGTCGGCGTCCCCAAGGAGATCAAGAACCACGAGTACCGGGTGGCGATCACGCCCGCGGGTGTGCGGGAACTGACGCTGCGCGGTCACGACGTGGTGATCGAGCGCGGCGCCGGGACCGGTTCCTCGATCCCCGACGCGGATTTCGAGGCGGCCGGGGCGAAGCTGCTCGAAACCGCGGGCGAGGTCTGGTCTTCCGCGGAGCTGCTGCTCAAGGTGAAGGAGCCGGTGGCGTCCGAGTACCCGCTGATGCGGGCCGGGCAGACGCTGTTCACCTACCTGCACCTGGCCGCCTCGCGGGAGTGCACCGACGCGCTGCTGGCCTCCGGCACCACGGCGGTGGCCTACGAGACGGTGCAGACCGCCTCCGGGGCCCTGCCGCTGCTGGCGCCGATGAGCGAGGTCGCGGGGCGCCTGGCCCCGCAGGCCGGCGCCCACCACCTGATGCGCTCGGCCGGTGGCCGGGGCGTGCTGCTCGGCGGAGTGCCCGGCGTGCGCCCGGCCCGGGTCGTCGTCATCGGCGCCGGCATCTCCGGGATGAACGCCGCCACCGTCGCCGCCGGGATGGGCGCCGACGTGCAGCTGCTCGACCTGAACGTGGAGCGGCTGCGGGAGGCCGACCGGGTGTTCGGGGGCCGGGTGACGACGATCGCGTCGTCCGCCTTCGAGATCGAGAAGGCCTGCCTGGAGGCCGATCTGGTGATCGGCGCGGTGCTGGTGCCGGGTGCCAAGGCGCCGACCCTGATCAGCAACGAGCTGGTCTCGCGAATGCGGCCGGGCGCGGTGCTCGTCGACATCTCGATCGACCAGGGCGGTTGCTTCGAGGACTCCCGGCCCACCACCCACGCCGAGCCCACCTACGCCGTGCACGGCACCGTCTTCTACTGTGTCGCGAACATGCCCGGCGCGGTGGCGAACACGTCGACGAACGCCCTCACCAACGTCACCCTGCCGTACGCGGTCAGCCTGGCCGGGCGGGGCTGGAAGGACGCGCTGCGCGCCGACGCCGCTCTGGCCCGCGGCCTGAACACGCACGAGGGCAGGCTCACCTACGCGCCGGTGGCCCAGGCCCACGGGCTCGAGCACACGAGCACGGCAGACCTTCTCGGCTAGACGTCCCTCACCGGAGTGCACGGTCGGACCGCGCGCCACCGCCGGCTCGCCGCGACCCGGCGGGCCGCCGGATCGCGGCGAGCCCGGCCGGGCGGTCGCGGGCCCTCGTCGTCCATGATGGTGCTTCGCAGGCGAAACCTGATGAGATGAACAGGCATTCATGCGTGAACCCCGCCCACCACTCCGGGCGGAACGTGGGGTACGTTGACCGGGCCGTGGTGTTCGGGAATTCCGGTGCGAGACCGGAGCGGCCCTCGCCACTGTGATCGGGAAGCTGCCGGTTCGCGTAGTCCGCAACCGGGCGCCACTGGGTGGTCCTCCGCCTGGGAAGGTGCGCCGGCAGCGCTGGGGCCACCCCCTGCACCCGGGAGCCAGGAGACCGGCCACGGCACCGTTTCGCAACCACGAGGTGCTGGAGGCGGTCCGTTCCATGGGCCATGCGCGTGTTCTGAGGTCGTCCGCGGTCGCGGCGGCCGTCGTCCTCTCCCTGTCCCTGGCCGCCTGCGGAAGCTCCGGCGGCACCGCCTCCGGCGAACGGCGCACGCTGCGGTACGCGTACGCGTTCACCCCGGTCGCGGCGCTCTCGCCGTACAGCGACGATGCGGTGACCAGCTACGGGGTGGGCGCGACCGAGACACTGGCCAGGCTCGACGCCTCCGGCGCCCCGGAGCCCTCGCTGGCCACCTCCTGGACCCGGACCGACGCCACGACCTGGGAACTCACCCTGCGCGAGGGCGTCACGTTCCAGGACGGCACACCGATGGACGCCGAGGCGGTGGCCGGGTCGCTCACCCACGCGGCGCAGGCCGACCCGGCGCCGCGCGCGCTGTCCGGCACCGAGCTGACCGTGACGGCGGAGGGTGACGACACGGTGCGGATCGTCACCGGCACCGCGGACCCGGTGCTCGTGCAGCGGCTGACCTCACCGGAACTGGCCGTGCTGTCGGCCAAGGCGTACGAGGACGACGCGGCGGCGCCGTCGGTGATCGGGACCGGCACCGGGCCGTACACGATCACCCGGCTGAACGGCACCACGTCGGCCGACCTGACCGCGAACGACGGCTACTGGGGCGGCAGACCGGCGCTGGCCGGGATCGAGCTGAGCTTCGTTGCGGACGGCGACCAGCGGGCGTCCGCGCTGCGGGCCGGGCAGACCGACGTGGCGCAGGCCCTGCCCGCCGACCAGCTGAGCCAGGTCGGCGCCGACCACGTGCTGGCCGTGCCGCTGCCACGCACCGTGTCGATCCACCTGACCCAGAGCTCGGCCGTGTTCCGCGACGCCGGACAGCGCGAGGCCGCCCGGGAGGCCGTGCAGGACCTCGACCTGGCCGGCACCGTCTACGCCGGCGCGGCCGACCCGGCGAAGGGGCTGTTCTCCTCGGTGTCGACCTGGGCGGACGACCGCCCGGCCGCCGACTACCCGCAGGCCACCACCCCGCAGGACCGGCAGATCACCCTGGCCACGTTCAGCGACCGGCCGGAGATGGCCGAGATCGCCGCCGTGGTGGCCGATCGCTGGCGCAAGGCCGGTTTCACGATGAAGACGGTGGTGCGCGAGTACAACCAGATGGAGAAGGACTTCCTCGACGGCACCTACGACGCGGTGATCATGAGCCGGTCGTACGGGCAGGACACCGCCGACCCGATCAGCTACCTGCAATCCGACTTCGGCTGCGACGGCGGCTACAACATCAGCCGGTACTGCGACGAGGACCTCGACTCCGAGCTGGCCGACGCCGCGCGGCAGGCCGGCGTGGACGCCCGGAACCAGGCCGCCGTGGCCGCCGAGCACGAGGTGCTCTCCGCCGTCGCGGTGATCCCGCTGGTGCACGACCGCACCCAGTTCGGCCTGGCCGACGGGGTGTCGGGGCTGGCCCGGGACCCGTGGGAGCGGGCGGTCGTCACGGCGGAAACCACGCTGGGCGACTGATTTCCGGGTTTCTGACGGTGGGGCACAACCGGTGGTGGGGGACCCCGCTGCGCACCGGGGGCACGTTCCTGGCGCTGCTGCTCGCGGTCGCGGCGCTGCCCTGGCTGCGGGGCGAGGACCCGGCGGCCACCGTGCTGCGGGTGCGTTTCCGGGCGCGGGGTGACGACCCGGAGGCCGTCGCGGCGCTGCGCCGCGAGCTGGATCTTCCGTCGTCACCGCTCGCCGGGGTGCTGACGTGGGTGCGGGACGCCCTGCACGGCGACCTCGGCACCGGCTGGGTCAGCGGACAGCCGGTCGGCGGGCTGGTCGGCCCGGCGCTGGTCACGTCGCTGACGCTGGCGGGCACCGCTCTGCTGGTCGCGGTGCTGGTCGCCGGGTCGCTGCTGACCCCGGCGATCCGTCAGGGGACGTCCGGGGCCGGCGACCGCCGCACGGTCCGGGCCCGGTGGGCCCGGTTGCTGTCGGGGCAGGTTCCCGCGGCGCTGGCGGCGCTGCCCGAGGTGGTGGTGGCGGTGGCCGGGGTGCTGCTGTTCGCCGTGACCTGGCGGCTGCTACCGGTTTTCGGCTGGAACGGCGTGTCCAGCGGGGTGCTGCCCGGCCTGGCGCTCGGTCTGCCGGCCGGAGGGCTGCTGGCGCGCATGCTGTCGGCGACGGTGGAGCAGACGCTGACCGAGCCCTGGGTGCGGGCCTGGCGGGCGTCCGGGCTGGACCTGCGCCCGATGCGGCGGGCGGTGCTGCGCCGGGTGGTGGCCGTGGGGACGCCGCAGGCCGTGGTGGTGGGCATGTCGATCGTCGGGTCGTCGGTGGCGGTCGAGAAGGTGTTCTCGATCCCCGGCGCGGGCACGCTCGCGCTCGACGCGGTGCTGGCCGAGGACCTGCCCGTGGTGCAGGCGGTGCTGGCCGGGTTCGTGGTCACCGGGCTGGTGGCGGCGGCCCTGGCTGCCGCCGTGCACCGCGGGCTGGCGGTTCCGGACGCCGAGCGCACGGTGGGTGCCCCGGCCCACCTGGGTGCGGGTCGGGCCGGGGTCGATGGTGGACGACGAAAGCCCCGGCTTCCCCCGCCCGGGTTCCTCGGGCCGGGGCTGTTGCTGGCCGTTCTCGCTGCCGGGCTGCTGCGCGACGGCACGGGCACCGACCTGTCCGCGCGGCTCGCCGCCCCTGGCGCGGCGCATCCGCTGGGCGCGGACGCGGTGGGGCACGACCAGTGGGGACGCCTGGCCGAGGGCACCCTGCTCACCGTGTCGCTGGCCGCGGCGATCAGCGTCGCGGCCCTGGTCGTGGGGGCGCTCGTGGGTACGGCGGCCGGGCTGGGCGGGGATGTCGGGCGGGGCGGGGCGATGTCCGGGCCGGGGGCGCTGGACGTGCTCGCGACCGTGCCGTCGAACCTGGCCGGGCTGCTGGTGGCGGCCGCTCTCGGGCCGGGACTGCGCGGCGCCTGCCTGGCGGTTCTGCTGGTGGCCTGGATCCCGCTGGCCGTGCACGCCCGCACGCTGGCGTCGGAGGTCCGCAGCGCCGGGTACGTGCGCGCGGCGGTGCTGGCCGGGGCCGGGCCCGGGCGGCTGCTGCGGGTGCACGTGCTGCCCGCCGTGCTCGGGCCGTTGCTGCGTCACGCGCTGGTGCGGCTGCCGGCGGCCGCGCTGGGCATCGCCGGGCTCAGCTTCCTCGGGCTCGGCGCCGACCCGGACCAGCCCGAGCTCGGCGCGATGCTGGCCGCCGGTGTCGGCTACCTCGGTGCCGCGCCCTGGCTGGTGCTCGGGCCCGCCGGGGTGCTGGTCGTGCTGGCGGTGCTGACCAGCGGCGGTCGCGGGAGAGATCGTTCGGGATGACCGATCACGGCCGTGGGCACAGCGTAGAGGGGACCCTTCGCGGATTTTGACACCACCCTCGGCGGGAAGGTGGTGTCAAACCGCGAAAGGGTGTCCCCCCTGGCCGCGCACCCGTTGTCGTACGGGGGCGGAGGATCCAGGACCGCTTGTCTCAGAACGGGATCCGGGCAGCCGCCAGGAACCCGAGGACCACGACCACCAGGGCCAGCAGTACCGGCCCGGGCCCCGGCCCCGGCCTGCCCCGGCGGTGGGGCAGCACCCGCAGCCGGGGTAGCCCGAGCGGTGGCACGGCGGGAAGACCCAGCCGGGGCGCTCTGGGAAGGCCCAGACGAGGCGGACCGGGAAGGCCCAGACGAGGCGGACGTGGCAGGCCCAACCGGGGCAGACGTGGCAGGCCGATACGACTGGCACGACTGGCACGGCCAGGACGGGCAGGACGGGCAGGACGGGCACGGTCGGCGAGGCCGGGCGGCCTCGGGAGCCGCGCGCCGCGTCGGGGCTGAACGCCACCTCCGGGCTGAGCATCGCGCCGGGGCTGGGCCCAGCCGGGCCGGCGCTCTCCCGTCGTCCCGGCAGCCTCGGCGGTGAGGTCAGGCGTCCTCCCCCACCGCGGGTCGCCGCGGCGCCGTTCCCGCACGTAACGGTCGTAGTCCGGCCGGTGGTGGGTCAGCCAGCGGTGGGCGGTGGAGACCACCTGGGCCTCTTCGTACCCCCTGGGACGAGTGTCGGGGTGCAGGGCCCGCATGCGGCGGCGGTAGCCGCGGTTGATCTCGCCGGGTGTGGCGGACTCGGCCACACCGAGCACCTGGTAGGCACTGCCGCCCGCGAGGTCGTGGAAACGTGCCGGGGTCACCGGCCGAGTATGCCCCGGCCGGTGACCGCGCGGTCAGACGGTGAGGGTCTCGCCGAACAGGTCGAGCATCGCCCGCCAGCTGCGCAGGTCGGCGAGCTCGCGGTAGACCGGGGCCCCGACGATCGTGAACGCGTGCGGCGCACCGGCGTACGTGGTGACGGTCCAGTCCAGGTCCTCGCGGGTGCGCAGCTCGTCCTGGAACGCGGCGACGGCCGCGTCCGGCACCACCGGGTCGGCACCACCCGTCAGCACCAGCAGCGGGCCGGCGATCTTGTCGACGTCGGCCGGCTCGTGCGTCACCAGGCCGCCGTGGAACGAGACGGTGGCGGCGAGCCGGGCGCCGGTGCGGGCGAACTCCAGGGCCGCGCTGCCGCCGAAGCAGTAGCCGATCACGGCGATCCGGGCGTTGTCGGCCCGCTCGTCCAGCACCACCCGGTCGTAGGCGGCACCCACGCGGGCCCGCAGCAGCGGCAGGTCACCGTAGAACTTGCCGGCCTCGGCCTGGCAGTCCTCCTCGCGCTCGAACCGGCGCCCCTGGCCGTACACGTCGGCGCAGAACACGTAGAAACCCAGCCGGGCCAGCATGTGCGCCCGGGCCTTCGGGTAGTCCTTCAGGCCGTACCAGTCGTGGACGACGACGACCGCGGGCTTCGCTCCGGTGATCGCGGCGTCGTGCACGACGAAACCCTCGAGGGTGGTGCCGTCGTGGTCGTAGGTGACGACCTCTTCCTCGATCCGGGCTCCGGGCCGCAGCGGCACCCGGTCGACGAGCTCCTGGTGGACGGGTGCGAAGTCGGTCACGCTCGGACTCCCTGTTCACGAATGTTCTGACGAGTGGGGCAGATTTGTCGCCCGCTCAACATAGTCGCCGGGTTCCCGGGACGCCCGCCGGCGTCAGTCGCCGAGCCGGCTGACGTCGATGCGGGTGTAGGTCTCCTTGAGGCCGGCCAGGTGGGTGCGCATGGCCCGGCGGGCGCCGCGGCTGTTGCGATCGCGCACGTGCTGGAGGATCTCGGCGTGCTCGGCCGCGACGCGCCCCCAGAAGTCCGGCTCCAGCTGGTCGCGGCCGAACCGCTCGCGCAGCACCGTGAACACCGGCCGCGCCATCATGTCGAGCACCGGGTTGCCGGCCGCGCGCAGCACCAGCATGTGGAACTCGCTGTTCATCCGCAGCCGGGCCGGGTCGGGGGCCTCGGTCATCCCGGTGACCGACGCCTCCAGCCGCCTCAGGTCTTCGTCGTCACGCCGCCGGGCAGCCAGCTCGGCCGCCGGAACCTCCAGCTGCGAGCGCATTTCCAGCAGGTGCGCGGCGGTGACCCGGCCGCGTGACAGCAGCGTGAGCGAGGTCTCCAGGTAGCCGGCCACGTCGTCGGGCGAGGGTTCGGCGATGAAGGTGCCGCCGTTCATGCCCCGCGCCGAGGTGAGCAGCTTCTGCGCCGAGAGCACCCGCAGAGCCTCGCGCAGGGTGCCCCGGCTGACCCGCATCCGGGCCGTCAGCTCACCCTCGGCGGGAAGCCGGTCGCCGGGCCGCAGTTCGCCGTCCACAATCATCCGGCGCAGCTCCCCCGCCACCCGCTCGTACTCCAGAAGGCGCGGCTCGGTGGTCGGCATGCGCCCAACCGTACCGAACCCATACCGACCGTGACGCCCGGGACAGGTGCTGCACCGTCACAACCTGGTCACGCACCGGTACAGGAGTCGGCCGGTCACGCTGAGCGAGCGTGACCGGCGAGAGCGATCAGCAGGCCTGGTACACGTACCCCTTGCTGCCGCGCGGGGTGACGTCGAGGTCGCGCCGCACCACCGAGAGCTGGTCGCCGTAGGCGTCACAGGTCTTGGCGAAGGCCTTCTTGGTGTACTCGATGACGATCACGTGGTTGCCGTAGACCTTGGTGTAGTCACCGCACTCGTCGTAGCGGCCGCACTCCTCGGTGACGGCGAAGTCCAGCCCGGCCTTCTTGCCGCGGGTGCCGAGCTCGGAGGTGTTCTTCTGGCCGATGGCCAGCCCGGCCCGGTGCGCGCGGGCGGCCAGCAGCTTGGTGAACGCAACGGCGTCGGAGCGGGTGAGCAGCTTCTGCGAGCGGGTGTACGAGTCCAGGTTGTCGGGCTCGACGGCCTGATAGCCCTTCTCGGCGCAGCCGTCGATCCAGCCGCCGACGATCGCGGCCAGCTTCTTGCGCTTGGCCGCGCTGGAGGTGTCGAGGATCAGCTCGTCCCAGTCGCCGTCCACCACGTACGCGCCGGACGCGTTCTTCAGCAGCAGGTCGGGGTGCTTCTTCTTCCACCAGCCCGTGGCGTCGGGCTGGGCCTGGAAGGCGTTGACGTAGCAGATGCCGTACTTGCCCTTGGCCGGCGCGGCCGTGCGGTCGCGGGTGACCACCTTGACGCCCTTGGCCGGCTTGTAGGCACCGCCGAGCTGGTAGTCGAACCTGGCATCGGCCGGGGGCAGTTCGTAGGCGGCCTTCGTGGCGGCGGAGGCGGCGGAACCGGCGGGGGCCGCGTCCGCCCCCTGCGTGCCGAGGGCGAACAGCGTGCCGGCGCCCGCGACGGCGACCGCCGCGAGCAGGGCGGCGAGGGGCTTACCGATTTTTCTGGGGGCAGGCGACACCGAGACTCCGTACCTCGCTCGGCGATCTGCCCCGCCTCGGGTGGACCCCTGGCGACCTGGTGCCGGACTGGATACCGGCTGGGCTCGACCGCGTTTCACCGTGCAGCCTGTCGGACGGTGGACGCGCAGGTCAAACGGTCCGCCGTCCGGCGGTGGAGATCAGGCCGGGACCTGTGCCGGTATCCGGGCCAGGACCCGGGGACAGGCAGAATGACCGGCATGACGATCCGCCCGCCCCGCCCCGACGAGCTACCGGCGCTTCAGGAGATCGAGTGGGCCGGGGGCGAGGCCTTCCGGGAGATCGGGATGCCGGAGATCGCGGACGACGAACCGTTCCCCCTGGAGACGCTGGAGGCCTACCGCGCGGCCGGGCACGCCTGGGTGCACGACGGCACCGGGCACCCCCACCACGCAGACAGCCCCGGCCACCCGGACCACCCCGACCGCGCCGAGGGCGTACCTGTGGCGTACCTGCTGATGGACGTCGTGGACGGTCTCTTCCACGTGGAGCAGGTGTCGGTGCACCCGCGGGCCGCGGGCCGGGGCCTGGGCCGGGCGCTGATCGACCGGGTCGCGGAACTGGCCGCGGCACAGGGAGTTCCGGCGCTGACGCTGACCACCTTCGCCGACGTCCCGTGGAACGCCCCCTACTACGCCCGGCGGGGCTTCCGGGTGATGACCGGTCCGGGCCCGCAGCTGCGCGGCGTGCGGCGCCGGGAGCGCGACCACGGCCTGGACCGCTGGCCGAGGGTCTGCATGACCCGTCCGGTGCAGAGCGCTCAGGTGCAGAGCGCTCAGGCGTAGAGCGCGGGCCGCTCCCCCGGGTCGATCGGCTCGGTCCGGCCCGAGGCCAGCGACGCCACGCCGGCCTCGGCCGCGACCTGTGCCACGTAGCCGTCCCAGGCGCTCGGCCCGGTCGCGGTGCCGGTGGCGGCGGCCCGGGCCCAGTGCCCGAGCTCGGCCCGGTAGGCGTCGGCGAAGTGCGCCACGAAGTCGCTGCGCACCACCCGGCCCTCGATCCCGGCGATCCGTGACGACACCGGTGACGACGCGGCCAGCGACACCGTGCCGCGGGTGCCGACCGCCTCGCAGCGCACGTCGTAGCCGTACCCGGCGTTGACGAACACCTCGACGCCCGCCATCACCCCGCCGCGGGTCCACAGCGTGGCCAGCTGCGGGTCGCGAAAACCCTGACGCACCGGGGACTCCACCCGTACCGCGGTGAGCTCGCTGCCGGCCAGCCAGGGCACGGCGTCGAGCTCGTGCACCATCGACCCGGTGATCAGGCTCGCGTCGTCGGTGCTGGTGACGTTGGAGGCGTTGCGGTGCACGGCGTGGATCAGCCGCACCTCGCCGATCTTGCCGAGCTCGATGGTGCGGCGCAGATCGGTGAACCCCGGATCGTAGCGGCGCATGAAACCGACCTGCACCAGCCGTCTTCCGAGGGACAGCTCGGCCTCGACCACCCGGCGCGCGTCGTGGGCGGTGACGGCGAGCGGCTTCTCGCACAGCACCGGCCGGCCCGCCGCCACACAGGCCAGGGCCAGGTCGGCGTGGGTGCGGTCGGGCGAGGCGATGACGACGGCGTCCACGTCGGGGGCCTGGATCAGCTCCTGCGCGGTTCCCACCCGCCGCACCCCACCGAAATCGCCCGGGGCGTAGGGGTCGTGCACGACGGTGACCCGGGCGGCCGGGACGCTCGTGGTGATGGTGCGGATGTGATCGGCTCCCATCGCCCCCGCCCCGATGACACCCACCCGCACGAACCCGCCGGCCGTCATCTACTCGTCCTCCGCGATCGACACGGGAATCGGCGAAGAGCCCGACGGTGAGGAGGGCCGCAGATAGGGGCGCTGCGCCGTCTTCTGCCGCTCGTAGCCGGCCCGGGCGGAGCGGGTGGCCGGGTTCGCCGACACCCCGGCCACCGGCACGTCCCACCAGGCACCACCGTCGGGCCCACCCACCAGCGGGTCGGTCTCCACATGGATCACCGTCAGCCGGGCCGAGCGCCGGGCCTTGTCCAGGGCGTGTTCCAGCTCGGCCCGGCCGTTCACGGTGAACACGTCGGCGCCCAGGCTGGCGGCGTTCGCGGCCAGGTCGACGGGCAGCCGGTCGCCGTCGCGCCGCCCGCCCTCCGAGCGGTAGCGGTAGCGGGTGCCGAACCGCCCGGAGCCGACCGACTCCGACAGCGCCCCGATCGAGGCGTAACCGTGGTTCTGCACCAGCACCACCACCAGTTTGACGCCCTCGGCGACGGCGGTGACCAGCTCGGAGCTCATCATCAGGTACGAGCCGTCACCGACCAGCACGTACACCTCGCGGTCGTCGTCCTCGTCGAGCACGGCCAGCTTCACCCCCAGCCCGCCGGCGATCTCGTAACCCATGCAGGAATAACCGTATTCGACGTGATAGCCCTTGCGGTCGCGGGTGCGCCAGAGCCGGTGCAGGTCACCGGGCATCGAGCCGGCCGCACAGACCACCACGTCGCGCGGGCCGGACCGCTCGTTGACGGCCCCGATCACCCCGGACTGCGCCGAGGTCTCCAGGGCCCCGGCGGCGGTGACCACGCCGTCCCACTCCGCGGTCAGCTCACCGGCCCACCTGGTCCAGTCCGGGTCGGCGCTCCAATCCTCCAGCGCCCGGGTGAGGGCGGTGAGGCCCTCGCGGGCGTCCGCGACGAGCGGCACCGCGGACAGCTTGTGGGCGTCCGGCGCCGCCACGTTCAGGTTGACGAAAAGCACGCCGGGGTAGGCGAAAAGGGTGCGGGAGGCGGTGGTGAAGTCGCTCCAGCGGGTGCCGACGCCGATCACCACGTCGGCCCGCGCGGCCAGCCGGTTGGCCGCGGTGCCGCCGGTGGCCCCGACCGCCCCCACCGATCGTGGGTGGCCGTGCGGCAGGGCTCCCTTGCCGGCCTGCGTCTCGGCCACCGGAATGCCGGTGCGCGTGGCGAATTCGGCCAGGGCGGCGTTGGCATCGCTGTAGGTGGTGCCGCCCCCGGCCACCAGCAGCGGGCGCCGCGCGGTTCTGAGGACGGCGACCGCACGGGCCAGCGCGGCCGGCTCCGGCACCGGGCGTGGTATATGCCAGACCCGTTCGCGGAACAGGTCTTCCGGCCAGTCGTGGGCCTCGGCCTGCACGTCCTGCGGCAGCGCGAGGGTGACGGCCCCGGTGCGGGCCGGGTCGGTGAGCACCCGGGTGGCGGCGAGCAGGGCCGCGGGCAGCTGGGCCGGGCGCACCACCCGGTCGAAGTACACACTGACCGGGCGGAACGCGTCGTTGACCGAGACGTCCCCGGCGCCGTCGTGCTCGAGCTGCTGGAGCACCGGGTCGGCGGCCCGGGTGGCGAAGGTGTCGCCGGGCAGCAGCAGCACCGGCAGCCGGTTGACCGTGGCCAGCGCGGCCCCGGTGACCATGTTGGTGGCACCCGGCCCGACCGAGGAGGTGACGACGTGGGCGGCCAGCCGGTCGCGGTGCCGGGCGTAGCCGACGGCGGCGTGCACCATGGCCTGCTCGTTGCGGCCCTGGAGGTAGCGCATCCCGCTGCCGAGCAGGGCCTCCCCCAGGCCGGCCACGTTGCCGTGCCCGAAAATGCCCCAGCAGGCGGTGAAGAACGGGTGCCGCGCGCCGTCGCGTTCCACCTGCTGCGCCTGGAGGAAGCGGACGGTGGCCTGGGCCACGGTGAGGCGGACGGTCATCGGTGGCCTCCGGTCCGGTCGGCTCGGTACGGGGACTGATGCGGCGACGGGGACGGGTGCGGCGACGAGGACCGCCGCAGCGGCAGCCGGGGGTCCACCGGCTGCGACGGCCAGGTGCCGCGCACCCAGGCGTGGGCCGGGTCGTCGGTGATCCGCCAGGCCCGTTCCGGCCCGGCCATCACGTTGAGGTAGTACAGGTCGTTGCCGGGCGCCGCGATCGACGGGCCGTGCCAGCCGTGCGGGACGAGAATGACGTCGCCGGAACGGATCTCGGTGGTGACGCCGATGCCTGACACCTGCTGGTAGCCGACGCCGGGCTCACCGCCGGGCCCGGGCGCCACCTCGTAGTAGTAGATCTCCTCCAGCGCGCTCTCGTGCTCACCGGCCCGGTCGTGCCGGTGCGGCGGCCACGACGACCAGTTGCCGCCGGGCGTGATCACCTCGCAGGCGATGATCCGCCCGGCCGCGAGAACCCCCGGCACGCCGAAGTTGTGCACCTGGCGACTGGCCGCCCCGGCGCCGCGCAGCTCGACCGGGACATCGGCGGCGGCCAGGTGGTACGGCTCGCCCGGCCCCTCGCCCACCGGGCAGCGCGCCGAGCAGACGGCGAAACGCCCACCGCCGGGCGAGCTCACGGTGAAGGCCGATCCCGGCGGCAGGTACACCACGTCGCTCGGCCCGTCGAACACGCCACCGCGACCGAGCAGGGCGAACGAGGCGCCGCCCTCGTCGTCCACCCGCGCGGACCCGCCCAGCGAGATCACCACGACCTCGGCGTCCCCCGTGGTGAGCTCCCGCACGGCATCGGGTTCCAGGGTGAGCACCCGCAGGCCGGAGCGTTCCCAGCCGGCCGACTCCGGCGTCACCACCAGGTCGAGGGGACCGGCGCCGGACGTGCCCGCCCGCACCACCCGGTCCGCACCGGCCGGGCTCACAGCAGCTCCACGGTCGCGTCCACGGCCGCCTCCACGTCACCGTCGGGCGGGAACAGCAGCGAGCGGCCCACCACCATGCCGCGTACCCCCGGCGCGGCCAGCGCCTTGGCCCAGGAGGCGCGCTGGGCGCCCGGGTCGTCGGCCACCTCACCGCCGAGCAGCAGCACCGGCAGCGAGGTGGCCGCCAGCACGGGCTCCATGTGTTCCAGCACAGGAAGTTTCAGCCAGGTGTAGGCCGAGGTGGAGGCCAGCCCGGCGGCCACCGTGGCCGAGCGCACCACGGCCTCGGCCGAGAGGTCGTTGCGCACGCGCCCGTTCGCGTCGCGGCCGCAGACGAACGGCTCGACCAGGGCGACCAGACGCCGGTTCGCCAGGTCTTGCACGGCCCCGGCGCAGGCCTGGAGGGTGGGCGAGGTCAGCGGGTCGGACGGGTCGATGCGCAGCAGCATCTTGCCGCCCTGGAACCCGGCCGCCACCAGGTGCCCGGCGTCGAAACCGGTGAACCGGTCGTCGATCTCGAAGGCCGTGCCGGCCAGGCCGCCGCGGTTCATCGAGCCGAGCACCACCTTGCCCTCCAGCGCGCCGAGCAGCAGCAGGTCCTCGAGCACGTCGGCGGTGCCGAGCACCCCGTCGACGCCGGGCCGGGCCAGCGCCCGCACCAGCCGGTCGAGCAGCACCGTGCGGTCGCCCATCGCCAGCGGGTCGGCGCCGGCCCGCAGGCTGCCGCGCGCCGGGTGATCGGCGGCGACCAGCAGCAGGCGGCCGGTCTGCCCACGCAGGCCGTCCGGCCGCCGCCGGGACTGCGCGAGTTCGGCGATCCGCTGCGGGTTCTCGCACCGCAGCCGGGTGATCACGGTCAGGTCGCCCGAGGTCACCGACTCGACCGGGTTCACCGGGCTCACCGGGTTCACCGGGCTCACCGCGCCGCCTCCAGGTATCCGGTCAGCTGCCCCAGGTCGGGCATCGCGTCGGCGCAGGCCAGCTGCCCGGCCACGTAGGAACCGGCCGCGTTCGCCAGGGTCAGGGTGGTGGTCAGGTCGTGCCCGGCGATCAGGCCGTGCGCGAGTGCCCCGCCGAAGGCGTCACCGGCGCCGAGCCCGTTCACCACGGTGACCGGCACCGCCGGGACGAGCGCCCGCTCAGCCGTGCTCAGCCGGCTGCCCAGCACCCCGCCCGGTCCCTGTTTCACCACGGCCAGGTCGACCCCGGCGTCGTGCAGGGCCCTGACCGCGCCCTCGGGTGTGGCCTCGCCGACGGCCACCCGGCACTCCTGGAGGTTGCCGACCGCCACCGTGACGTAGGGCAGGGCGGCGGCGATGTGCCGGGCCGCGGCGATCGGTGACGACCAGAACATCGGCCGGTAGTCCAGGTCGAGAACGGTGATGCCGGAACGACCCCGGGCCTCCAGCGCGGCCAGGGTGGCCTCCCGGCTGGGCGAGCGGGACAGGCCGGTGCCGGTGACCCAGAACACCCGGGCCCGGCGGATCGCGTCCAGGTCCAGTTCGTCGGGGCCGATCTCCAGGTCGGGGGCCTTGGGGAAACGGTAGAAGTAGAGCGGAAAGTCGTCGGGCGGGAAGATCTCGCAGAACACCACCGGGGTGGGCAGGTGCGGCACCTCGCGCACCCAGCGGTCGTCCACGCCGAAATCCCGCAGGGCGCGGTGGATGTAGCGGCCGAACGGGTCGGCGCCGGTGCGGGTGACCACGGCGGCGCGGCGGCCCAGCCGGGCCGCGGCGACGGCCACGTTGGTGGCGCTGCCGCCGAGGAACTTGCCGAAACTGGTCACGTCCTCCAGCGGCACGCCGGTCTGCTCGGGGTAGATGTCGACGCTGACCCGGCCCATCGTGATCAGGTCGAAGTCGCGGCTCATGCCAGGGCCCCACGCAACCAGGACAGGCAGCGCCGCACCTCGGCGGCCGGTCCTTCCCCCTGCGGCGGGCCGTCTTTCAGCATCAGATCCTGCTCCAGCACGTACCAGCCGCGGTAGCCGGCCCGCTCCAGGGCGGCGACCATGGCGGTCAGGTCGACCGAGCCCTCGCCGAGCGGCTTCCACAGGCCCTCGGCGACCGCCGCGGAGAACGCGACCTGCCCGCCGACCACCCGCGCGGCCTGCGCGGCGTCGACGTCCTTGAGGTGCACGTGCCCCACCCGGTCCGGATGGGCCAGCGTGATCGCGACCGGGTCGGCGCCGGCCGCGACCAGGTGACCGGTGTCGACGCACAGGGCGATGCCGGACCCCTCCAGCACCCGCCGCACGTCGGCGTCGCTCTCGACCAGCGTGCCGATGTGCGGGTGGACGACGCCGAGCAGGCCCCGCCCGGCCAGCCGCGCCGACAGCGCGTCCAGGTTCGACAGGAGCGTTCTCCACTGCGCCGCAGACAGTTCCGGCCGGGCGTCGTAGCCGTCGGAACCGGTGACGGCGGCCAGCACCACCACCCCGGCGCCGGCCGCGACGCAGGCGTCGGCGAACGCGTCGACCTCGGCGACCGGGTCGTGGGCGGGGTCGTGCAGCACCACCGGCAGGAAACCGCCGACCGCCGCCAGCCCGTGATCGGCCAGCAGCGCGGCCTTCTCGTGCGGGTCGCCGGGCAGGAACCCGTCCGGCCCGAACTCGGTGGCCTCCAGCCCCAGCGAGCGCATCTCGGACAGCACCCGGTGGGCGGGCAGCTGGTGGCCCCAGCCCGGCACCTCGCACACGCCCCAGGAGATCGGGGCCCCGGCGATCCGCGGCCGGGCGCCCGACCGTGGCGAAGGCGATGTGGACAGCGAAACGTCACTCATCATTGAGCCTTTCAGCAGTCACCGGGAAGTCACCGCGCACGGACCGGAGCACGGCCGGACCGATTCCGATCCTCGGCCGGGCCTGCGGCACTGTCAAGGTTTGTCAGGACAAAGTGGCATGATGGATGCCATGCGCATGACCGGGCGAACGACCGGCGTACCGGCGATCCGTCTCGACCGGGCCAGCCCGGTGCCGCTGTGGTCGCAGCTCTCCCGGCAGATCGAACAGGCCGTGCTGGCAGGCGATCTGGCGCCCGGTGACCGTCTCGACAACGAGGTCTCGCTGGCCCGCGAGCTGGGCCTGAGCCGCCCGACGGTGCGGCAGGCGATCCAGGTGCTGGTCGATCAGGGCCTGCTGGTGCGCCGCCGCGGTGTCGGCACCCAGGTGGTGCACGGCCAGGTGCGGCGCTCGCTGGAACTCACCAGCCTGCACGACGACCTGACCCGCAGCGGCCGGCGCCCCGGCACCCGGGTGCTCGGCCTGCGGCAGGTGCCGGCCGATCCCGACGTGGCGGCTGAGCTCCGGCTGGAGCCGGGCGCACCGGTGTGGGCGCTGGAGCGGCTGCGGCACGTCGACGGCGAGCCGCTGGCGGTGATGCGCAACCACGTGCCGGCCGGGGTGGCCGACCTGTCCACGTTCGACCTGGAGGCCGAGGGGCTGTACGCGTCGCTGCGCCGGGCCGGGGTGACGCCGGCGGTGGCCCACCAGCGCATCGGGGCACGCCGGGCCACTGCGGCCGAGGCCACCCTGCTGGGTGAGTCCCGCGGCGCGCCGCTGCTGACCATGCGGCGCACCCTGCTCGACAACGCCGGCCGCCCGGTGGAGCTGGGCTCCCACGGCTACCGTCCGGGCCGTTACGCCTTCGAGGCCACCATCGTGCAGCGCTGAGCAGCGCACCCGCAGCACGGCACCCGCAGCACCGCACCGGAACCGGAACGGCGCCGCGGGCCCGGGGGTTTCCGTCGTCCACCATTGGGGCCCGGAAGCCTCAGCTCCGCGCCCGCGCTGCCGACGGTTCGCGTGAGGAGGGCGTGCATGCCAGGGTCCGCGGCCGCGGCGCGACGGTGGGCCACCGTCTGGGTGCTGTGCCTGCTGCTGCTCGCCGCCGTCGCCACGGTGCGTCCCGCCGGGGCCGCGTTCACCGCGACCACCGGCACCGGGAGCGGGTTCAGCGCGAGCACCTGGAGCACCGGCCCGGCCCTGTACTGGTCCGGCGACAACACCTCCGGCTCGGCCGGGGAGAGCGGCACCGGCGACACCGTCGCGGTGCGCGGGATCACCGCCGTGGCCGGCGGGCAGACCTTCTCGGCCCTGGGCACCGGCCTCTACCACTCCTGCGGGATCGCCACCGACGGCACGCTGTGGTGCTGGGGCCGCAACGGCGGAGGGCAGCTCGGCCGGGGCGCGCTGTCCACGCTGGAGGCCACCCCGCAACCGGTGGACGCGGCCGGCACCACCTGGCGGTCGGTGACCGGCGGGGAGGAGGTGACCTGTGCCCTCCAGAGCTCACCCACCGACGGCTCGGTGTGGTGCTGGGGCTACGGCGGGATGGGACAGCTGGCGGCCGGCACCACCCTCCAGAAGACCCGGCCGAACCGGATCACGCACGGCGGCACGGTGCCGGAGACCTGGCGCTCGCTCAGCGGTGACGGCAACCGGTTCTGCGCCCTCGACCCGGCGGGCGGCCTGTGGTGCTGGGGCCGGGCCGCGGACGGCGAGACCGGCGACGGCACCACCACCAACCGCACCGTGCCGGTGCCGGTGGAGAGCGGCGCCACCTGGTCGTCGGTGGCCGCCGGCCCGACCCACACCTGCGCGGTCGCGGCGGGCGGCAGCGTGCAGGGCGTGGCGGTGACGCCGGGCCAGGCGTTCTGCTGGGGCGCCAACGGTTACGGCCAGACCGGGACCGGCACCACGTCCACCCGCCTGACCGTGCCCACGGCCGTCGGCGCGGCCGGGTCCACGGGGGTGCGGGTCTGGGCGTCGCTCGCCTCCGGCAGCCGGTCCACCTGTGGCATCACCGCCGACGCCGGTGACCCGTCGCGTCCGGCCGGGCAGCTGTGGTGCTGGGGCCAATTGGGGGACGGCGGAACCGCCACGACCGGCCCGGCGCAGGACGGGACCTCCACCGGATGGACGTCGATCGACGCCGGCGGGGACGGGGTGACCACGTTCTGCGGCGTCGACGGCGGCGCGCTGTCGTGCCGGGGCGGCAGCCCGCAGTTCCAGGCCGGTGACGGCACCACGTCCTACCGGACCGCCTGGGGACCGGTGCTGCGCGGCACCGGGACCGGCTGGGACACGGTCTCGGTGGCCCGGGCCCACGGCTGTGCCCTGACCTCCGCCGGCCAGGCGTTCTGCTGGGGCTCGGCCGAGTACGGGCAGCCCGGCAACGGCGCGGTCTGGTACCGGAACACGTTGCGCGACATCAACTCCGCGCAGACGGCCGGGTGGTCGGCACCGGACGGCGAGACCGACCACACCTGCGCGCTCCAGGGCTCCGCCCTGTTCTGCTGGGGCCGCAACACCAGCGGCCAGCTCGGCACCGGTGACACCGTCAGCCACGGCACCCCGCAGCCGGTGGCCGGCGCCTGGGCCCAGGTCACCGTCGGCTCCGACCACACCTGCGCCCTGGACACCGACGGCGTGGCCTGGTGCTGGGGCCGCAACCTGGCCGGGTCGGTGCTCGGCACCGGCAGCAACAGTTCCGTCTCCGTGCCCACCCGGGTGGTGGTGACCGGGGTGAGCGGCGATCGCTGGCTGTCGCTCGACGCCGGGCTGAACGCGACCTGCGGCATCCGGTCCGACGGCACGCTGTGGTGCTGGGGCGCGCAGTCGCAGGGGGTGCTGGGCAACGGCACGGCGGGCACCTACCTGAACCGGCCCACCCAGGTCTCCGGCGGCGGCACCGACTGGGACGACGTGCAGGTCGGCAGCAACGAACACGCCTGCGGGATGCGGGTTTCGCACGCTCTGTACTGCTGGGGGAACAACTCCGCGGGACAGATCGGCACCGGCACCTCCGGGGGCACCCGGCCCTCCCCCACCCTGGTCACCGGGTCGTGGGCGGGCCGCACGACGGGTACGGCGACGGGCCTCGCGGCGGGTTACGCGGTGGGCCACACGCACACCTGCGCCCTGGACACCGGCGGGGTGCTGTGGTGCTGGGGCAGCGGCGGCGACCGGCAGTTCGGCCTTCCCTCCAGCAGTGCCGACTCGCCCGCCCCGGTGACGGCCGCGGCCGCGGGCACCGGGCGCACCTGGACCTCGGTGCTCGCGGGCGGCAACAGCACCTGCGCCACCCGCTCGGACGGCGGTCTGTGGTGCTGGGGCCACAACTACCACGGCAAGCTCGGGCAGGGTTCCGACAGCACGACGGTGTCGTCGCCGGCGCTGAGCTCGGCCACCACGCCGGTGGCGGCCCGGCTGTCGCGGGTGTCGCTCTTCGTCGTCCGCTGACCGAAGTTCTTTGATGCCCCGAAGGTATCGGCTCATGCCCTAACGGAGTTGGACACGCATGACCGCAGGTTCCTACGCTCCCTAGATCCCCTTTGCGCAGGTTCGGCATGGCTTCTCAAGGGAGAGAACGACATGACCAGCACCCACCGAAAAGCCCGTCCCTGGCTGGCCGCCGGCACGGCGGCCTGGCTGAGCCTGCTCCTGGCCGCCTGCGGCGGGAACCTCGGCGGCGGCTCCGGCGACGACGGGTCCGGTTTCCCGGGCGGCGACCCGGTCACGCTCTACGTCGGGCAGGACCCGGGCGGCAGCACCGACCTGATCGCGCGGGCGCTGGCCGAGCAGGTGTCCGGCGACCTGGGCGTGGCGGTCCCGGTGGAGAACAAGCCCGGCGCCAACGGCGCCCTGGCCGCGCAGGAGCTGGCCGGGAAGAAGGCCGACGGGCACACCCTGATGGTGTTCAACGGGTCGCTGGCCTACATCACGCCGCTGGCGGTGGCCCAGGGCGAGGCACCCGACCTGGCCGACTACGAGATCGTCACCGGCATCAGTCAGGACGACTACGTGCTGGTGTCGGCCGCGGACTCCGGGCTGGCCACCGTCGGCGACCTGGAGAAGCTGGGCCGGGCGGTGAAGTTCGGCACCACCGGGGTCGGCACCGGCAGCCAGCTGTCCCAGGAGCTGCTCTTCGCCCAGGCCGGGATCGACGCCACCGCAGTGCCTTTCGACGGCGGATCGCCCACCCTGACCGCGGTGCTGGGCGGGCAGGTGGACGTCGGGTCGATCCAGCTCGGTGAGGCGGTCGAGCAGATCGAGGCGGGTGAGCTGACCCCGATCGTGACGTTCGCCGGGGAGCGCGTCAGCTACCTGCCCGGCACCCCGACCGCGATCGAGGCCGGGTACGACGTGCCGGTGCAGCAGTCCCGCGCGGTGTTCGCCCCCCGGGGCACCCCGCAGGACGTGATCGACTCGCTGGCGGCGTCTTTCGCCCGGGCCTTCGAGGCCGAACCGTACCGGAGGTTCAACCAGGACAACCAGCTCACGCCGAACCAGGTGGACGGCGAGACGCTGCGCGGGCAGTGGACGCAGAACCTGGACACCTACCGGGCGGTGACCGAGCGCTACGACATCCAGCTCGGCGGCGGCCAGTGAGTTCCCCCGGCTCCACCGGTGACGTCACAGGAATGATGGACGACGCACCGGGCGCACCGCCCGCCGGGCCGCTCACCGGCCTGGCGCTGGCGGTGGGCGTGACCGCGCTCGGGGTCGCCACCGTGATCGGGTCGCTCGCGCTGGGCGCCGGCACCCCGGCCCGGCCGGACTCCGGAACCTGGCCGCTGCTGGTCGGTCTCGCGCTGTGCGCGCTGGGCGCCGTCCTGGCGGTGCGGTTCCGGCGGCCGGACGGCGCCGAGGCGTTCACCCGCGCGTCCTGGCCGGTGGCCGCCGGGCTGGCGACGACGGCCGGGTTCGTCTCGGTGATCGGCACGATCGGCTTCGAGGTGCCGTCGTTCGCGCTGATGGTTTTCTGGCTGCGGGTTCTCGGGCGGGAGAGCTGGCGTTCCACCCTGCTCGTGGCCCCGGCCGCGGTGGCGGCGCTGTACCTGGTCTTCGTGGCCGCGCTCGCGGTACCGATCCCTCATCTTCTCTGAATCCCCCTCAGGAGAGCCGCTCGTGGATCTCGGACCCGTGATCGACGGTTTCGGCGTGGTGCTGGAACCGGCGAACCTTCTCTACTGCCTCATCGGCGTGACCATCGGCATGCTGGTCGGGGTGCTGCCGGGCCTGGGCCCGGCGGCGACCATCGCCATCCTGCTGCCGATCACCTTCGAGATCGACCCGGTCGGCGCCGTGATCATGCTGGCCGGCATCTTCTACGGCGCTCAGTACGGCGGCACGATCACGTCCGTGCTGCTGCGCCTGCCGGGTGAGGCGTCGTCCGTGGTCACCGTCTTCGACGGCCACGCCCTGGCCCGGCAGGGCCGGGCGGGCACCGCGCTGGGCATCGCCGCCATCGGATCCTTCGTCGGCGGAACGGTTTCCGTGATCGCGCTGTCGGTGCTGGCGCCGCTGGTGGCCGGTTTCGCCCTGGACTTCGGGCCGCCGGAGTACACCGCGCTGGCCCTGCTCGGCATCCTGCTGGTCTCCACCATCTCCGGCGGCGGCCGGGTGAAGGCCCTGGTCGCCGCCTGCCTGGGGCTGCTGCTGGCGGTGGTCGGGCGGGACGCGTTCACCGGCGGCGAGCGCTTCACCCTCGGCAGCCTCGACCTGGCCGACGGGCTGGACTTCGTGCCGATCGCGATGGGCCTGTTCGGCCTCGGCGAGATCCTGCACTCCCTGGAGCGGCGGCAGCACGCCGGGCACGCCCCGGTCGCGGTGCACGACATCTGGCCCTCCCGCGCCGACCTGCGGCGCTCGTCCGGTGCGATCGGGCGCGGCTCGGTGCTCGGGTTCGCGCTCGGCGTGCTGCCCGGCGGTGGCGCGGTGATGGCGTCGCTGGCCGCGTACGCGGTGGAGAAACGCCGGTCGCCGCAGCCCGAGCGGTTCGGCCGGGGCGCGGTCGAGGGGGTGGCCGCACCCGAGACGGCGAACAACGCCGCCGCCACGTCATCGTTCATTCCCCTGCTGACGCTGGGCATTCCGGCCAACGCGACGATGGCGGTGATCTTCGGGGCGCTGCTCGTCCAGGGAGTCAGCCCGGGGCCCCGGCTGGTGGACGAGAACCCCGAGCTGTTCTGGGGCGTCGTCAACTCGATGTATCTGGGCAACGTGCTGCTGCTGGTGATGAGCATCCCGCTGGTCGGGGTGTTCGTGCGGATCCTGCGGGTGCGCCCGGCCGTGCTGGCGCCGATCACCGTGCTGATCACGCTGATCGGCGCCTACACGGTGAACAACAGCGTGTTCGACATCGCCCTGGTGGTGGCGTTCGGGGCGCTGGGCTACCTGATGAAGAAGCTCGGTCTCGATCCCGGGCCGCTGGTGCTGGCTTTCGTGCTGGGGACGCTGCTGGAGGACTCCCTGCGCCGCTCGCTGCTGCTGTTCGACGGCGACCCGGCGGGCTTCGTCACCCGGCCGATCTCCGGCGTGCTGCTGGCGGCGTTCGTGGTGGTGGCGCTGCTGCCGCTCAGTGGCCGGCTGCGGCGTCGCCCTGCCGCGGCTCCTCCGGATTCTCCGGATTCTCCGGCTTCTTCGGCCTCTTCGGGACGAGGTGCATGATCAGCACGACCACCGCGCCGACCAGCAGGCCGATGACGGCCGAGCAGAGGGTGTTGACGCACCAGGCCAGCACACCGCCGACGCCGCCGGCGTCGTGCACCGACTCCTCGAGGTGGTGCACCAGCTCGTAGGGGCCGTGCCAGCCCAGCTCGTCCACGCCGACCAGCAGGATGTGACCGCCGACCCAGAGCATGGCGGCGATGCCGACCGTGGACAGCACCGACAGCACCCGGGGCATGGCCGCCACCAGGAACCGGCCGAACGACGCCGCCGCGCCGCCCTCGTGCGTCTCGATCAGCTTCAGGCCGACGTCGTCGACCTTCACGATCAGCGCCACCAGGCCGTAGACGACGGCGGTGACCACCAGCGCGACGAAGGCCAGGATGATCGCCCGGGAGACGAACGGCTCGTCGGTGACCTCGTTCAGCGAGATCACCATGATCTCGGCGGACAGGATGAAGTCGGTGGTGATCGCGCCCTTCACCATCGCCTTCTCGGCGTCCGGGCCGAGGGCCGAGGCGGTCTTGTCCTTCTTCTGCTCGTGGTGCCCGCCGAACGCCTCGTAGACCTTCTCGGCGCCCTCGAAGGCCAGGTACACACCGCCACACATCAGGATGGGCGTGAGCATCCAGTCGAGGAACTGGCTCAGCAGCAGGGCGGCCGGCAGGATGAACAGGATCTTGTTGCGCAGCGATCCGAGCGCGATCTTCCAGACGATCGGGAGTTCCCGGTCGGGGGTGAAACCGTGCACGTAGCGCGGGGTGACCGCGGTGTCGTCGATGACCACACCGGCCGCCTTGGTGCTGGCCCGCCCGGCCGCCGCCGCGACGTCGTCCACCGACGCCGCGGCGGACTTCGCCAGGACGGCGATGTCGTCGAGTAGTGCCGCCAGACCGCCTGCCATCGAACTCCCTCACTGTGTGTTCCGAGTGTGCGCTCCCCCGAGGCCAACCGTGCCCCCATCGCCCCGCCGGCGCCAGAGCGCGTGCGGTGGCCGGGTGGGCACAGGCGCCACAGCATTCCGTATGCCCGCCCACAGAGCGCGCTTTCCGGGAGCTTCCGGCCCGCGATGTATGTCACCCGTCCGGACGGGAACTTTCGTGGTCGTCCGACGAATCTAGGCAGGCGGGGTGGCGGTGGTGCGGCGCACCACCAGGTTCGGCGAGGTGGTGATGAAGGTGGACGCCCGCCCGGTGTCGGCCATCCGCTGCACCAGCAGGCGGGCGGCGTCCGCCCCGATCTGCCGGCCCGCCTGGTCCACGCTGGTCAGCCCGATCGGGCCGAGTGCCGCGAAACTCGTGTTGTCGTAGCCTGCCACGGAGATGTCGTGCGGCACGCGCAGCCCGGCCTCGGCCACCGCGGTCAGCACACCCATCGCCACGATGTCGGCCCCGGCGAAGATCGCCGTCGGCCGAATCGTTCGTTCGAGCAACCACTTTGCCCCACGGTACCCGCCGTCCTCGGTGTAACCGGTCGACACCACGTCGATCTCGGCCTCCAGCCCGTGCGCCCGCATGGCGTCGCGGTAGCCCCGGGTGCGCACCGCGTTGGGCATCGTCTCGGCCCGGCCCCGGTCCGGCTCACGCTGGTCGATGTGCGCGATCCGGCGGTGCCCCAGACCGGTCAGGTGATCGACGACGAGAGCGGCGCCGCGGGCGTCGTCGTCCACCACCGTGTCGTGACGCGCGGACCGCATGTGCCGCCCGATCACCACCACCGGCACCCCGCCCGCCACCTCGTCCAGCCGCTTCTGGCCGGCGGCGGGCGCCACGAGCACCATGCCGTCCATGCCCCGGTCCACCATGGCGTCCACCACCCGCAGCTCGGACTCGGCGTCACCGGCACCGTCGCCCGGGCCCCGCCCGCCGGTGCCGATCATCACCTGGTACTCGCTGTCGTGCAGGTGCCCGGTGATGCCGTCGACGATGTCGGGGAAGAACGGGTTGCGGATGTCCGGCAGCAGCACCCCGATCGTGTAGGTGCGCCCGCGCATGCCCCGCGCCGCCGCCCGGGGCCGGTAGCCGAGCTCCGCGATCGCCGCGGTCACCCGCTCCCGCATGGCCGGGCTGACCCCGTAGGCGTTGCGCATCACCTTGGACACGGCGGTGGTCGACACCCGCGCGTGCGCCGCGACATCGACGATCGTCACCCGCCGCGGACCGGATCCGGGTTCCATGGCCCTCCTCATCGAGTGGGCAACGTTTAACACGTCTACGGCACGGGGGCAATGGATCAGGCGCCGTGCCGGGTGATCCCGAAAAGCCGGATCCTCTGCCGATCGTGTACGGACCGACGTGAACCGCTCACCGCCGGGTGCTTGCCGCGCGTCCCGGCCCGCGCTTACGGTCGGCGCAGCTTCGTGGAGAACGTTACCCATTGAGTCCCCTTTCAGAGAGGAAAGGGCCCCGATGACGATCACCTCCCCCGGCCGTCCCTGTGCTCCCGGCACCGCCCCGCCCCCCGGCACCCGCCGGCCCCGGCGCGGCTCCCCCGCACCGCCCTGGTGGTTCGCGGCACCCGCCCTGCTGCTGTTCGCGTTCGTCGTGCTGATCCCCAGCGCCCGCGGCGTCTACTACGCGTTCACCGACTGGGACGGCCTGTCGCCCGGCTTCTCCTGGGTCGGCACGGGCAACTTCACCGACCTGCTCGGCGACCCGGACGCCCGCGCCGCGATCGGCCACACCGTGCTGATCGCGGTCGCGATCACCGTGCTCCAGAACGGCCTGGGCCTGCTGCTGGCCCTCGGCGTCAGCTCGGCGATCAAGACCCGGAACCTGCTGCGCGTGCTGCTTTTCGCGCCCGCCATGATCACCCCGATCGTCACCGCCTACCTGTGGCGCAACCTGCTCGGCCCGGACGGCGCGGTGAACGCCCTGCTGGGGGCCGTGGGACTCGGTGCGCTGGAACAGGACTGGCTGGGCGACCCGACTCTGGCCCTGTGGTCGGTGGTGACGGTGATCGTCTGGCAGTACGCCGGCTACTCGATGGTGATCTTCGTGGCCGGGCTCCAGTCCATCCCCCGCGAGGTCACCGAGGCCGCGGCCGTCGACGGGGCCGGTGCGGTGCGCCGTTTCTGGTACGTCACCCGGCCCCTGCTGGCCCCGGCGGTCACGATCAACCTGATGCTGTCGATCATCGGCGGGATCAAGCTCTTCGACCAGGTCTGGGCCCTCACCGGTGGTGGGCCCGGGCACGCCACCGACACCCTGTCCACGCTGATCTACAAGGACGCCTTCACACTCGGCGAGTTCGGCTACAGCATCGCGCTCGCGGTGGTGCTGACGCTGATCGTGGCGCTCGCCTCGGCCGGGCAGTACGCGTTCCTCTCGCGACGTGAGGCGGACATCTCGTGAACCGTTACCGGCCGGCGACTCTCGTGCTGGAACTGGTGATGGTCGCGGTCGCCCTGGTGGTCGCCCTGCCGGTGTACGTGCTGGTGAACCTGGCCGTGCGGGCCCCGGCCGACACGTCGTCCCCGATCGGGCTCACCACGCACCCGACCCTCACCAACTTCACCGGCGCCTGGCGCGACGGCGCCCTGGGCGGAGCGCTCGGCAACAGCGTGCTGGTGACGAGCGCGAGTGTGCTGATCGTGCTGGGGGTTTCGGCGCTGGCCGGGTATCCACTGGCCCGGGTGCGCACGCACTGGTCGCGGGGCACGTTCGCGCTGTTCATGCTGGGACTGATCCTGCCGTTCCAGCTGGCCTCCCTGCCGCTGTACCAGACCATGCGGGATCTCGGGCTGCTCGGGCAGGCCTGGGCCCTGATCCTGTTCTACTCCGGCCTCCAGGTGCCGTTCACCACGTTCCTCTACGTCGGGTTCATCCGGGGCCTGCCCAGGGATTTCGAGGACGCAGCGCTGATCGACGGGTGCGGGCACTGGCAGGCGTTCCGGCACGTGGTGTTCCCGATGCTGCGCCCGATCACGGTGACGGCGCTGGTGCTCAACACGGTGTTCGTCTGGAACGACTTCTTCACCCCGCTGCTGTACCTGTCGGGCAGCGGGCAGCAGACGATGCCGGTGGCCGTGGCCGGTTTCGTCGGGCAGTACGTGTCCGAGTGGAATCTCATCTTCGCCGCCCTGCTGATCAGCGTGATTCCGATCCTGGTGGTCTATTTCGCGTTGCAGCGCAGCATCATCAACGGCTTCGCCGGAGGACTCAAGGGATGACGACGCACCTGACCCCCTACGGCCTGACGGCCGAGCAGCGAGTGGAACCGCTCGGCCTGGACGCCGAGAACCCGCGCCTGTCCTGGAAACTCAGGGGTGGACGACGAGGGGCCGCGCAGACCGCCTACCGCCTGACGGCGGCTCTGCGGGCCGGCGACCTGGACGACGCCGGCCGGCTGCTGCTCGACACCGGCCGGGTGGATTCCGGCGAGACCCTGCTGATCGACTGGCCGGGGCCGGAACTCGCGCCGTGCACCCGCTACTTCTGGCGGGTGGAGGTCTGGGACGAGAACGGCGACCGGGTCGCCGGCGCGCAGTCCTGGTTCGAGACCGGGCTGCTGCGGGTGGACGCGTGGCAGGCGGCGTGGATCGGGCGGGACGCGGTGAACCAGCCGCCGATGGACCCGCCGACCGATCACGACCGCACCGTGGCCACGCACAACCTGCCCCCGCCGCTGTATCTGCGGCGCTCGTTCACGCTCGGCCGGGAGCCGGTGCGGGCCCGGCTCTATGCCACGGCGCACGGGGTGTATCAGCCGAGGCTGAACGGAGAACCCCTGGGGGACGGCGAACTCGCGCCGGGCTGGACGGACTACCGGCACCGTGTGCAGTACCAGACCCACGACGTGACGGACGCCCTGCGGGTGGGCGAGAACGTGCTGGCAGCCGTGGTCGCGGACGGCTGGTGGTCGGGGTACGTCGGGTTCGACCCGCGCCGGCCCGCCTGCCACTACGGCGACGCGCCCGCCCTGCTGGCCCGGCTGGTGGTCTGGTTCGCCGACGGCACCCGGCAGGCCGTCACCACCGACGGCTCGTGGACCGAGGGGCCGGGCGAGATCCGGTTCTCGGACCTGCTCATGGGTGAGTACGTGGACGCCCGCGCCCGGGTTCGGGGCTGGGACGAGCCGGGTTTCGTGGACGCCACGGGTTCCGGAGCGGCATCCTCCTCCGGCGACGTGGGGACCCCGGGCGGGTGGGGCGGGCGGCGCAGCGGCTTCCGGCCGGTGGCGGTGCTCGGCACCGATCCCGGCCCGGTGGTCGCGGAACCCGACGAACCGGTGCGGGTGACCCACACCGTCCGGCCGGTCTCGATCACCCGCGCCGGACCCACGCCCTCCACCACCCCGCCGAGCATCGTGGACTTCGGGCAGAACCTCGTCGGCCGGGTCCGCCTCACCGTGCACGGCGCGGCGCCCGGCACCCGCATCGTGGTGCGGCATGCCGAGATCCTCAGCGACGGCGCGCTGTACGTCGCCAATCTGCGCCGGGCCGAGGCGACCGACACGTTCATCACCTCCGGCGCAGCGACCGAGGTGTTCGAGCCGCTGTTCACCTTCCACGGCTTCCGTTACGCCGAGATCGCCGGCCTGGAGCACCGTTTCGACGTGGAGGCCCGGGTGCTGCACAGCGACACCCCGCAGGCCGGGGAGTTCCACTGCTCCGACGCCACGGTGAACCAGCTGTACTCGAACATCGTGTGGGGGCAGCGGGGCAACTGGGTGTCCGTGCCCACCGACTGCCCGCAACGCGACGAGCGCCTCGGCTGGCTCGCCGACGCGCAGATCTTCGCCCCCACCGCCAGCCGGAACGCGGACGTCTCGGCGTTCTTCGCCCGCTGGATGCTCGACGTGCTCGGCACCCAGGACGCGGAAGGGGCGTTCCGCGACGTCGCCCCGGTGGTCTCGATGTACCGGCAGGCCGCGCCGGCCTGGGGCGACGGCGCCGTCGTCATCCCCTGGCACCTGTGGCGCACCTACGCCGACAAGCGCTCACTGGCAACGGCTTTCCCGCACATGAAAGCATGGGTCGGCTTCGTCCACCGGCACAACCCCGACCTCATCTGGCGCCACCGCACCGGCAACTCCTACGGCGACTGGCTGGAGATCGACGCCCACACCCCGCGGGAGGTGCTGGCCACGGCCTACTTCGCGCACAGCGCCCGGATCGTGGCCGGGGCGGCCCGGGTGCTGGGCGACGACGAGGCCGCCGCGGCCCACGAGGAACTGCACCGGGGAATCCGCGCGGCCTTCGCCCACCACTTCGTGCGCCCGGACGGCAGCGTCGCCGGCGGCACCCAGACCGGTCATCTGCTGGCCCTGGCCTTCGGGCTGGTGCCGGAACACCTCACCGAGGCCACGGTAGGGCACCTGGTGGCCGACCTGAAGGGCCGGGGCAACCGGCTGACCACCGGCTTCGCCGGGGTCGGCCTGCTCTGCCCGGTGCTCACCGCGCACGGCCACGCCGACGTCGCCTACGCCCTGCTGCACCAGGACGAGTACCCGTCGTGGGGCTACTCGATCCGGCACGGCGCCACCACGATCTGGGAACGCTGGGACGGCTGGACCCGGCACGCCGGATTCCAGTCGGCGTCGATGAACTCGTTCAACCACTACAGCCTGGGCAGCGTCGGCGACTGGCTGTTCGGCCGGGTCGCGGGCATCGACCAGACCCCGGGCTCGGTGGCGTACTCCGAGCTGCTGCTGCGCCCCACCCCCGGCGGCCGGCTGACCTGGGCCCGGGCGACGCAGGAGACGGCGCGCGGGAGCGTCACCTGCGGCTGGTCACTGAACAACGGGACGCTGGTGGTCACGGTGGTGGTCCCACCTGGCCCGGACGCCGTCCTCCAGTTCCCCGACGGCGCCCGGAACCTCACGGAGGACGGCGAGGCGGCCGCGCTGCGGCCCGGCGTCACCCCCCTGGCGAACGGCCTTCGCCTCAGGTCCGGCAGCTACACCTTCTCCGCCGATCTCGTCCGGCCCACCACGTCCTAGCGGGAGACACCATGAAACGCACTCTGTGGCAACGATCATCGGCACTGGTCGCGCTCGGCACGGTCACCGCCCTGCTGGCGGCCTGCGCGGGCGGCACCAGGGCCGCCTCCGGCGGCGACGGGGACGGGGACGGCGGCTCCAGGACCCTCACCCTGGCTTCGGTGGACCAGGGATCGATCGAGCCGGTCGTCGCGGCGTTCGAGAAGGCCCACCCCGGCGTGAAGGTCGAGTACACGACCAGCGCCGCCGACCAGTACCAGCAGCAGATCCGCACCCAGCTGGCCTCCGGCACCGCCCCCGACGTGATGAGTGTGTGGCCGGGCAACGGCAATCCCGGCGCCACCTACGTGCTCGCGAAACCCGGCTACCTGCTCGACCTCTCCGACCAGCCCTGGGCCGACCGGTATCCGGACGCGCTGAAGACCGTGACCCGCTACGGGGGGAGAACCTACAACGCGGTCTACGGGCTGAACGCGATCGGCGCGATCTACAACACCGGGGCCCTGGAGAAGTCCGGGCTCACCGCCCCGGCCACCTGGCCGGAGGTACTGCCGTTCTGTGAGGCGGCGGCGAGGAAGGGAACACCCGCCTACGCCCTCGGCATCCAGGACAACTGGGTCACCCAGCTGGTGCTCTACGCCCTGGTGGCCGGCACGCTCTACCCCGGCGACCCGGACTTCGACACCCGGATGGCGGCCGGGCAGGCCACCTTCACCGGGTCGGCCTGGGAGGACGCGCTGGCGAAGTACCAGCAGATGGACGACGCCGGGTGTTTCCAGAAGGACGCCCTGGGAACCAGTTACGAGGCCTCGCAGACCCTGGCCGCCACCGGGAGGACGCTCGGCGTGGTGCAGGGCAACTGGATCGTGTCGCTGCTGAAGGAGAAGAACCCGGACGCCTCGTTCACGTTCCGGCCGCTGCCGGGCACGGACGAGGAGGACCGGCTGCTGATCCCGGCCGCCGCCGGGGCCGGGTACGGGGTGAATGCGAAGACGGCGAACCGGGAGCTGGCGCTGGAGTTCATTTCCTTTGTGATGTCACAGGAAGGGATGAAACTCTTCGTCGAGGCGCAGGGCGGCCTGCCCGCGCTGCCGGACAGCGGAGCGACCGTGGACCCGGCCCTCGAAGACGTCGCGACCTTCATCGACAACGACCGCACCGTGCCCTTCATGGACCAGCTGTGGCCGAACCCCAGGGTGCAGCAGACGATGCTGAGCGGACTCCAGGAGATCTTCAGCGGGCAGAGCACCGGGACGGAGATGTTCGCGGCGATGGACGCCGACTACGCGGCTGGCGGGTAGGCGGGTCACTCTCCGGAATCCCTCGGACATACGGATTTGCGCCTACCCGGACAAGTATGACGAAATGTCCCGCGCGCCCACCGACCTGAGGGAAAAAATCCATGACACCGAAGACTGGCCAATCGATCGTCGCCCTTCTCGGTGTCACCGCGCTGCTCGGTCTCGGCATGCTCGCCACCAACCTCTTCGTCGACGAGGTGCCCGCCGCGGGAGCGGCCGGCGCCGTCGCCGCGATGGTCACCCCGGGCCCCACCGGATCGGCGTCCGGCCCGCAGCTCGCCGCCGACAGCGGCGGGCCGTGCACGCTCCTGACCGCCGGTCAGGTCTCCGGGGTGACCGGCGGCGAGGCCACGCCGGTCTCCTCCACCGGCGCCGGATGCCACTGGAGCGTCAGCGGTTCCACACAATTGGCCGACGGCACCCAGGTCCGGGTGTCCACCGCGGACGACGTCACCGCCGAGGACTTCGACACCTCCGCGCAGGAGCAGGTGGACCAGTCCGGGGCGCGCCGGCTGAAGGGCCCCGGCGACGCCGCGGTGCTCACCGGCGACGGCACCCTGGAGGTGCTCTCCGGCACCACCACCTACCGGATCTCCCTCACCGTGGACGGCGCCCCGCAGTCCGGGCAGCTGGTGACCCGGATCGAGCGCTCGCTGCTCACGCTGTGCCTGAAGAGCTAGGGTCGACGGCCCGCACGCTGCCCAGCCACTCGTGCAGCGCGGCGGCCGGCAGCGGGCGCGACGTCAGGTAGCCCTGGATCAGGTCGCAGCCCTCGGCCCGCAGCCAGTCGAGCTGTTCCTGCGTCTCCACGCCCTCGGCCACCACGTCCAGGCCCAGCCGGTGGGCCATGTCGATGGTCGAGCTGACGATCACCCCGGTGCGCGGGTCGGCGCCCAGCCGGCTGGTGAACGAGCGGTCCACCTTCAGCGTGGAGACCGGCAGGTCGTGCAGGTAGGCCATGCTGGAGTAGCCGGTGCCGAAGTCGTCCACCAGCAGCTCGATCCCGAGGTCGCGCAACGCCATCAGCAGGTCGCCGCCCCGGCCCCGGGCGTCCACCAGCAGGGACTCGGTGATCTCGATCTTCACCGCGGAGGGCGGCAGTTCACCGGCGGCCAGCCGGTCGGCCACCTCGTGCTCCAGCCGCCCGTCGAGCAGGTCGCTGGCCGACAGGTTCACCGAGATCGGCAGCTCGTGGCCCAGGGCGCGCAGGGCCCGGGCCTCCTCGAAGGCCAGGTCGAGCACCGCGCGGGTGAGGGTGGGCATCAGCCCGGCGTGCTCGGCCAGCGGCAGGAACACGTCCGGCGGCACCGGGCCGCGCTCGGGATCGGTCCAGCGCACCAGGGCCTCGGCCGAGGCGGGCAGCCGGGTGCGGGCGTCCACGATCGGCTGGAAGTGCAGGGTCAGGCGCCGCTCGTCCAGGGCCAGGCGCAGCGCCTCCACGGTGGCCAGCCGGAACCAGGCGGTGCTCGCGTCGGCGTCGTCGTAGACCGCGAACCCGGTGCGGGCGGTCTTCGCCCGGTACATCGCCATGTCGGCCTCGGCCAGTGCCCGGCCCACCGCGGTGCCCGGGGCCGGGGCGGTGATCCCGATGCTGCCGCCGACGTGCAGCACGGTCCCCGCCACGGTGAACGGTTCCTCCAGCACGGCCAGCAGGGCGGTGGCGGTGCGGGCGGCCTCCTCGCGGGGTGTGCCGGGCAGGTGCACCGCGAACTCGTCGCCGCCCAGCCGCGCGACCAGGCCGGGGGCGGGCACCGTCGCGGCCAGCCGCTCCGCGACCCGGCGCAGCAGCTCGTCGCCGACCTGGTGGCCGAGGGCGTCGTTGATCTCCTTGAACCGGTCCAGGTCGATGATCAGCACGGCGCCGTCCGCACCGGAACCGAGCAGGTCGTACAGCGCGCGCCGGTTCGGCAGTCCGGTGAGGCTGTCGGTGCGGGCCAGGCGGCGCTGGTCGGTCAACGCGACCACCTCGCGGATGGCCAGGGCGGTGCGGGCGGCGAGCGCGACCAGCCCGGCCACCGCCAGCAGCACGGTGGGCAGCGGGGCCCGGCCGGTGCGCAGTGACGCGGCCACCAGCACCCACAGCGGCAGCAGGCCGAACAGCAGGGGGACGAGGAACTCGCGGTCTCTTCGCCGTCCCTGAGCGGTGGTCTCGCCGGCCGGCCCGGGACGCAGCGCGGCCAGGGTGACCAGCACGAGGGCGACCAGGTAGCAGACGTCGTTCCAGTCACCGGGCCGGAAGGTGTCGGCCACGACCAGCCAGAGGTACCAGGTGTCGGCGACGGTGAACAGGGCGAAGCCGGCGGTCAGCAGCAGCCAGGTGCGCTCGCGCCAGGCGCCGAGGGCGGCCGTGCCGCCGATCGCCGACGCGACGAGCGCGAGATCGACCAGTGGATAGGCGAAATTGGTGACGACGGCGGCGAGCGAGGCCCCGGCGTCGTCGGTAATCCCGGGCAGCACGTAGAGCGTGGCCAGGGAGGCGACACCCAGCGCGGCGACGACGCCGTCGAGCAGGGCACTGATCCGGCGCCCCAGCCGGGAGCGCACCATCAGCCAGATCGCGACGATGCACAGCGGGTCGAGGGTCAGCCACAGCAGGTCGGCCGACGACGGGTAGGGCGGCGGCACCCGGTTCTGGAGCACCAGCTGCCAGAGCAGGGTTCCGGCCGTGTACGACACCAGGCCGGCGCAGACGCAGGCCCAGGCGGCGCGGTCGGAGCGCTCCCGGTACGCGCGCAGGCCGCAGACCAGGGCGCAGCCGCCGATGACGGCGCCGGTGAAGACGCTGACCACCCCGATCGGCAGGTGCCGTCCCCCGGTGGTGCCCAGGGCGACGACGACGCAGTAGACGGCCAGCAGCACGACGACGGCCGCGCATGCCCCGCGCACCGCCCGCATGGCTCCCCCTTCCACCGCCGTCGCAGGACATCGGCCGCGGTGGGCCCGGTCTTGAGTGCCGGCCGGTGAGGGGGGTGGGGTGAGGCGGGTGATCAGGCGCACAGTCGTGCCCGGATCGCCCGTTTCCGGGCGTTCTCAGGGCACGCTGACGTCATGCCCTCCGATCCGTGGATCCGCCGGTTCCGGCCCACCAGCACCGCGACGGCCCGGCTGGTGTGCCTGCCGCACGCCGGTGGCTCGGCGTCCTGGTACCTGCCGGTGGCCAGTGCCCTGAGCCCGCGCGCCGACGTGCTGGCGATCCAGTACCCCGGGCGGCAGGACCGTGGCCGTGAGGCGCCGCTGCCGGATCTCGCGACCCTGGCCGACCGGCTGGCCCCGGTGCTGCTGCCGCTCGACGACCTGCCGCTGTTCCTGTTCGGGCACAGCATGGGCGCGTCGCTGGCGTTCGAGCTGACCCGGCGGCTGGAGGCGGCCGGGCTGCCGGTGGCCCGGCTGTTCGTGTCCGGGCGCAGGGCCCCGTCGGTGCTCCACGACGGCCGGGTGCACCTGATGGACGACGCCGGCCTGCTCGGTCATCTGCGCGGGCTCGACGGCACGGCGCCGGCGGTGCTCGACGACGCGGACCTGATGCGGGCCGCGCTGCCGGCGCTGCGGGCCGACTACCGGGCGGCCGAGCTGTACCGGGGGACGCCCGGGGCCACGGTCGCGGCACCGGTCACCGCGCTGGGTGGGGACGCCGACCCGGAGACGCCCGTGGCCGACGTGGCGGCCTGGAGTGCGCACACCACGGGCGGTTTCGAGCTGGAGGTGTTCCCGGGCGGGCACTTCTTCGTCACCGGCCGGGCGGCCTCGGACGTGCTGGCCCTGCTGGAACGGCGCCTGCACGGCTGAGGGGTGCGCCGGGCGCGCCCAAGATCACTAGGCTGCGCGGGTGCCCCCCGCCCGTACCCGTACCCGTCGCCCGGAACGTCGTCCGGCCGATTCCGCGATCGGTCCCGCGCAGCGGTTCTTCACCCTGCTCGCCACGGTGCTCGGCGTGGTCTCCGGGGTCGTCGCGATCCTGCCGTCGGTGCTGTTCGCCTCCTCCTTCCGGTCCGGCGACCCCGGCGTCTCCCGGGTGGCCGGCGATTCCGGGGTGCGCCTGCTGGCGCTGGTGGTCGTCCCCGGCCTGCTGACCGTGCTGTGGCTGGCCCTGACCGCGCCCCTGGTGCGCCGCTCCGGCCGCCGGCGGTACACCTGGACGCTGGCCCTGGCCGGTCTGGCGACGCCGCTGTTCCTCTACTGGGTGGTGCCCGAGCACACCCGGCAGGAGCTGTGGACGTTCTTCGGGTAGCCGCGGCCAATCCGCGCTTGGCCCGCCCCCAACCGGCCCTTGGCCTGCGGATCTCCCACAGCCGGCGGCCAGCCGGCGAGCCTGGCCAGTGCGCCGCGGACCCTCTACCGTTCGGATCACGCGCGCCGCTCGGCTCCGCCCGGCGGCGCGGGAGCACCCGCAAACTCAATCTTGTTAATCTAGAAACTCAGCTTTACCGCGAGACGAGGAGCACCGAACATGGCGGTTGACCGGGCAGCACGGCCGACCATCCTGATCGTGGGCGGCGGTGTGGCGGGCACGCTCGTCACCGTCCACCTGGCCCGGCTGGCGGCCCGCCGGTCCACCGGCGTCGACATCGTCGTGCTGGAACCGTCCGACCTGCTGGGCCGGGGCGTGGCCTTCGGCACGCCGGAGGACCGGCACCTGCTCAACGTCCCGGCCAGCGGCATGACCGCCCTGCCGGAGGAGCCCGGGCACTTCGTCGCCTGGCGCGCCGAGGACGACCCGGACCGCCCCTCCCTCCCCTACGACTTCACCTCACGCCGCGAGTTCTCCCGCTACGTGCGCGAACTGCTCAGCGAGTCGCTGGCCACGGCGGGCGGCCAGGTGTCGCTGCGCCACGTGCAGCAGCAGGCGCTGCGCGTGCGGCGTTCCGGGGCCGGGGCCGAGGTGTCCACCGCCCGCCGCACCTACCGGGCCGACGCCGTGGTGGTGGCCACCGGCCTGCCCGCCGCCGGCTGGGACTGGGCCCCCGAGACCCTGCGCTCCTCACCGTTCTTCGTGCCCGACCCGTGGGCGCCCGGCGCGCTCGACGTGATCCGCCGCGACCGCAGCGGCCCGGCCCCGGTGCTGGTCGTCGGCGCGGGCCTGACCATGGTCGACGTCGCGCTGTCGCTCACCGGCGAGGGCCGCGACGACCGGGCGCTGCACGTCGTCTCGCGCAGCGGCCGGCTGCCCCGCACGCACGCCCGCAGCCCGAAACTGGCCACCATCCCGGACGTCTCGGACTGGGACACCGGCATCGAGGAACTGCGCAAGCGGGTGCACCGGCACTTCAGCGAGGTGGTCCGCTCCTCCGGCGACTGGCGCCCGGCCCTGGACGGCCTGCGGGTGCAGGTGCAGAACCTGTGGAGCCGGATGAGCGACGCCGACCGGCTCGCCTTCCTGCGCGAGGACGCCGGCTACTGGAACGTGCTGCGTCACCGCATGCCGCTGGCCAGCTCGGACAAGCTGAACCAGCTGCGGGCGCAGGGCCGCCTGCACCTGCACTCCGGCGCCACGGTGGCCGGGGCGCAGCCGCTGTCGCGGGGCGGGCTGCGGGTCACGATGACCGACGGCAGCACCCACGAGGTGGGCTGGGTGGTCAACTGCACCGGGCCGCGCACCGACATCCGGGAGCTCGGCAACCCGCTGCTCGACGACCTGCTGAAGCCGGTGCACGGCGTGGCCGCGGCCACCGTCTCCACCGGCGGCATGGGACTGCGCACCGTGAACGGCCGGCTGATCGACTCGGCGGGCAGCCCCGAGGCGCCGATCTGGACGCTGGGCGCGCTGCGCCGCGGCGAGCTGTGGGAGACCACGGCGGTGCCCGAGATCCGGGTCCAGGCCCGGGAACTGGCCACCACGCTGCTCGACACCCTGGCCCCGCTGCCGCGCCGGCTGGCCGACGGCCGCATCGTCAGCGGGCACCACCCGATCGCCCGGCCGCGCGACCTGCTCGGCCTGCCGCTGTCCACCACCGCCGAGTCGGCGGCCAGTTTCAACGCCGGCCTGGAGCGGGTCATGCGTCTCCAGGCCGGTGCCGAGGACCTGCTGCGCGAGGCCGTCGAGCACGACCCGGACTTCGCCCTGGCGCACGCCGCGCTGGCCATGCTCGGGCACGAGGCCGGCGCGCACGCCGACGTGCGGGCGTCGCTGGCCGAGGCCCAGCGGGCGATCACGGTGCGCGGCGACGACCGCGAGCGCAGCTTCGTCGACGTGATCGAGCGCCGGGTCAACGACGTGCGCAACTCCGGGGCCCAGGCCCTGATCGCGCACATCGCCGCCTACCCGCGCGACGCGCTCGCGGTCTCGGCCGCCGTCCCCACGATCGCGTTCTCCGGCGTCACCGATCTCCAGCAGGAGGCGTGGGCGCTGGTCGAGGGGCTGGCCCCGGCGTACGGCGACCACTGGTGGTACATCTCGCTGCTGGCGTTCACCCGGCAGGAGCAGTCCCGGTTCGAGGAGGCCGCGCTGCTGGCCGAGAGTGCCCTGGCCTGTGAGCCGTCGTCCGGGCACGCGGTGCACGCGCAGACCCACGTGAACTACGAGACCGGCCAGCACGAGGAGGGCCGGGTCTGGCTGGACCACTGGGTCACCGAGACCGGGCGGTCGGCCGGCTACCGTGCCCACTTCGCCTGGCACGCGGCCCTTCACGAGCTGGCGCTGGGCGACCTGGACGCAGTGCGCCGGCGCTACGAGACGCACCTGGCCCCGCCCGCGGTCACCGGGGTGCGCGCGCTGATCGACTCGGCGTCGCTGCTGTGGCGCTGGCGGCTCGTCGACGACCGCGACCTGCCCCCGGCCGGGCCGGTGCTGGAGGCGATCGGCGAGGGCCTGCTGAAGACACCGCAGACGCCGTTCATCGCGCTGTACGCGGCGATCGCGCTGACCGCGGCCGACGACGTGGCCGGGCTGGCGCAGCTGCGGCAGCACGCGCTGGGGTCGTCCGAGGCGTCGATGCACACGCTGGTCGTGGCGGCGTGCGAGGCGCTGACCGCGGTGGTGGAGCGGCGCTGGGCCGACGCCGCGCCGATCCTGGAAGACCTGTACCCCCGGCTGGACCACATCGCCGGGTCGGCGGCGCAGCGCGAGGTGTTCCACGACACGCTGATCCACTGCCTGCGCCAGGACGGTCACGACGTGCTGGCCGACGAGCTGCTCGCCGCCCGGCCGGCCCGCCGGCCCTGCTAGAAGGCGCTCACAGCGCGGCCATCTCGGGTGCGCTGAGATGACCGACCCGGTACCGCGTGCCGGCCACCCCGTCCGGGTGGCCGGCCGTGGACAGCCGCAGCAGCACGGCCTCCCAGCGGGTCGGGTCGAGGCCCCAGGCCACGCTGTGCGTGCCCGGCAGGGCGGCCAGTTCCGCCGCGGTGCCGACGATCCCGGCCGTCGCGTCGGCCGGGTCGGCGTCCGGGGCCAGCGGCCGCAGCTGCTTCAGGGCGTGGGTGGGCACGTCGCCGATCCGCGGGCCACGCTCGAAGCCGCCGCCGATCCAGGTACGCACCTGCGGCCGGCCGAAGTCCCGCACGATGCCGGAGAAGCCCTGCCCGCCCCAGTGGAACGCGGCCAGTGCCGCCGGGTCGCGCCACAGGTAGAACGGGGCATAGGCATTGACCGCCGAGGAGTCCGAGACGTCGCGTGTCAGATAGGCTTTCAGGCCCAGACCGGCCCGGTCGTCGAGCGCTGCCCCGCGTTCGGCGATGCGCCGGTGAATGATGCTCATGTCGTAGTCGGTGGGCAGCGTGATCTCGTACTGGGCGGCGATCATGGACGTTTCCTCCCGCGGGTACCGGCGACGGCGTGCCTGGCAGGATAGGCCCGTGCCCACCTCCGACGCCCTGGCCGGTCCACCCGCCGCCCGCACCATCGCCCGCACCACCACCGAGGCGGTGGCCGCGGCCCGGGCCGGCGACGCCCCCGCCTTCGAGGAGGCCACGGCCGCCCTGGCGGCCTGCGAGCCGGAGCAGGTCAGGCTGGTGCTCGGCGCCGTGGTGCGGGACCTGCTGGAGCACCTCAACCCGGACGGCCTGGCGAGCGACGACCTGCTGGCGCTGATCCGCGGCTGCGCCCGGCGGGCCTTCGGCTGGTACCCCGCCCTCGACGTGAACGCGCTCGTCGTCGTCCTCACGGGTGCCCTGGGGCTGCACGAGGACGACGAGAACCCACGCCGTTACACGCCTCTGGAGGTGGCCCGGCACGCCCCGCTGTTCATCGCCGAGCTGTTCTCGCAACCCCAGGCCCCGCCGCTCACGCTGCCGCAGTACCTGCGTCAGGCCCTGGACGGGATCCGCACCGCCGAGCTGCACGAGATGCCCTGAGCGCACCGCTCAGGTCAGCAGGGCTGACACCAGCAGGAGCACCGGCACGCAGGTCACCGTGGTCAGCAGGGCCACGTCGCGGGCGATGTTCTCGCCCTCGCCGTACCAGATGGCGTAGGTCTGCACGTTCTGCGCGGTCGGCAGCGCGGCCATCGCGACCACCGCGAACAGCGCCGCCCCGTGCAGCCCCATCAGCGGCCCGGCCACCAGGAAGGCGATCGTGGGCATCACCATCGTCTTGATCACCGTCGCCGTGAGCACCGGCGGCAGGTCCGCCCCGGCCAGCGGGCGGCGTCCCCACAGCGTGATCCCGAACGCCATCAGCATGAGCGGCACCGCCGCCCCGCCGAGCATCTCCAGCGGGGCCGCCACCACGTCCGGGACGCTCACCCCGGCCACCGACACCGCCACCCCGGCCAGGGTGGACAGCACCAGCGGGTTGCGCAGCGGCACCGTGACGATCGCGAGCGGGTCGAGCCGCCCGCGGGTGCCCAGCTCCAGCGCGGCGGTCACGGCCGGTGCCAGCACCACCAGCTGGAGCATCAGCAGCGGCGCGGCCGCGGTGGTGTCACCCACCACGTAGGTGGCCACCGGCAGGCCGATGTTCGCGGCGTTCGCGTACGACGACGAGGTCACCCCGATCGTCGTCTCGGCCACCGGTCTCCGGAAGAACGACCGCGAGAGGACGACGAACACCAGGCCACTGAGCACCGCCGACACGAACGCCACCAGGGCCGCCCGGGAGGCCAGCACCGACGGGTCGCCCCGCGACATGGTCATGAACAGCAGCGCCGGGTTGGCCACGGCGTAGGCGGTCTTGCTCAGGTAGCGGGCGCCCTCGGTGGGGATCACGCCGCTCGCGGCCAGCCCCAGCCCGGCCAGGATGACCACGAGAATGATGCTGAAACCGGTGACCACACCAGCCACGATGGGAAGCCTCTCAGGTGTTGCCAGCCTGCACCTGAGGAACCCCGACCAGACCGTCCGAACGACAGCAGGCACCGGTGACTGCACGGCCGCCCCGCACGGCCGAGAACCCGTTCATGGTGGCACACCGGCGTCCCGCCGGTCAGCCTGCCTGGGGCCGGCGCCACACCGACACGTGGCTCTCGCTGTCGGCGGTGAACGGTGAGCCGTCCCAGCCGGCCAGCCGCTGCTCCGGTTCCAGCCCGGCCAGCTGGGCCATCAGGTCCAGCTCGGACGGCCACACGTACCGGAAGTTCGAGGCGCCGTAGCGCACCCTCCCGTCGTCCGTGCGGTGGTAGTGGTGGGACGTGGCCTGCTGGGTCACCAGGTCGAAAGTGTCGAGACCGGTGTGCCGCTCGCTCACCTCGAAGGGCACGGCCACCTGCCCGGGCGGCAGGCGGCGCAGCGGCGGCACCCCCACCTCGATCACGAAGCGCCCGCCGGGCGCCAGGTGCCGGGCCGCGTTGCGGAAGCACTCCACCTGCTCGGCCTGGGTGCACAGATTGCCGATGGTGTTGAACACCAGGTACACGAGCGTGAACTCGCCCTCGACCCGCGTGGTGGCCATGTCACCGGTGACCACCGGCAGCTCGCTCTCCGGCACCTGGGCGCGCAGCCGCCGGGTCATCGGCTCGGACAGCTCGATGCCGCTCACCCGCACACCCCGCCGCGACAACGGCACGGCCACCCGGCCGGTGCCGCTCGCGAACTCCAGCGCCGGGCCGTCACCGGCCAGCCGGGCCAGGAAGTCCACCGCCGGCTCGACCACCCCCGGTGCGAAGGACCCGGCGGACACCTCGTCGTAGTGCTCTGCGTCGTCCTCGGTCCACAGGTCGCTACTCGTCATGCGGGCCATCCTCGTCGCCCGTTCCGCACGCGGCGAGCCGTTTTCCGGTCCCGGCGGCCTCACGCCCGCAGAACGCGCGCCTCCTCCAGCGCCGTGGCCAGGGTGCGCCCGGTGGCGGGCGGTGTGCTCTCGCGCAGCTGCACGTGCCCGGCCACCCGCACCACCTCGACCGGCGTCCCGGACTCGCGCAGCGCCAGCCCGAGCGCCTGGGTGCCCAGGTCACGCAGCGGCACCCCGACCGTGCTGAGGGCGGGCGTGACGTCGCGCAGGGTCTCGATGTCGTCGAAACCGGCGATCGCCACGTCGTGCCCGGCCACCAGCCCGGCCTCCCGCAGCGCCGCCATCGCGCCCACGGCCATCACGTCGTTCACCGCGAACACGCACGACACCGCGGGGGCCCGGGCGATCAGCCGCCGCATCGCCTCGTAGCCGCCGTCCCGGGTGAAGGCGGTGCGCAGCACGTTCTCCCGGGCCAGCCGGGTGCCGGTGCGGCGCAGCCCGTCGCGGAACCCGGCCAGCCGGTCCTGCGAGGTCATCACCGCCGGATCGCCCGCCAGCACGGCGAACTCGCGGTGCCCCAGCTCGACCAGGGCCTGTGCCAGGGCCTGCGCCCCGGCCCGGTTCTCGATGGCCAGCGTGTCCACCGGCAGCACCGGCTGGGTGATGGCCGCCACCCGGCCGCCACCCTCCACGTAGGCCTCGAACTCCTCGATCAGCCGGGCGGTCGCGACCTGGTCGGACAGCCGGCTGCCGACCAGCACGATCGCCCGGGCCCGCTGGCGCCGCAGCCGGGCCACGCTCTCCAGCTCCGCGCCCGGCCGCCGCCCGGTGGTGGCGATGGTGACGGCCAGACCCTGGTCCTCGGCCCCGGCGATCACCCCGGCCGCGATCGAGGAGAAGTAGGGGTCGGCGATGTCGTGCATCACCAGGCCGACCGAGTCGGTGCGCCCGCGGGCCACCGCCTGGGCGTTCGGGTTGGGCGCGTAGTCCAGCCGGCGGGCCGCCTCCAGCACGCGCTCACGCAGGTCGTCGGCCACCCGCCGGTTCTTGCTCCCGTTCAGCGCGCGCGACGCCGTGGCCAGCGACACCCCCGCCAGGGCGGCCACGTCGGCCAGCGTCACCAGGGGCACGCCGCCGGAGCTTCTGTCGAGGTCACGCATGGCACCGATTCTGCCGCAGGGTGATCAGGGCTGATGCACGTCGTCGGGCTGCTGGTCATCCGGGAGTCCCTCCGGTCCCGTTCCCCACCGGGATCACGGCTGGATCGGGTAGGCGCTGAGGAAGCCGCACATGCCGAAGGTGTCCTGGGCCGGGCGTTCCTGCCGGATCACGGCGGCCTCGCGCAGGTGCGAGTGGTCGCCCGCGGCCAGGGCGTCGAGCTGGGCCGTGGTCTGCCGCACCGCCTGCGCCGCACCGGTGTCGAGGATCGCCCGCCAGTCCTCCAGCACCGGCGTGACCAGGGCGGCGGCCGCGGCCTGGAACTGCTCCAGCGGCTTCGGGTCGCCCGCCTGGCCGGCCGCCCGCAGCGCGGTGAAGCCCTCGACCGCCAGGTCGCGGCGCCGCCGGGCGCGCTCGGCCGAGGGGACGCCGTCCGGCCCGGCCAGGTCACGGGCCCGCAGGTAGGTGTCCCGGTCGGTGAGGTGCTCCGGCGGGAAGGTGAGCACCGCGTCCCCGGCCTCCGGCAGGCCCGAGTTCTGCATCAGCACCAGCACCCGCAGGTCGCCGTCGTTGACGGCCCGGTGGATCGTGCCCGGCGTGAACCAGACCATGTCACCCGGGCCGAGCGGGTGCTCCTCGAACCCGGCCGTGGTCAGCGTGTGCAGCCGGCCGCTGCCGGAGACCACGAGATAGGCCTCGGTGCAGCACACATGCAGGTGGGGTGAGCCGCCGCAGAGACCGTCGAGCGCCTCCCACGGATACACCCGCAGGGCGCTCAGGCCCACCCCACCGGGCAGCGGGGCGCTCATCGCGACAGGTAGCTCTCGACGTCGTCCCGGGTCCACGCGCCGTCGGCCATCACGAAGGTGTGCGAGAGCGTGAGGGTCTCGCCCGGTGTCAGCACGATCTCGTCGTGGAAGGCCGGTGACGGCGCGATCGCCGGGAACGGCTCGTTGCGCACGAACCACTCCAGCGAGCCGTGCGACGTCTTCCCGGCCACCGCCAGGATCGTCACCTCGCCGTCCACCTCGTCGTTCGGCCCGGTGTAGGCCAGCCAGGCCGACGGTGTGCCCATCGCCTCCGGCCCGGCCCCGTCGGCGGCCAGCACCCGGCCACCGGTCAGGCCGCGCGGCCCGCGCCAGAACCACCCGGTGTAGCCGGCGTTCTCGCGACCGTGGGTGGTCGGGCTGCCCAGTTCCAGGTTCTCGCCCCGGACGTTCGTCAGTTCACTGTGGACGTCGATGGCGTACGACCCGCGCTGCGTGTCGATGTCGTGCACCCGCAGCCCGCGCGTCTCCGAGACCCACTCCTCGCCGCCCTGGGTCACCCAGGTCAGCCGCTCCTGGAGGGTCAGGCCGGAACCGTCGTGCTCGATGACGCCGAAGCCGTCGTGCCGCATCCCGCCGACGTTCTCCAGCGGCACGTAGCCGGTGCCGTGCACGTAGGTGTTGCCGCCCCAGAAGTTCTGTCCCGACACGTGCGACCAGGTCATCTGAAGACCCTTGTGCCAGCGGTGGTCCCACGGCCGGTACGCCGACACCAGCGCCCCGGACAGGGTCCGGATCGGGTGCAGGAACGGCTTGGGCGCCTCGAACTGGGGCATCTGTTCGCCGTACACGTAACGCAGGATCTCCACCCGGCCCACCCCCAGCGCGATGCTGTGGCCGTGCTGGTGGCTGACGGTGAGAGCGGTGCTCATCGGGCGTCCTCCCCGGGACGGTGCGGCGTGTAGCGACCGCCGCCGTCGAGTGCGGTGTAGAAGGGGTTTCCGGGCTTCAGGTCCGTCCGCCGCACCGGCTGCCCGGTGATGGCGGACTGGTACAGCGCGGCAACCAGTTCCAGGCTGCGGCGGCCGTCGTGGCCGCTGGCCGGTGGCCGCTCCCCCGCGTCCATCGCGTCCAGGTAGGCGCCCAGCTGCGCGGTGTGCGAGCTGGCCTCGTCGGTGGCGGGCGCCCAGCCGGAGGCGTCCACCCCCTCGCGCGGCGTCCAGGTCCAGTTCGAGTTGTCGTAGCCGTACAGGTGTTCCACCTCGACCGTGGCGTCGGTCAGGTCGAACCGCAGGTAACTGGTCTGCCGCGGCGACAGCACGCTGTTCACCACGGTGGCCAGCGCCCCGCTCTCGAACGACACCGCGGCCACCGACACGTCCTCGGTCTGCACGTCCCGGTCGAGAGTGCCCATCAGCGCGGTGATCTCGCGCCAGTCGCCGAGCAGCGACAGCATCAGGTCCATCTGGTGGATGCCGTGGCCCATCGCCGGGCCGCCGCCCTCGGTCTCCCACTTCCCGCGCCACGGCACCGCGTAGTAGTCGTGGTCGCGGTACCAGAGCGTGTGGCAGACCGCGACGTGCGGGCGGCCGAGGGTGCCGGCCGCCACCTGCTCGCGGAAGGTGCGGGCGGCCGAGCCGAACCGGTGCTGGAACACGTACCCCACGTAGGGGCCCTGCTCACCCTCCGCACCGGCCAGCTCGTCGTACTCGGCCAGCGACAGCACCGGCGGTTTCTCGCACCACACCCAGGCACCCGCCGCGAGCGCCGCCAGCACGGTCTCCCGGTGGGCCCCCGGCGGCGTGCAGACCGACACCAGGTCGGGCCGGGCCTGCTCGAGCAGGGTGGGGACGTCGGTGAACGCCTGCGGCACACCGTGTTGCGTGGCGAACCCGGTGGCCCGGTCACCGTCCAGGTCGGCGACCGCGACCACCTCGGCCCGGTCACCGAGGGCCTGGACCGCCTTCAGGTGTGCCCCGGCGATCGCCCCCGCCCCCACGATCGCCACCCGGTACCTGCTGCCGCTGGGCATGACGTGTCCCTCCTGCGCTGGATGATGCTGGTCTGGCTACCGGTGGGGGCTGGTCAGGAGGCGCTGTCGACGGCGCTGGTCAGCTCCTCCAGGTACTTCTTCGCGGCCTCGGCCGGAGTCTGCCGCTTGAACAGCACCTCCTGCACGTAGCGCCCGGTGAGGTTGTTGATGTCGCTGGCGCCGGCCGGGGTGAGCGCGGGCGGGTCGGTGACCAGCGAGGCCACCTTGTCGTTGAACGCCGCGGCCTGCTCCGAGGGGGCGTCCAGCGAGGAGCGGATGGCCTCCAGCGTCTGCGCGTTGGCCGGGATGCCCCGGTCGGTGCCGATGATCTTCGCCGCCTCCGGCGAGTTGGTCAGGTAGTCCACGAATTTCGCGGCCTCGGCCGGGTGCTCGCTGCCCGAGGAGATGGACCAGTACATCGACGGCTTGTAGTAGAAGCCGGGCGAGCTGCCGTCGGCCGACCGCGGCAGCTGGAGCAGTACGAACTCGGTGTCCTTCGCCGCCGCCTGGAGGGCGGAGATCTGGGTGTTGTAGTTGAAGTTCATCGCCTGCTTGCCCAGCACCAGCCAGGTCTGGTTCAGCGTGGCGGTGAGCTGCTCGGCCGACGACTCGGCCGAGGGCGCGCCGTCACCGGCCATCTTGAGTGTGAGCTCCCACAGCTGGGCCAGCACGTCCGGGTCGAGCACCACCTTGCCGGAGTCGTCGAACAGGGTGCCGCCGTGCTGCCGGGCGAAGATCGTGATCAGGGCGGCCTCGGTGCCCAGGGCCCCGGCCCCGACCACGTCGCCGTCCGAGGCCTTGGCGATGTCCGAGGAGAGCTGGGCGAAGTCCTCCCAGGTCCAGGACGAGTCGTCGGGCAGGTCGATGCCGTACTTGTCGAACACCGTCTTGTTGGTGACGACCGACAGCGCGCCCTTGCCGATCGGCAGCCCGTACTGGGTGCCACCGGCCTGGCCGGCCGCCAGGGTGACGGCGTCGATGCCGCTGGTGTCGAGGAACTCCTTGGTCTTGGTCAGGTCGAGCAGCGAGCCGCGGTCGGCGTAGGTGCGCAGGTACAGCTCGTCCATCTGCACCACGTCGGCGGCGTCGTTGGCGGCGAAGGTGGTGGCCAGCCGGTCCCAGTAGCCGGTCCAGTCGGCGAACTCGCCCTTGACCGTGATCTTCGGGTTCTCCTGGTGGAACGCGTCGATCACCTTCTGGGTGGCCTCGTGCCGGGCGTCCGAGCCCCACCAGGTCAGGCGCAGCGTCACGTCCTCGTCGGACAGAGCGATGTCGCCCGCCGCGGTGTCGTTGTTCACGCCGCAGGCGGCCAGGCCGGCCATCGACAGGCCGGCGAACGCGCCGCCGAGCAGTGACCGGCGGGAGAAGGGGGTGCTCATTACTTGCCTCCGGTGGTGGCGATGCCCTGGATCAGGTAGCGCTGACCGAGCAGGAACGCCAGGAAGATGGGGATGAGGGACACCACGCTCATCGCGAAGAGCGAGCCGTACGAGCTGTTCTCCTGTGCGTCGATGAACGAGCGCAGGGCGACCGGCACCGTGTAGAGGTTCGGGTCGGTCAGGAAGATCAGCTGGGTGAAGAAGTCGTTCCAGGTCCAGATGAACGTGAAGATCGTGGTGGTCGCCAGGGCCGGGACCATCAGGGGCAGGATGATCCGCAGGAAGATCCGGGCGTGACCGGCGCCGTCGATGCGGGCGGCCTCGTCGAGCTCACGCGGGATGCCGCGGATGAACTGGACCATGAGGAAGATGAAGAACGCGTCCGTGGCCAGCCACTTGGGCAGGATCAGCGGCACGAACGTGTTGATCAGGTCCAGGTTCGCCCAGAGGATGTACTGCGGAACGATGACCACGTGCACGGGCAGCATGATCGTCAGCAGCATCACCGCGAAAGCACTGCGCTTGAACGGGAAGTCGAGCCGGGCGAAGGCGTACGCCGCCATCGAGCACGACACCAGGTTGCCCAGGATCGCCCCGAGCACCACGATCGCCGAGTTCAGCAGGTAGCCGCTGAACGGCTGGGCCAGCGCGTTCCACCCGTCCGGGTAGTGCGAGGTGTCGAACGTGTTCACGAAAATGCCGTAGCTGCTGAAGATCTCGTTGTCCGGCCGGAGTGAGCTGGCGATCATCCAGAGCAACGGGTACAGCATCACGAACGCGGCCAGGATCAGCAGGGCGTGACGCAACACGGAGCCGATCCGGGAACGGACGCCGCGCCGGGACGTGTGCACGGAAGCGGGCTGCTGGGGTGGCTGCGCCACGGGCGGGGCCACCGACGTGTCAGTTGTCATAGAAAACCCAGAATTTCGAGACCCAGAAGTTGATGGCCGTGAACAGCGCGATGATCAGCAGGAGCAGCCAGGCGAGTGCCGACGCGTAGCCCATGTTGAAGTTCACGAAACCCTGCTGGTACAGGTACAGCGTGTAGAACAGGGTCGAGTCGGACGGCCCGCCGCGGCCGTCGGAGACCACGAAGGCCTGGGTGAACGACTGGAACGCGCCGATCAGCCCGAGCACCAGGTTGAAGAACACGATGGGCGACAGCATCGGCACGGTGATGGTGCGGAACTGCTGCCACCGGCTCGCGCCGTCGACCGAGGCGGCCTCGTAGAACTCCCGGGGAATCTGCCGCAGGCCGGCCAGGAAGATCACCATCGGGGCGCCGAAAGTCCAGACGTGGAGCAGGATCAGCGTGGAGAGCGCGGTGCTGGGCGAGGAGATCCAGCCCGGTCCGTCGATCCCGAACACGGCCAGGAACTGGTTCACCAGACCGTCGACGCCGAACACCCGCTTCCACAGCACCGCCACCGCGACGCTGGAACCCAGCAGCGAGGGCAGGTAGAAGATGGAGCGGTAGAGCGACAGGCCGCGCAGCCCGCGGTCCAGCACGACGGCCAGCCCGAGGGCGAAGGCCAGCTGGATCGGGGTCGAGACGAACACGTAGATCAGGGTGACCGTAAGGCTTTTCGCCAGACGATCGTCGTTCAGCATGTGCTGGATGTTGTCCAGCCCGGTGAAATTCGCATTGCTGAGCAGGTTGTAGTCCGTGAAGGACAGGTACAACGACATCAGCATGGGACCGGCCGTGATCACGACCAGCCCGAACAACCAGGGGGCGAGGAAGACGGCGGCGGCCTTCCCGTCACGGGTCCTGACCCGCCCCTTGCGCCCGGAGCCTCCAGGGGGCTGTTTCAGCGCCCGGATCTCACTGACCACACTCAAGGCCGACCTCCTTACCTGCCAAGCCACGTTGCCGCAGGGGAAAGCGCTATCCAGCGCGGGACCAGTGAAACAGCTCACGCCCGACCCCGCAATGCTTGCCGACAACTTTTAGCCACGATCTGGACACGGCGAAGTCGATCAGAGCCGGTCAAACCATTCCCCGCCTGCGCCAGGGCGAATGGTTGACCGCACCGGCCGCAGGTGCCAGGCTTTGCGGAAAGCGTTTACCGCAGGGTTGCGGCAGCGGATCCGCCGCCGGCCCCCTGCCGCCTTTTCCCGTGCGCGAGCATCGAATCGCCGATCGACCCGCGCCCGATCGCCACAGAACGAGGAGCCGGCATGGCACACGAGCCCATCGGGATCATCATGAACGGCGTCACCGGACGCATGGGCTACCGGCAGCACCTGCTGCGGTCGGTGCTCGCGATCCGCGAGGCCGGCGGCGTACCGCTCTCCGACGGCACCCGGGTTCAGGTGGAACCGCTGCTGGTCGGCCGCAGCGAAAGCAAGCTGGCGGAGATCGCCAAGAAGCACGACATCACCGACTGGACAACCGATCTCGGAGCCGCGCTGAGCGACCCGCGGTGGCAGGTCTACGGCGACTTCCAGATCACCTCGGCCCGGGTGGCGGCCATCCGCCAGGCGATCGCCGCGGGCAAGGCGATCTACACCGAGAAGCCCACTGCCGGAACCCTCGGCGAGGCACTGGAACTCGCCGATCTGGCCCGGGCGGCCGGGGTGAAGAACGGCGTGGTGCACGACAAGCTGTACCTGCCCGGCCTGCGCAAGCTGGCCCGCCTGGTCGAGTCCGGGTTCTTCGGCCGCATCCTGTCGATCCGCGGCGAGTTCGGCTACTGGGTGTTCGAGGGCGACTGGCAGAGCGCCCAGCGGCCCAGCTGGAACTACCGCAGCGAGGACGGCGGCGGCATCGTCGCGGACATGTTCCCGCACTGGAACTATGTGCTGGAGAACCTGTTCGGTCCGGTCGAGGCGGTCTACTCGCGCGCGGTCACGCACCTGCCCAACCGCACCGACGAGCAGGGCCGGGAGTACCCGGCCACCGCCGACGACGCCGCCTACGCCGTGTTCGAGCTGGCCGGCGGCGTGATCGCCCAGGTGAACTCGTCGTGGGCGGTGCGGGTGAACCGCAAGGAACTGGTCGAGTTCCAGGTCGACGGCACGCACGGCAGCGCCGTCGCCGGGCTGTTCGGCTGCCGGGCCCAGCACCGCACGGCCACCCCGAAACCGGTCTGGAACCCCGATCTGGCCGAGACCCACGACTACTTCACCGACTGGGCCGAGGTGCCCGACAACGACGTGTTCGACAACGGTTTCCGCACCCAGTGGGAGCAGTTCCTGCGGCACGTGGCCGAGGACGGGCCGTACTCCTACGACCTGCTGGCCGGGGCGCGCGGCGTGCGGCTGGCCGAGGCGGGTCTGGAGAGCTCGCGCACCGGCCGCCGGATCGAGCTCCCGGCCCTGGTCACCGGTGAACCGGGGACGGCGGGCACCTCGGGCGCGGTGCACCCGTGAGCCGGCTGTCGCTCAACCAGGCCACGATCAAGTACGCCGATCTGGCCACCGCCCTGTCGGTGACGACGCGGGCCGGGATCGGCTCGATCGGGCTGTGGCGCGAGCCGGTGGCGCAGGTGGGGCTGGCCGAGGCCGTCCGCCTGGTCGCGGACTCCGGCCTGCGGTTCTCCAGCCTGTGCCGGGGCGGGTTCTTCACCACCGCCGACCCGGCGGCCCGGCAGCAGGCCCTGGACGAGAACCGGCGCGCCATCGACGAGACCGCTGCCCTGGCCGCGGCCGGGGCCCCCGGGTCACGGCCGGTGCTGGTGCTCGTGGCGGGCGGCCTGCCGGAGGGCTCGCGGGACCTGCGCGGCGCGCGCGCCCGGGCCGCCGACGCGGTGGCCGCGCTGGCCGGCCACGCCGCCGCGGCCGGGGTGGTGCTGGCCGTGGAGCCGATGCACCCGATCTACGCCGCCGACCGGGGCGTGGTCTCGACCCTCGACCAGGCCCTCGACCTCGTCGGCGACCTGCCCGCCGAGGTGGCCGGGGTGGTCGTGGACACCTTCCACGTGTGGTGGGACCCCGACCTGGCCACCCTGATCGCCCGGGCCGGGCGGGAGGGACGGATCGCGGCCTACCAGGTGTGCGACTGGATCACCCCGTTCCCCGCCGACGCCCTGCTCTCGCGCGGCCTGATGGGCGACGGGCACGTGGACTTCGCCTCCGTCACCCGCTGGGTGCTCGACGCCGGGTACACCGGCGACATCGAGGTGGAGATCTTCAACCAGGAGCTGTGGGACGCCGACCCGGCCGAGGTGACGCAGCGGGTGAAGAAGGCCTACGAAACCACCATCGGCCTCTGAACCTCCATGAAAGACACCGTTTCCTGCTAATCTCCACCGCCGAAGTGGGGGCAGGGAGATCCAGGGGGCGGTCGTGACACAGCAGGGTTCCAGCGGATGGACGTCCGGGCCGGGCACACCCCGGCCTGGTTCGTCCCGCCTGATCTGGGGATTCGCCGCCGGCTTCGTGCTGCTCCTGATCGGGGCGGTGGCGGTGGTCCGGATGTCGGGCGGTGCGGACGACCCGGCGGGTGACGGCGCGGCGCCCGGGGAGTCGGCCGCGGTGCGGCTGGCCCACCGGCGCGCACCGTTCGAGGAGGCCGTGCTCGCGCTGGCGCAGGCGCCGGGGGCGCACTACGACGACGGCGTCTTCTCGGTGCAGCTCACGCTGTTCGGCGACTACACCGGCTCGGTCGAGGCCCGCGGTGGCGTGTACCCGGTGATCCGCACCGACGGCGTGACCTCGGTGCAGCTGCCGGCCAGTTCGGTCAACGCGCTCCAGCCGAGCGCCACCGAGACCACGGCGACCTGGGTGAAGGCCGGCCCAGCCACCGCGGAGTACCTGGGGGTCTCGTTCGGTGACGTCCCGGACGACCCGTCCGACCTGGCCCAGCGGGTGCTGGACGACCTCAACGACCCGGCCACCGACTTCACCGCGGCCGACTCCACCACCACGCCCACGGCGTCCACGAACGGGGACGACGAGGGCATGCTGACCGTCACCACGCCGTCCGGGCCGGTCCGGGTGAGCGCGTCCTCACCGCACCGGCTGATGTCGGTCCCGGTGCTCTCGGCCGGCTCCGGCACCGACGACACAGCCGACACCGACAGCACGGCCGGCGGTGCTGCCGATCCGGTCTCCTTCGCGCGCCCGGCCGCGGCGTCCGCCACCGCCACCCCGGTCCAGCTCACCGCGGCCCAGGTGGACGAGGCCTTCGAGCAGATCGTGAAACGTGCCCGCACGACGGCGAAGACGGTCGACCCGGGCGTCGTCCTCGATCTGGAGCAGCAGGCCGCGATCAACTGCACCGAGTACAGCTGCTCGGTGTCGGCCCGGATCACCGCCGGCGCGCGCACCGCCGGCTCGGACAGCGAGGTCACCTCCGGCACGGTGCGGGCCTCGCTGACCGCCGACATCGAGGTGGACGGCAAGACCGGCGCCGGGAAATGCACCGCCGTCACCACCATGAAGCTGGACAAGAGCAAGACGCTGAAGTGCACCACCACCTCGGCCGGCCCCGAGCTGCGCAGCGCTCTGAGCCGGGCGAAGGCCCAGGCCGAGGCGAAGTCGCGGGCCATGAACGGGGCCCGGGTGCCCTACACCGTGCCCTACGGCGGCACCGTCGACGTGCGCGCGGTGGCCAGGGTCAACGTGAAGACGCTGGTGCGGCTGATGCTCTCGCGTCAGGACCTGCTCGACGACCTGCTGGAGCAGGCCGAACCGCAGACCGAACCGCAGGCCGAGCCGGAAGGGCAGACCGGCACACAGCCCGGGAACGGCACGCAACCCGGCACCACCACCGCCCCCGGCACCACCGGGGGCGCCGAGCCCGCCCCGCAGCCCTCCGGTTCCGGCGTCGTGGTTCCGCAGCCCGACCCGGACGACGAGGATCCGGTCGGCTGCGCCGACCTGGAGCCGGCCGGGGCCACCCCGCACGGCACCACCGGCTGGAAGAACTTCGTGATCCGGCCCACCGGAGGCAGCGACCAGGGCGCCGCCGGGGGCCGCACCGAGGTGGGCGAGGCCTGCTTCGAGAAGCCGGTCGTGTCCGGGCACCCCACCGCGCCCACCGGCAACCCGGCGGGCTGGCTGGACGGGCAGAAGACCGGCGCGGCGGCGTTCCCGAGCGCGTCCGGCAACGGCCTGGCCCGCTGCCACCTGGTGCCGGCCGTGCTCGGCGGCCCGAACGAGGCCTCCACCGGCAACCTGGTGACCTGCTGGCAGGCCGGCATCAACATCAACAGCACCGCGAAGAGCAGGCCGGTGATGAAGGTGTCGATGCGGGACTTCGAGAAGCACGCCAACGCCTGGATCCGCTCGTCCGGCGCGGCGAACACGGTGACCGTCTACGAGGTCACCCCGGTGTACCGGTCCGCGAAGAGCACGATCCCGACACACTTCTCGATGCGGTTCCGGTCCTGGGACCGGGACACCCACCAGCTGAAGCGGATCCGGTGGATCAGCGTCCCCAATGTCACGCTGGACGAGAAGGGCAAGACCCAGTCGCTCGCCAACTGACTCAGTCGACTCGGTCAGGGTGCGCCGGGTAGACCACGTCGAACAGTCCCACCGAGATCTCGCGACCGGCCTCCCAGGTCGCCGCGATCCGCTCACCGCCCACGTGCACCAGGTCGGAGTAGGCCGCGCCGTTGCCGCGCTCGCCCACCCGGATCACGGTGTACGCGGGCCAGGAGCGGCCTCCGTCGGTGGAGACGTTGACCGCCAGGTGGTACCGGCCGGTGAAGTCCTGGTGGTTCGTGGCCACCAGCCGGCCGCCGGGCAGCACCAGGATGTCGTCCTGCACGGGTGTCGAGGGCAGGCTGTGGTTGCGGACGGCGGGTGACCAGCTGACGCCCTCGTCGTCACTCGTGGACCACCACTTGAAACCGGGCGGGTTGTTGTCCATCTGCACCCGCACGTGCGCCACCACGGTGCCGTCGGGCAGCTGGGCGGTCTGCACCTCGTTGCTCCGGTCGGTCTCGATGATGCCTCCGGTGCGCCAGGTCTCGCCGTGGTCGTCGGACAGGATCACGTGGCAGCGGTAGGCCGCGACCGCCGGGTCCCAGTGGTTGCAGGGCACCAGCAGGCGGCCGCTCGCCAGCTGCTCGGCACCGCCCGGGCCGGTCGCGTACCAGCGCCAGGCCGGGTCCTTCACCGACGCGGTGATCTCGGTGACCGGCGCCCAGGTCACGCCGTGGTCGTCCGACCAGGTGCGGTACACCCGCCGGGTGTCGTCGGAGGTGCCGGCGTTGATCTCGGCCTCGGTGTCGGTGGCCCGGTTCCCGGTCAGCAGCAGGTGCAGCCGGCCGGTGCTCCGGTCCACCACGGGAACCGGGTTGCCCAGGCAGTTCTCGCCGTCGTCGGCCACCGTGAACTGCTCGCCCCAGGTGACGCCCCGGTCGGTGGAGCGGCGGGCCACGGTGCCGATGTGGCCGGAGTCGGCGTCGCCGTTCCAGCGGTGCTCGGCGAACAGCACCAGGCTGTCGTCGTCACAGCGCACGATCGCCGGGATGCGGGCGCGGCCACCGGTGTTCACCGCGATCATGCCGGTCTGCTCGTCCCCCGCCGGCGCCACCGCCCGCGGTACCGAGCCGAGCGGGTACGCCGAGGCCAGGTAGGAGCGGACGTCGTCCATCTGCTCCTCGCTCGCCTCGCCCCGGATCAGCAGGACGGCGAAAAGGTCCACCCCCAGGCCGGTTCCGCCCACCCGGAGAGGATCGGGCGTGGTGACGGGAGCGGTGTAGGTGTCGTCGTCGGTGGTGATGCCGGACGACCCGTCGCCGTCCAGCGCCGCCAGCGCCCGTTCGCCGGTCAGGTGCAGCTCGTACAGGTGCACGGCGCCGAGGTTCTCCGCGACCGTCTCGGTGTGGGTGAGCAGGGCCTCCTCGCCGCCCGCCCGGAACCGGGTGCCCATGGCGTTGTCGGCGAGCCGTTCCAGGCCGATGCCGTACGCGTCGCCCTTGGCCAGCAGCGTGCCGGTCTCCAGGGCGCGGTTGCGGGCCACCACCAGCGCCCGGAACGCGCCGTCGCCCGGATTCAGCCGGGGGACGTCGGGGATCTCCAGGTGCCCGGTCGTGAACCGCACGGCGGCAAGGGTTCCCAGCGCGGCGGGGATCAGGTGGGGACGCCCGTCGGCGCCGGTCGCGGAGGCGGTCAGGCCGCCCTCGCGGGTGTCGTGCCAGCAGTCCACCGAGGCGTCGTCGCCGGTCACCGAGACGCCGCGGGCGGCGTACAGCTCCAGCGCGAGCAGATCGCCCAGCGTTTCGGAGGGAGTGGTGCCCGCGGTCTCCCGGGCGTCGTCGCGCCGGTCTGTCAGGTCATCCATCCGGAGACGGTAGCGGGCCCGGCCCCCGCGGCACGTTCAGGCGATCCGGCGATGCACCGCCGCATCGTCGAGGTCGAACAGCCACACCCCCGCCACCTGCTCCTGGTCACCGGCGTCCGCCGCGACGTGCCCGCCGTCCGCCGTCCACATCCCGCTACCGCCGCACCCCACCATGCCCCCGGACGGGCCGGCGTGGTTGGCCAGCACCACGGTGACGCCGTGCCGCTGGGCCACCTGGGCCGCGCGCGCCGCGTCGGCCGCGTAGCCGGGACCGGTCAGCAGCACGCCCAGCATCCAGGCGTCGCCGGCCGCGGCGGCGCCGGCCTGGTCGTCGTCGCTGAGGTCGAAGCAGATGCCCAGAGCCAGGCGGCGGTCGCAGACGGTCAGGGTGCGGCCGCCGGTTCCCGCGGTGAACACGTCTTTCTCGGCGCCGAACAGGTTGCGCTTGTCGTACACCGTGACCCCGCCGCGCCCGTCGAGCGCGAGCGCGGACAGGTAGGTCCGGCCGGCCCGGCGGGTCGGGGCACCGACGACGGCGGTCAGGCCGGCCAGGGTGCAGGCCTCACGCAGAGGGCGGAGCCTCTCGTCGTCCACGGTCGCCGGGTCGTCCAGCTGCCGGGTGGGATCGGACGCGATGCCGTCGATCTCGTAGCCGGTCAGGGAGAGCTCGGGGAAGAGCACGAGGCGGGCACCGGCCGCCGCCGCGGCCTCGACCGCCTGGACGTGGGCGCCGACGTTGGCCTCGATGTCGAGGGGAACACCGGGGATCTGGGCGAGAGCGATCAGCACACGCCATCCTGGCAGGTTCTGGCAGGATCGGGGGATGGCCGACGTGTACTGCCGTAACTGCGGTGTTCAGCTGCGGCGTCTGCTCGGGCGCTGGTGGCACGTGGGCCGGGCCCTCGGGCCGGTGCCCTGCCCGGCGGCCGAGCCGGAGCGTCCGGAAGACCTGGATTCCCGCTCCCGCTGAGCGATTCCGCCCTCCTGGGCGGTTGCCGCCGACCGGGCGGCCGGGCACGCGGAAACTGCCGGACCCGGGTGCCATGCTGAGGGCCTGGGCGCGTTCCGGTAACTCGCGCGACCCCTGGGGCAGATTTCGGTAGGTTCGTTCTGGGGATCTTTGTGGGGATTTTCCGAGCCGCATCAGCTGCGACGGAGGGGTAAGCGGTGTCACGCGTATTCAGAGGGCTGGGCCATCTCGTGTCCCGGCGGCCGTGGTGGGTGCTGGGTGCCTGGGTGCTGTTCGCGGTCGTGGTGGTGACCACCGCGCCCACCGTCACCGCCACCACCGACCAGGCCGACTTCCTGCCGGGCACCTACGAGTCGATCAAGGGCTACGAGCTGATCGACCAGGCGTTCCCGCAGACCCAGCAGGCCGGCGCCACCATCGTGTTCGACCGGTCCGACGGCGCCCCGCTCAGCGAGCAGGACCTGTCCACCATCGCCACCATCGCCGAGGGGCTCAGGCCGGGCTCCGCGTTCGGCACCGTGGGCGAGGTGACCCCCTCCCCCAGCAACCAGGCGGCCATCGTCAACATCGGCCTGGCGCCGGGGGTCACGGGGCAGGACCCGGCCGACCTGGACCAGGTTCCCGACCTGCGGGATCAGGTGGGCAGGGCGGTCGAGGGCACCGGGCTCGACGAGGGCGTCACCGGTGCGCTGGCACAGGGCTACGACCAGACCGAGTCCGGCCAGAACGCCGAGGCCATCGTCTTCGTCGCCACCATCGCGCTGATCGTCGTGCTGCTCGGCGCCATCTTCCGCAGTGTGCTGATCGCCTTCATGCCGCTGGTGCTGGTCGGCATCGTCTCGGCCGTGGCGGGCGGCCTGATCGCGATGGTCGAGAAGGCGTTCGACCTCAATCACGACCCGTCCACCAGCGTCATCCTGATCGTGGTGCTGTTCGGCATCGGCACCGACTACATCCTGTTCTTCCTGTTCCGCTACCGCGAGGCCCGCCGCGACGGCGAGGTGCACCGGCAGGCCGTGTCGCTGTCGATCGAGCGCGCCGGTGAGGCCATCGCATCGGCGGGCGGGGCGGTGTTCGTCGCCTTCATGACGCTGGTGCTGTCATCGCTGGGCATCTTCCGGTCGATCGGCCCGTCGCTGGCCGTGGCCGTGGCCGTCACCCTGCTCGCGGCCCTCACCCTGGTGCCGGCCACCGTCACGGTGCTCGGCCGGGCCCTGTTCTGGCCCTCGAAGAAGTGGCGGGAACAGCCGCGCGGCAGCAGGTTCGCCGGGGTCGGGGCCTCGCTGGGGCGGCACCCGGTGCGCTATGCCGCGGTCTCCGGGGCGTTCCTGGTGGTGCTGTCGGTGTTCGCGCTGTCGTTCAACCCGACCTTCGACCTGGGTGACAGCAACTCGGCCTCCGACGTCGAGTCGGCCACCGCCACCGCGACGATGGAGCAGAAGGGCTTCAGCGCCGGCGCCACCGACCCGACGCCGATCGTGCTGCACGCGGGCGACGGCCGGGCGCTGACCGAGGCCGAGGTGAAGACGTTCTCCGACGCCGTCGCCGGCACCGAGGGCATCGGGCAGGTGGTCAGCGCGACCGTCTCCCCCGACGACCCGAGCACGGCGCTGGTCATGACCATCCTGAAATACGACTCGGCGTCCGGTGAGGCGCTGGCCGCGGTGAAAGACGACCTGCGCCCGGCCGCCGACGCGGCCGCACCGCAGGGCACCGAGGCCTATGTGGCGGGCACGGCCGGGGTCTTCGTCGACTTCCAGGCCGCGATGAATCGCGACTACTCCGTGGTGTTCCCGGTGGCCGCGGCGATCATCCTGCTCATCCTGATGGTGCTGCTGCGCAGCCTGGTCGCACCCTGGTACCTGATGGTGTCGGTGGGCCTCGGCTTCGCCGCCACGCTGGGCGCCACGGTGATCGTGTTCCAGCAGATCAAGGGCGACCCGGGGCTGATCTTCCTGCTGCCGATCTACATCTACCTGTTCGTGGTCGCGCTCGGCACCGACTACAACATCCTGATGGTGGCCCGGCTCCGCGAGGAGGCCCGCGCGGGTCGCGACCCGAGAGAGGCTGCGGCACAGGCGGTCCGTCATGCCGGCCCGACCATCGCGGCGGCCGGCGTGATCCTGGCGGGCACCTTCGCCTCGCTCATGCTGGCAGGCAACTCGCTGCTGCTGACCATGGGCTTCGCGGTGTCGTTCGGCATCGTGATCGCGGCGTTCGTGATGGCGATGTTCTTCACCCCCGCCCTCACCGCCCTGTTCGGGCACGCCGCCTGGTGGCCCGGCCACTCCGACGCGGTCGTCCCGGTCACCGACGAGAACCCGCATCTGCCCGTCACTTCCGGCACCCCCTCCGCCGATCCGCACGACACCGATCCACACCGATCTGACGACGCCGTGTCGGAGCCCTGACCTCCGCCTCGGGCGGCGAGAGGCGCATCAGCATCCTGCCGCCCGAGGCCGGACCGGCCGTGGGTCGAGGTACGAGCCGACCCGGCCTCGAAGATCGGGGCCCGCCCGGTGGCGAAGTCCAGGCCAACCGGCGGACCAGGTGCGGCCGGCCCATCCGATCCGTCACAGTGCGGACCCAGGGCGTCGAAGCATGTTCCCGGCGGGTCAGTCCGCACGCTCCGGCCGGGGACACCTCTTCGGTTCTGACACCACCCTGCCGCCGATGGTGGTGTGAAAAATGCTGAGGGGTCTGGCCTCCGGCGCCGTCGGCCGGTATCGCCCGAGCCGATCACCTCATCCTCACACGATCGAGCGCGCCATACTCGCACCCGACCAGGTTCGCCACAGGCAGACCGAGTTCGCCCACAGGCAGACCGGATTCGCCCACACTCAGACCGAGTTCGCCCACGCACGGCGGCGCCGCCCGATCATCCCGACCAGGTTGGTGGCCCGCACACTCCTGGTGTCCCGCCGGTGGTCCTGATCCACGCCGTGCACCCACCGTGTACTCTTTGACCCACTTCGTCCCGGCGGGCCGGCTGACCGTGCCCGGCCGTGCCGGGTCGCCGCCCGCGAACGAGGAGCACCGGCCTGTCCATCAGCGCTCGCAGGTTGAGCAAGGTCTTCGCCGGAGTCCATGCGGTGCGGGACCTTTCGTTCGACGTGCGGCCGGGGGTGGTCACCGGGTTCCTCGGGCCGAACGGGGCGGGCAAGTCCACCACCATGCGGCTGATGCTGCGGCTGTGCCTCGGGGGCGGCGTCACCACCTTCGGCGGGCGCCGCGTCGACCAGATGCGGCAGCCCACCCGCACGGTGGGCGCCATGCTCGACCCGACGGCGCACCATCCCCGCCGTAGCGCCCGCGCCCACGTGCGCATGCTCGCGGCCGCCGCCGGCACGGACGACCGCCGGGTCGACGAGGTGCTCGGGCTGGTCGGTCTCACCGACGTCGCGGGTCGTGCCTCCGGCGGGTTCTCCCTCGGCATGCAGCAACGTCTCGCCCTCGCCGCGGCGCTCGTCGGCGATCCGGAATACCTCATCCTCGACGAGCCCGCCAACGGCCTCGACCCGCAGGGGATCCGCTGGCTGCGGGACTTCCTCACCACCCTCACCGACGAGGGCCGCACGGTGCTGCTCTCCTCGCACCAGCTCGCCGAGATGGCCCAGACCGCCGACGAGGTCATCGTTCTCGGGCGCGGCCGCATCATCACCCAGGGGCCGCTGGGCGACTTCGTCGACCGGTTCACCCGCCGCCATGTGCTGATCCGCACCCCCACCCCGCACCACCTCGCGGACTGCCTGCACGCGAACGGCATCGGGCCCGTCACACCGCGGGGTCCCGACGGGCTGGTCGTCGCCGGCGAGACGAGCACCGACGAAATCGGCGAGCTCGCGGCCCATTACGGCGTGGTGCTGCACGAACTGTCACCGCACTCCTCATCGCTGGAAGACGCCTTCCTCGAGGCCACCGCCACCAGCACCGAGTACACGACGCATCCGACCAAGCACCCGACCAAGCACCAGACCACCGGCCGCGGCCGCTGACAGGAGGCCGAGCACCGTGGGCAGCACCCTCAGGATGGAGAGCCGCCGGATCGCCACCCTGGGCACGATCCGTGTCCTCGCCCTCGCCGCAGTCCTTCTCGGCACGGCCGCGGCCGCCTTCGTCGCCGCCACCGACCCGCCCGGCGCCCTGTCCGGCGACACCGCCACAGCCGTACTGACCGGCGCAGGGTCGATGTCACTGCTCCCGCTGACCGGTCTGCTGGTGGTACTGATCGGCGTCACCTCGGTACTCGAAGACACCCAGCACCGCCTGGCCACCGTGCTGCTGGTGGCGCAGCCCCGGCGTACCACCCTGGCCGGCGCACGACTGACCGTGCTGGCCTCGATCACCGGCGGAATCTGCCTGCTGCTGACCGTTCTCACGTTCCTCACGGCCCAGCTGCTCGGTCGCCCGATCGGCGCCGGGCAGGTGCCCGACGTGTTCGTGGCCCACCTGGTCACGCTCGTGCTGCTGTGCTGGGCGGGCGCGGCCCTGGGCTGGCTGACCGGCACCGCGGCGGTCCCGGTCGGCCTGGTGCTGCTCGACGTCCTGCTGGTGGAGCCGCTGTCCGCCCTGGCCGCCAGCACGTATTCACCCGGCCTGGAAGAACTCTCGGTCTACCTGCCGTTCACCGCCGCCCGGGACGCCACCGGCGGCGATCCGGCCGCGCTCGCGACCACCTGCGCGTACACCGCGGTCCTGCTCACCGCGTCGGCGCTGCGCATCACCCACCGCGACTACTGACGTCCACGCAGAAGAACGGCGGCCGGCGGAGTCCGTCTCCACCGGCCGCCGGACCAGAACCAGGTCAGCCGAACAACGCCGACACCTTCTGGATCGTCTCCCAGATCCCGTACACCAGAGCCGAACCCACGATCACCCACAGGCCCACGGCCACCGCCGCGGCACCCTGGGCAGGAGCCGGAGCGGGGGCGGTCACGTCATCGCTCATCGTCGTCCTCAATTCTGTTCTGGAGATCAGGAGGTGGACGTCCGCGCGGACTCCGGTGCGGACGTCCCGGACGGCGCCTGCGCCCGCCCGGCGAGCGAGCGCACCAGGGCGTTGGCCACGAAACCGACCACCAGGATGCCGACCATGATCGCGAACGACAGCGAGTACAGGTCCGCACCCGACTTGCCCGCCGCGGTCTGGTGGTCGGCGACCCGGTTCACCACCATCGGGCCGACCACGCCGGCCGCCGACCAGGCGGTGAGCAGACGGCCGTGGACGGCGCCCACCTGGAGACCGCCGAAAAGGTCTTTCAGGTAAGCCGGAATGGTGGCGAAACCGCCTCCGTAGAAGCTCAGGATGAGACAGGCCACGGCCACGAACAGGCCGATGCCGGCCGTTCCCCGCAACGCCAGCACCAGGTAGAGCAGGGCCCCGGCGCCGAGGTAGATCGCGTAGATCGGCTTGCGGCCGATCACGTCGGAGGTGGACGACCAGACGAACCGGCCGGCCATGTTGCACAGCGACAGCAGCCCGACGAACCCGGCGGCCTCGGTGGCGTCGACGTCGGAGAAGAAGTCCTGGATCATCGGGGCGGCCTGCTCCAGGATCCCGATGCCGGCGGTGACGTTGCAGAACAGCACCGTCCACAGCAGCCAGAACTGCGGGGTGCGGATGGCCTGGTTCGCGGTCAGGTCGGCCGGCGCCCCGTGGCCCAGACCGGGACGGCGGGCGGCGGCCACCACGGCGGCACCCGTGCTGTAACCGGGCGGGGTCCAGCCCTCGGCCGGCACCCGGATCACCCAGGCGCCCAGCGCCATCAGCACCAGGTAGACCGCGGCGAGGGTGAGCATGGTGGGGGCGATCGCGTCTTCCGGCTTCCCGGCGTACGCGTCGAGCAGGCGGCTGGTCAGCGGCGAGGCGACCAGCGCGCCGCCGCCGAAGCCCATGATGGCCAGGCCGGTGGCCAGGCCCGGGCGGTCGGGGAACCACTTGATCAGCGTGGACACCGGCGAGATGTAGCCGATGCCCAGGCCGATGCCGCCGATCACGCCGTAGCCGAGGTAGACCAGCCACAGCTGCCCGGTCGCCACCCCGAGGGCGCTGACCAGGAAACCGGTGACCCAGCAGAGCATGGAAACAGTCATCGCCTTGCGCGGCCCGTTGCGCTCGACCCAGGTGCCGCCGAAGGCGGCGGACAGGCCGAGCATGACGATGGCGATGGAGAACACCACGCCGATCGCGGTCAGGCTGGAGTCGAAGTGCGTGACCAGCGGCGCCTTGAAAACGCTGAAGGCGTACACCTCACCGATCGAGAGGTGTACCGCGAGGGCTGCCGGCGGGACCAGCCACCGGTTGTACCCGGGCGGGGCGACGGTCCGTTCACGGTCGAGGACAGAGGGCATGCGCTCGCTTCCTAAAACTCACCATTGGGTTCGGGTCCAGGCTGACACACGAAGAGGCGTTGGTCCTGTTTTGCAGGGTTAAAGCCGAATAACGTTCGAGCCTCTTCGTGACCAAGGACCCTGGTGGTGAGCTCAGCGCGCCCCGACCAGGTCGTCCACCGCCGCCACCAGCGTGGCCGCGGCCGCCGCCGGGCTGCCCAGATAGCCGCCCACCATGGCGCCGTCACGCTGGGCCAGCCAGCGCCGGGCCCCCTCCTCGGCATCCGGGTGCCCGGCCCGCTCCAGGGCCGTGGCCACCGACGACTCCAGCCAGTCGCGGTGTGCGCTCACCGCCTGCCGCACCGGGTGGTCGGCGTCCGGGTACTCGGCGGCGGCGTTGATGAAGGGACACCCCCGGAATCCCTCCCCGCTCAGCTGATCGGCGATGGCCCGGGTGAAATCGCGCACCCAGCGGGCAGATTCGGCCGGTGTCCCGGGCACCGCGCCGACGTGCTCGCGCACCGCCCGGTCCAGGCCCTGGACGTAGGCCACAAGCAACAGCTCCTTCGAGGGGAAGTGCCGGTAGAAGGTGGCGCGGGTGACCCCGGCCCGCTCGATCACCCGGTCGACGCCCACGGCGCGCAGGCCCTCGCGGTAGAACACGTCACTCGCCGCACGCAGCAGGCGGTCACGGGCGGGAGGGGTACGGACGGCAGCGTTCACGCGCTGCACCATAACCCGGGCACACGCCACCGGTGGGCCGGCACCGATTGACGGGCCCGCCCGCTTCTGGTCGAATGCATGAGACAGAACGTTCTATGTCTACGAGAGGTGATCCCGTGCCGAGCATCTACACCGCCGTCGCCACCGCCACCGGTGACGGCCGCAACGGCCACGCCCAGTCGTCCGACGGCATCCTCGATCTCGACCTCGCGACCCCCAAGGAGATGGGCGGGGCCGGCGGCGCGACCAACCCGGAGCAGCTGTTCGCGGCCGGTTACGCGGCCTGCTTCCACAGCGCGCTGAAGCTGGTGGCCGGCAAGAAGAAGATCCAGCTCGTCGACAGCGCCGTCACCGCCGAGGTCGGCATCGGCCCGAACGACGCCGGCGGTTTCGCCCTGGAGGTGTCGCTGCACGTCGAGCTCGGCGGCCTGGACCAGGCCACCGCGGACGAGCTGGTCGAGGCCGCGCACCAGGTGTGCCCCTACTCCAACGCCACCCGCGGCAACGTGCCGGTCACCCTGGAGGCGACCGTCGGCTGACCACCGGGTCCCAGTCCGTGCAGGCGTTGCGGGGACTGCCCGCAACCGCCCTCGGGGTGTCGCCGCAGGCCCGGAACCACCGGCCGGCCACCACTTCCGCCGCCCGGGACACCCCGTCGGGCGGCGTCACCCCGAACGGCCCGCACCGGGTGTGTGAGACCCCCTCGGTGTCGGACCAGTCGATCCACACCCGGTCGCCGGCCTGGGCCCCGGTGATCTCGGCCCAGATCGAGGGACGCCCGTCCACGGCACCGGTCACCAGGGTCACCGTGGGCTCGTGGTCGTCTCCCTGCGGCCGGGCCGGCGTAACCCCTTGCACCGGAGTCTGTCCCGCGGCTTCGAGCGTGGGGAAACCGTCGCACGACCCGCCGGGCTCGCGGCCGACGAGGCGGGCCAGCCGGGCCACCACCGTCCAGGGCGGCACCGCCCGGCCGGACAGGTAGCGGGACAGCGACGAGTCACTGACGTGCAGCTCGGGTTCGAGCTCCTTCAGGCTCTTGCTCGACGCCGCCCGGAGCCTGCACAGTTCCCGGGCGAGCCGCTGGTGCGCGGCAGCGGTGTCCCGACCGACCCCCTGACCAGGGCCTGTGTGCGTGTCTCCCGGACGTTCCCCCGAAACCGCATGCACCGAGCGTATCGCCACGATCACGGCACGGCGGCGGATCCCGCGGCGCCCGATCGGGTCGTGCCGTCCCCGTCATCGTCCCCGTGGCCGGCCGGCAGCGCGTGGCCCCGCGGGCCGAGACGGTCTCAGGCGTTCCAGCGCCAGTTCGGCCGTTCGTACAGCACCCGCAGCCCGGCCCGGCGCAGGTTGTTCAGCGAGCTGTTGCCGCGGCCGGGCTCGGGCACGCCGGTCTCGGAGGTGAGCCAGCGGCACCCGGCCCGGCGCGCGGCCTCGGCCCGGGCGGCGATCAGCGCCGACTGCGCGCCGCGCCCGCGGTGCTCCGGCAGGGTGGCGCCGGTGTGCAGCGACCCGACCTCGCCGTGCACGAGCAGCCCACCACCGGCGACCATCACGTCACCGTCCCAGGCGGCGAAGGCCTGGAAGCCGGGGGCCGACACGGCACCCGCCACCATCTGCGACAGCGGGGTGCCGGGCACCCCGAAGGCCCGCAGCACCGTCTCGCCCCACTCACCGGCCTGCTCCGGCGCGACCCGGCCGACCCGCAGGCCGGTGCTGCCGGCGGGCAGCACCTCGCTCACCTCACAGCCCAGTTTGGCCCAGGTCGTTCCGGCGGTGATGCCGCGGGCGGCGGCCTCGGCGGCGAACCCGCCCGGCAGCAGCCCGGGGGTGAACTGGAGCACGGCCGAGGTGGCGCCGCACCCGGCGTAGAAGCCGAGGATCTCGTCGAGCAGACCGGGGGTGACGTCCTGGTCGAACCCCAGGGCCTTGCTCCAGTACGACATCGGGTCGTTCCGCATGTGCATCACCACGCCGCCGGCGAGCCGCCGGGCGCTCACGCCGAGCGTCTCCGGGGCGGCCAGGGCGTACTGGTACATGAACTCCGCTTCCGCGGACTCGCTGTCGAATTGCATCTGCTACCGGTGTCCTGCCGCTGTCCGAGGTGGCCGGGAAAGATCGTCCCGTGGGTGTTCTCGCGGAACGCAACCACAACTCCCCGAACCCGGCGATTCCACCGGCCGGTCAGGAGCGACGCCGCTTATTCCCCCGCGGCCGGGGAGCGGCCGGCTTCCGGCCGCCGGCCAGGTATCCGGCCTGCTCCAGCTCGACCACCCAGCCCTCGAACCGGCGTCCCTCGCTCTCGGCGCGGCGCTCGGGTTCCCACGCGTCGCACTCCGGCACGGTGCGGGTGCGGGCGGCGCCGGTCGCCACCTCTCAGGTCACCTGCGAGCCGACCCGGAAGTCGTCACCGCAGCGCTGCTGCTGCCACCCGGAGATCCAGACGTGCGCACCCATGCCCCGATCCTCCTGCACCGCGCCGCCGCCCACCGATATCCGGTCCGACGGTCAACTGGTGGACGACGCGCGCCCGGCCCGGTCACGGGGGCACCACGTACGACGGCGACCCGGTGGTGAACGGGGTGAACCAGGCGTCGAAGGCCAGCGGTGCGGTGCCGCGGGGCAGGGGGAAGGCACGTTCGGCGGCGTGGTCCTTCGCCGGGTCGTAGAGCAGGGCCAGGTCGTCCTCGGCGATCAGCCGGGCCGACAGCCGGTCGCGCCACTGACCGGGCAACTCCAGCAGCAGGTCGTCGGCGAGGTCCTCGACCTCGTCGAACAGCCGGTAAACGGCCAGTTCCTGGGCCAGGCAGTCGAGCGGGGTCCAGGTGCCGGCCAGCCGGGCGGTGACGCCGGTGAACGCCACGATGAAGGCCCGCACGAAGGCGGGTGTGAACCGCTGCCGGTAGCGCCGGGGCAGGGCGGCCAGCTGCGGCACGGAGCCGAGGTCGGGCCGGAGGGCCGGGGAGCCGTCCGTGGAACCGTCCGGGGAGTCCTCGGCCTGGGCGCTCTCCAGCCGGTGCAGGTCGTCGAACAGGTGGTCGAGCATCAGGCCGGCGGCACTGACCAGGCATCCGGCGAGCGCCTCGGCCCCGTCGTCACCGGTGCCGCCGCCGAGTTCCTCCCGGGCGAGCCCGCGCAGCAGGCCCGCCGAGGCCAGCACCTCGGTGCGGCGTTCGCCGATCCCGTCCAGGGGCCACGCGTCATGGACGGCGAAAGGGCCCGTCCCGGGCTCCTCGTCGTCCACCGTTGACGCCGCGCCGTCGGTGACCTCGACCTCGAAACCCCACCCCGACAGCTCCGGGGCGTGCTCGACCAGGCCGGCGCCGGTGCTCTCGGCGAGCAGCCGTAACTCGGTGGCGGAGCGGTGCGGGTCGAAGAGCGTGAGCCGCACGAGCAGTTCGTTGGCGTCGACGACGTACGAGCTGATCGACAGCGGCAGTTGCATGACGTGCATCCCGGCCAGGGTGGCCGCGCCGGCGCGCACCACCGCGCCGGCCGGCTCCGCGTCCGGCGGGGTGAGGCGGACGGTGAGATCGAACGTGCCGCTCACGCGGGCGGCGACAGCCACGACCAGTCGGCCAGGGCGGACGAGTAACCGACCTCGCCCCACACCGCGCGCGGGTCGTCCTGCGGCGTGGTCTCCATCGAGACGGTACGCACCAGGCCGTCCTTCTTCTCGGTGATCCCGATGTTCGACCTCGGGCACAGGTCGCCCGGGATCTTCGCGACTTCCTCGCAGACCCGCACCGGCCCGCCGGGGCCGCTGAACTCGGCGCTGCGGGCGATGGACTCCGGTTTGCCGCGCTCGGTATACACGTTCGCGACGGACCAGAACCGGGTGAGCCGGTAGCCCTCCGGCACGGCCACCGGCAGCGCGAGTTTCACGCCGCCACGGGCCTGGGCGTATCCGTCGTCGACGAGCGCCTGTTGTCTCGCCGACTCACTCTGGTCGAACGATCCGCACCCGACAGTGGTTGCGACGACGGCGGCTACGATCGCGAGCGCTCTGAGCGCGCGAGCACGCACGTTGGGTTCCCCTCCCGAAACTTTCTGACGCGCGGCGATCCTCTCCGCGGCGTCCCCAGGCGAACACTCCCACATCGTCACCGCTTTGACCTAGCGGGATTCCCCCTGTTCCGAAACCTCTTAGCCGATACCCAGTTACCGGCAGGACGCGGCCGACTACCGACCGGAGTATTCACGCTCAGCCACAACGGCGACGGGCCCGTGACCGGATGGTCACGGGCCCGGGGTGATTCGGCACACGCCTGCCGGAAAAGGGATTACGAGAGCCAGGTCCAGTCGTCCGGGGTGGCCGACCAGGTGACGTCGCCGCCCCAGACCGACGCGGCGGTGGCCCGGGTCTTCTTCGTGGACGGCTCGACCGTCACCGTGCGGCGCAGCCCGTCGTCGTCGTGCGTGACCGCGGTGTCGTCCTGCGGGCACAGGTCACCGGGCACCTCGACGACCTCGGTGCACACCCGCACCGTGCCGTCCGGTCCGGCGAACTCGGCGCTGCGGGCGATGGACGACGCCTTCCCCCGTTCGTCGTAGACGTTGGCCACCGACCAGATCCGGTCGAGGCGGTAGCCGGACGGCAGCGAGACCGGTAGCGACACCCGGACCCCGCCGTCCGCCTCGGCATAGGCGGTGCGGACATAGGCCATGGTCTGAGTCCCGTTCTGCGGCACCGAACCGCAGCCGGCCAGGACCGCCACAGCAGCCAGTGGAATTGCCAGCGCCGAGATCACACGCGCGCGCACGTCGACTTGCCCTCCCCGAGCAGAACCGCAATGGAATGCGAACTGTCTTGCGGCACAACGACGTTCACAGACCAGCTGCCTCAGCCCGGGAGAACGCCGCGACGGGACGTGCCACGGTAGACCGGTCTGCGACCGTGCCGGCACCGCCCCTCGAACCGCTGTGATCAAGATACACCCGTGCGCTAATGCCGCATCACTGGGGCACTTTCGCCGGCCGAGGGCACCTGGCGGTCACCCGGACGACGGCTCCGGACACGGTGAGTGCCCGCGGGCCAGCATCCACGGGCGCCCTCCCGCAGAGACCCGGCAGGGGCTCGATGAGGGCCCCGGAAAGGCCGGCAGGGACCCGGCGGAAGTTCGACGGAGACCGGACGGGGCCCGACGCAGATCGGGTGGTCACCCCAAGGGGCCGATCGGGTTTCGTCGCGAGCACCCGGCGCACCGGAGCATGCACCATGGGTCATCGGATTTACCCTTGCGTAAACTTGAACTGCTCAAAAGTAGGGCCTATGTTCTTCGCATGACGTCCGACTTCGAGGCCCAGCTGCGCTCGGTCTCGTTGCGCGTGACGCGGCCCCGGCTCGCCGTGCTCACCGCCCTGCACGACCACCCGCACATCGACACCGACACGGTGATCGGGCTGGTCCGGGCGGAACTGCCCGCGGTGTCCCACCAGGCGGTGTACGACGTGCTGCGGGCCCTCACCGACTCCGGCCTGGTCCGGCGCATCCAGCCCATGGGTGCCACGGCCCGGTACGAGTCCCGCGTGGGCGACAACCACCACCACGTCGTGTGCCGCTCCTGCGGCGCGATCGCCGACGTGGAGTGCGCGGTCGGCCACGCCCCCTGTCTTACCGCCTCGAACAACCACGGCTTCGTGGTCGACGAGGCGGAGGTCGTCTACTGGGGCACCTGCCCCGACTGCGCGACCGCGAGCACACGTCCATGAATGGCCAGTCCGGAAGGAATCAGATGAGCGACACCCAGAACGCGGGCGGTTGCCCGGTCGCGCACGACTCGGTCACGGCCCAGGGCAGCGAGAGCGAGAACCCGGCGATCAAGCCGCCGGAGCCGAAGACCGGTGGCGCACCGCGCACCAACCGGGACTGGTGGCCCAACCAGCTCGACCTGTCGGTCCTGCACGCCCACTCGTCCAAGGGCAACCCGCTGGGCGAGGACTTCGACTACGCCGAGGAGTTCGCGAAGCTCGACGTGGAGGCCCTCAAGGCCGACATCGCCGAGGTGCTCACCAGCTCGCAGGACTGGTGGCCGGCCGACTTCGGGCACTACGGCGGCCTGATGATCCGGATGAGCTGGCACGCCGCCGGCACCTACCGGATCGAGGACGGCCGGGGTGGCGCCGGTGACGGCGGGCAGCGCTTCGCCCCGCTGAACAGCTGGCCCGACAACGCCAACCTGGACAAGGCCCGCCGCCTGCTGTGGCCGGTCAAGCAGAAGTACGGCCAGAAGGTGTCGTGGGCCGACCTGCTGGTGCTCGCCGGCAACGTGGCCCTGGAGTCGATGGGCTTCCAGACCTTCGGTTTCGGCTTCGGCCGCCCCGACGTGTGGGAGCCCGAGGAGATCTTCTGGGGTCCGGAGGACACCTGGCTGGCCGACTCCCGCTACGTGTCCGAGAAGGACATGCTGCCCGGTGTCGGGGCCACCGAGATGGGCCTCATCTACGTCAACCCCGAGGGCCCCAAGGGCAACGCCGACTTCCTCCAGGCGGCCGCGTTCATCCGGGAGACCTTCGCCCGGATGGCGATGAACGACGAGGAGACCGTCGCGCTGATCGCCGGTGGTCACACCTTCGGCAAGACGCACGGCGCGCACACCGGCGACGTGGGCCCGGAGCCGGAGGGCGAGGGCATCGAGGCGCAGGGCCTGGGCTGGCTCAGCTCGCACGGCAGCGGTAAGGGCAAAGACACCATCACCTCCGGCATCGAGGTGACCTGGACCGACCGCCCGACCGAGTGGAGCAACCGCTTCTTCGAGATCCTCTTCGGGTACGAGTGGGAGCTCACCACCGGCCCCGGTGGCGGCAAGCACTACGTGGCCAAGACCGACGACAAGATCATCCCGGACGCCTACGACGCGTCCAAGAAGTACCGTCCGACGATGCTCACGACCGACCTGTCGCTGCGCTTCGACCCGGTCTACGGCGAGATCTCGAAGCGGTTCCTGGAGAACCCGGAGGAGTTCCGCCTGGCCTTCGCCAAGGCCTGGTACAAGCTGCTGCACCGTGACATGGGCCCGGTCAGCCGCTTCCTCGGCCCCTGGGTCGCCGAGCCGCAGCTGTGGCAGGACCCGGTGCCGGCCGCCACGGGCACCCTGGTGTCGGACGCCGACGTGAGCGCCCTCAAGGCCAAGGTGCTGGCCTCCGGCCTGACCGTGGCCGAGCTGGTGCAGACCGCCTGGGCCAGCGCCGCCACCTTCCGTTCCACCGACAAGCGCGGTGGCGCGAACGGCGCCCGCATCGCCCTGGAGCCGCAGCGGAGCTGGGAGGTCAACCAGCCGGAGCAGCTGTCCAAGGTGCTCGGTGTGCTCGGCGGCATCAAGTCCGAGTTCGACGCCGCCGGCGGTGCCCAGATCTCCCTGGCAGACCTGATCGTGCTGGCCGGTGCGGCCGCCGTGGAGAAGGCCGCCCGGGACGCCGGGGTCGAGGTGACCGTGCCGTTCCACGCCGGTCGCACCGACGCCACCCAGGAGGAGACGGACGTCGACTCGTTCGCGGTGCTCGAGCCGCGGGCCGACGGCTTCCGCCAGTACCTGCGCGAGGGCGAGAAGACCCAGCCCGAGGTGCTGCTGGTCGACCGGGCCTACATGCTCAACCTGACCGCCCCCGAGACCACGGTGCTGATCGGTGGCCTGCGGGTGCTCGGCAACAACGTCGGCGGCAGCGCCCACGGTGTGTTCACCGACAAGCCGGGTGTGCTGACGAACGACTTCTTCGTCAACCTGCTCTCCCCCGGCACGAAGTGGAAGGCCGCCGAGGGCGAGCACGTCTACGAGATCCGTGACCTGGCCACCGACGAGGTCAAGTACACCGCCACCGCGGTGGACCTGATCTTCGGCTCCAACTCCCAGCTGCGCGCCCTCGCCGAGGTCTACGCCAGCGAGGACGCCAAGACGAAGTTCGTCAACGACTTCGTGGCGGCCTGGGTCAAGGTCAGCGACCTCGACCGGTTCGATCTGCGGGGCCCGAACCTGATCTGATCCATCCGATCGGTGCACCGGCCCGGCATCTCCTTCGGGGAGGTGCCGGGCCGGTGCCGTTCCCTCACCCGGTCCCGCCACGAACCGGTATGAAAGGGTCGGGGCATGAGCACCCCGAGCCCGGGCGCCGCGGCCGCCCTCCCCCGGTTTCTGCCGTCCGGTCACCCCGCGACCGAGATCCGCCGCTACTACGGCGACACCGGGACCGGCCGCGTCTCCCCCACCTCGGAGTACCTGCGCGACGTGGAGCGCGTGATGGACGACGTCCACCATTTCGTGGCCGGATTCGCGCGGGGCGCACTGGTGCTCGACATCGACGACACCCTGCTGAGCACCTACGCCTACGGCGCCGCGAGCGATTTCGCCGGGTACGACGACCTGCGCGCGCTGGCCGGGTTCGTGCTGGGCAAGCAGCCGACGGCGGTGAGCGGGATGCCGGAGTTCACGCGAGCGGCTGCCGCGCGCGGCCTTTCGCTGTTCTACCTGACCAACCGGCCGGACCAGGCGCGGGCCGTGACGCTGGAGAACCTGCGCGAGCAGGGCTACCCGGATCCCGCCGGGCTGTTCACGAAACCGGCCGACCAGCCGCACCTGTCGACCACGCAGTTCAAGAGCTCGGTGCGCGCACGGCTGGCCTCGCTCGGGCACGACCTGCTGGCGAACGTCGGCGACCAGCAGTCCGACCTCGACGGCGGGTACGCCCGCCGGGCCTTCCGGCTGCCGAACCGGATGTATCTCCTGCCGTGACCATGCAGCACCCTCCCGGCCCGAGGGCGTGCATGATCACGGCGGGAATCAGCCGAGCTCGCCCTGTTTCGCGGCGTCGACCCAGGCCCGGAACACGGCGGGGGCCAGGCGCAGCGTCGGCCCCCGGCCGTGCTGCTTGGTGTCCCGCACCTCGATCCGGCCGTCCGGGCGGGCGACCCGCTGCTCGACGCAGTTACCGGTCTCGGCGCTGGCGGCGGCCTTGACCCAGGTGTGTGGATCCTTGGTGCTCATGCGGCAAACTCCTCGATGGGGACGGATCGGGACGCGATGGCGGCGAAACGCTGCTTGATACCGCCGAGCACTTCGTCGGACGCGCTGTACTGACCGCCGAAGTACGTCTCTGTGTAGACCACGGGCCGTTCCCCGGTGTGGCCGGGGAACTCCAGGATGGTGAACTCCCCGAAACCGCCCTGGTAGGGCCCCGCACTGTAGGGCAGGCAGCGGATGTCGGTGGCGTGGCGGGAGTTCAGCTCGCACAGGTAGGCGATCTGCCGCTGCACGCCGCCGCTGCCGCCGTGCTCGCGGTGCAGGGCCTCCTCGGGGATCACGACGGTGACCGGGATCCGGCCGAGAATCTCTTCCTGACGCCGCATCCGGATCTGCACGGTGCGGTCGATGACGTCCTGGCCGAGCGGCTCGGGCACCTCCGCCAGCCGGTGGCGCATGTACTCCTCGGACTGCGCGATGCCCGGCACCACCAGCCCGCCGACCACCTGGAGACTGCGGGCGAACGACTCGAACGACAGGTAGATCTCGAAGTTCTCCTCCGAGGGCAGGCCCTTGCCGAGCACCTCCCACCAGGTCTGCTGGCGGGCCTTGACGGCCATCTCGGACAGCGCGTTCACGGTCTCCTCGGGCAGCTTGTACAGCCGGGCCAGGAACTCGACGTCGGCGCGGCGCGGGATGCTGGTGCCGTTCTCGATCCGGGTCAGCTTGCTCTGCGAGCCGCCGCCGCGCCTCTCGACCGCGGCCCGCGACATCCGGGCGGCCTCCCGGGCCTCCCGGAGCTTGCGGGCGAGCGACCTGCGCAGGGCACCGATCGGCAGTTCCGCCGGCTGACCCGGCTCATCGGGCTGATCGGGGTCCCACCGGTCCGCGTCCACGAGAGTGCTCACGGTGACGATGCTAAACGGTGGCATATCCGGTCACTTCAACCCGGTCAAAATGACAGCACCACTTTGACCACTTGCGGGTGACGCGCGGTGCCGACGTACGTTCACGGCGTCACCCGGACGGAGTAACGAGAAGGGCACAAGCATGGTGGAAGGCGCGATCGCGGTATGGGGGAGCGTCGCTCCCGCGTCCCGCCTCCTGGCCCTGCGTGCCTCCGTCCGGGTGACGCCGTTGCCGTCGCGACGAGGGGTGGACGTGGAGGACGAACCGGTGGACGACGCGGTGGTGGTACGGGTGCGCACCCGGAACGGTGACCTGGTGGAGGTGACGTTCGGGCGCGACGACCAGGGGGACGTCGGGATCACCTACTGCGCGATCGAGCACGGGCGGATCTCGGCGCCGGAACTGCTGGCCTGGCTCGACGAGGGGGACGGCGAGATCAGCCGGAGCGGCCCGCTGTCGCTCGGCCGGGACGCCGGCGGGCCCTGGATCGGGATCTACCCGGAGATCCGCCGGGCCACGGTGCGGCCCGCCGACCGGCGGCGGCTGCGACGGCTCGCGCCGCCGGCGGATTCGGCGGTGAGTTGAACAACGGTGGACGCCGAATCGCCGGTTCCTTGGGCGGCCGGGTGGTCGAGGGGCCGGGGCGCCGGGCCGGGAGGTCAGGCGCCGTCGGCGATCTGCACGGCGGTGCCGCTGACCACGATGCCGCCGTCGGTGGGCACGTCGACCAGCAGCAGGCTCGGGCGCCCGACGTGACGGCCCTGGTGGATGACGATCCGGGCCGGCGGGGTGAGCAGACCGAGGTCGCGCAGGTAGGCACCGGTGGAGGCGGCGGCCGAGCCGGTGGCCGGGTCCTCGGTGATGGCGCCCACCGGGAACAGGTTGCGGGCCTCGAACTCGTCCGGGCCGCGCCGGTGCAGCACGGTGACGGTGCCGGTCCAGTTCCGCTCGTCCATCAGGGCCCGCACGGCGCCGGGGGCGAAGGTGAACGCGTCGAACCGGGCGGCGTCGGCCAGCACCACGACCGGGTGCCAGTTCCCGGCGAACGACTCGCGGGGTGGCAGGGCCGGGTCGAGGTCGGCGGCGGTGAGACCGAGCAGGCCGAGCAGACGCCCGAGCACCTCGTCGGCCAGCGCCCGGACCTGCGGGGTGGTGCTGGTGAACGAGGCGGTGATCTGTTCGCCGTCCATGCGTGTGCGCAGCGCGATCGGGCCGACCGGGGTGTCGAACACGATGTCGCCCGGACCCTGCTCCTGGGCCAGGGCCACCGCGGTCGCGATCGTGGCGTGACCGCAGAAGGGCACCTCGGCCAGCGGCGAGAAGTACCGCAGCGTGGCCCGGCCGCTCTCCTGGTGCAGCACGAAAGCGGTCTCGGAGTAACCGATCCCGGCGGCCACGGCGAGCATCTGCGCCTCGTCCAGGGCACCGGCCGCGAGCACCACGCCGGCCGGGTTGCCCACCTGGCCACGCTCGCCCGCACCGCTGGTGTCGGGGAAGGCCGCGTACCGCCGGATCACCGGGGAGCTCATGTCAGCCGGTCCTCTCGTCACAGTCACGGTCCCAGCCAACCATGATCTCCCGGTGCGGGTGAGGCTTTCTCAGTGGGCGACCGGGCAGCCGCCGCGGGCGGGGGCGCCCTCGTCCGGCAGATCCCGGCCGGGATCGCGGCCTGGTTCGCGCCCGGGTTCACGTGCGTAGGAGACCGGCATCGCGTGACGGCCGGGGCGGCCCGCCACCTCGGCCGGGTTCGGGTTCACGTTCGGGTTCGCCGGCGGCCCGGTCAGCTGGCCGGTCTCCAGGTCGGCGACGTGCACCGGCACGTCAGGGCGCAGCGACTTCACCGTGAGCCAGTGCTTGACCAGGGCCGCGCCACGTTCCTGCGGCAGGTGCGGCATCGGGTGGCTGGCGTAGCGGAAGCGGGAGCCGACCCGGTTCGCCGTCCATCCGGTGTCGTTGGGCGGCATCTCGCCGTGGGTGGTGAGGTGCCGCTCGCAGAACTTGCCGAAGCCGCTCTGGCTGGCCGACAGGTTGTTCATCTTCATCCGGGCCTTCTTGAACCCGGCCCGGATCGCCCGCAGCGTGGCGATCTCGATCTGCGCCGTCCGGTACTCGTCGAAACGGTCCGTGCGCGAGAGCATCTGCTGATCGACCGGACCGTGGATGGCCTCGCTGACCCGGCCGGCCCAGTCGTAACGGTTCACGTCGAGGAAGTTGGTGGCCAGCTCCTCGTCGACGTACCAGCCGTTGAAGATCAGGCAGTAGCGCTGGCCGGCGATGTCCAGGTCGAAGTTGGTCTGGAGCGGGATGGCCGGCCAGGTCGCGAACGCCTCGCCGTAACCGGAGTCGTCGCCGCCGTCCGGCTCGCTCTCCGGGTGCCGGGGCCAGGGGATGTCGATGAGGAAGCGCTCGCTCTTCGGCACCGTGGCCATCACCAGCTCGCCGTCCGCGCCCATCGCGACCATCGGCAGCAGGTCGAACGTGCCGGGGCGGTAGCCGGGCACCGGCTCGATCAGCCCGGCGCCGCCGTGCGCGCGCACCCAGTCGGTGAGGTCGAGGTAGCCGCCGTCACCGGTCCACCGGCCGCCGGGCAGGCGGTAACCCGCGGGGCGGAGCATCTGCTCGGACACGAACAGCGGGCCGAGCCGCCCCGGCGGGGTCGGGGCGCCGAGCACGGTGATGACCGTCTGCGGCGGCACCGGCGCGGACATCGCGACGTCCGCGTGCTCGACCACGGCGCGCAGCATGTCGACGGCGCTGCGCACCTCCGGCCGGTACTGGATCACGGCGTGCTGGAGCGCGTGCTGGCGACCGGAGCAGCGGTCGGAGTTGATCCAGGAATAGCGCACCCAGAACTGCATCTCGGCCGGGCGCACCTCGAAGGTGCGGCCGGGGCCGACCTCGGCCCGCAGCTCGTTGATGCGGGCCTGGCGGGCCGAGAGATTCAGGTCGCCGGGCGCGAAACCGCAGACCGCCGCCATCTCCTGGTCACGCTCGAGCCACTCGTACATCAGGGCCCAGTCCGCGGCCACCCGGTCCGGGTCGATGCCCGGCCGCTCGGTGTCGTGGGTGAACGCCGTGGTCGGGCGGAACAGCGGGTGCCCGGACGATTTCGGGGACGCTCCCGCCACCGGTGCGGTGGTGCGGACCGCCACCGTGGGGGCGCCCGCCTCGAACGCCGGGACGTCCATCCCCGGGACCGCACCCATGCCCTGGCCGACGTGCAGGTTCTGCTGGCTCATCGCTTGCCCTGCCAGGAGTCGGCCGCCGGGTACCCCGGCTGCGGTTGGGTGTCCCGATCGTCGTCCGCGGCCGGATACTGCTGCTGCGAGCGGTGCGGCTCGTCGATGTACTGCTCGCCGTACGGCTGCCGGGCGTACCGGGCGCCGCCGTATCCCTGCTGGGCATATCCCTGCTGGGCGTACTGGTCGGCGGCGGGCTGCGGGTCGGACCACTGGTCGTCGGCGTACTGGTCCTGGCCCGTCCAGCCGCGGCCCTGCTGCTCGTCGTACTGCTGCTCGTCGTAGGCCTGGGCGTCATCGGCGTACCGGTAAACCGTTTCGCCACGGCTGTTTCCGGAGTGGTCCTGCTGGCGGGCGGGGATCTGCGGCATCGAGCCCGTGCCACCCTGCGCCGGCCCGGGACGCCCGGTCACCTGGCGCATCGACCCCGTCTGCCCGGGCCCGCCCGGCTGTCCCGCCGGCCGTGACGGGAGCCGGCGCACCGGGCCTCCGGCGTCGGGGGCACCCAGCTGACGCATGGAGCCGGTCTGGCCGATGCCGGGCTGCGGACGTCCCACCTGCGGCACGGAACCCGTCTGACCCGCCACCTGCCGCAGGGAGCCGGTCCGGCCGGACCCGCCGGGCCGACCCGGCACCTGCCGCATCGATCCGGTTCCCGGGCCGCCCCGCTGACCGTCCGGCGTCGCGGGCAGCTGCCGCATCGCGCCGGAGTTCGCCGGGCCGCCCGGTTCACGGCCCGCCCCGGCGCCGGGCTGCGCCCAGCCGTCCGTCTGGAGGCCGGTCTGCCAGTGGGCGATCTCTTCCTGGACCCGTTGCACCGGAGCGGTGTCCCCGTAGGCCTGCTCCGAATAGCGCTGATCCGCGGGCCCCTGCCCGGCGTAACCCTGGTCGGCCCAGCCCTGCTCGGCATGGTTCTGGTTAGCCCAGCCCTGCTCGGCATGGTTCTGGTTAGCCCAGCCCTGGTTGGCATGGCTCTGCCCGGCGTAACCCTGCTCGGCGTAACCCTGCTCGGCGTAACCCTGCTCGGCGTAACCCTGGTCAGTGTGGTTCTGGTCGGCGTGGTTCTGATCGGCCCAGCCCTGGTCGGCGTGGCCTTGCCCGGCGTGGTCCTGATCCGCCCAGCCCTGGTCGGCGTGGCCTTGCCCGGCGTGGTCCTGATCCGCCCAGCCCTGAGCCACGTCATCCTGGCCGGTCTGGCCCCGGCCGGCGTAGTTCTGATCGGCCCAGCTCCGGCCCGGGTCGTCCTGCCCGGTGTTGCCGTGCCCGGCGTGGTCCTGGTCGGCCCAGTTCCGGCCCGGGTCGCCCTGGGCGGCGTAGTCCTGGTCGGCCCAGGTCGGGGCCGCGTCACCCTGACCGGTACTGCCGTGCCCGGCGTAGTCCTGACCGGCCCAGTTCCGGCCCGGGTCACGCCGATCGGTGTGGTCCTGGGCCGCCCAGTCCTGGCCTGCGCGGCCCTGATTCGCGGGTCCCTGCCCGGCGTGGTCCCGGTCCGCGTAACCCTGCGCGGCATACCCCTGGCCCGGGTGAGCTTGCCCGGCGTGCTCCTGGCCCGGCCGAGCTTGCCCGGCGTGCTCCTGGCCCGCGTAGCCCTGCCCCGCGTGACCCTGCCCAGCACGGTCCTGGCCCGCGTACCCCTGCTGCTCGGCGCCGGGCTGCGGGTAACCGGGCTGCGGGTGGCCGGAACGCTCGTATCCGGGCCGCCCGTATCCCAGCTTCTCGCGCCCGGAAGGCCCGTGACCCGCCTGACCGCGCCCGGACTGCCCGTGACCCGGCTGGCCGTATCCCGGCTGCGCATAGTCCGGCTGCGCGTAATCCTGCTGCCCGTGGGCGGTGTCGTCGGCGTCCTGCCCGTAGACGGCGAGGCCGTAGCCCTCACGCGCGTCGACGGTCTGGTCGGCGGGGTCCTGGCCGTAGCCGTCGTCCGGGTCACCGCTCTGCCCGTAACCACCCTGATCGGCATGGCCCTGACCGCGGCCGGGCTCCTCGGCCTCGGGCCGGTAGACCGGCCGCGGGGCGAACACGTCGGCGGTCCGGGTCGGGCGGGTGGGCGGGGCGGGGTCGACGGCACGGGCCGCGACCGCGGCCGGCTGGGCGGAGCTCGGCCCACCGCCGGAGTGCCCGGCCAGGAGACGCCCCGACTCGGCACCGGACGACCGGGCGGCACCGTCGTTCCGGACGGCGAGCCCACTCGGCCCGGCCCCCGACGAACCGGCACCAGCGCGACCGGCGGCCGCCTGCTCGTCACGGGCCTGGGCGGCGGCGTACGCCGCGCGCGCTCCGGAGGCCGGTCGCGCGTCCGGCCGGGCTCCGGCACCCTGGGCACCGTGTGTCTCGTTCGCGCGGTCCGGGCCACCGTGCCCGGAACCCGCGCCGGGCTCCACGGCAGCAGCCGCGCCACCGGCCGCGTCCACGGCGTCCGCGGCATCCGCCGCGTCGGCGCCGTCGATCATCACCGCGGCCATCCACTCGTACACGGCCATCCAGCACGAGGCGACCGTCGTCTCCAGATCGCCGCCGTTGAGATGCCGCAGCGCCCGCACCAGGGCGTGGGCCACGTACGGGTAGAGATCGTCGGTGATCTTGTACTTGTCCCGGTGGATCGCCCCCCAGCGACGCAGCTGCACCTCGACCATCTCCGGCCGGTCCAGGTGCTCGACCGTCATCAGGATGGCGTGCAGCAGCCGCTCGCTCTGCGGGTTCATGTCCTCCGGGAACATCCCCCGGGCCGCGGGGACCATGGCGAACAGCTGCCGGTAGAACTCACGGGTCAGCTCGACGTGGTCGGGAGGCAGGGTCTGGAGGCTTCGCCGCACCACGTCGATGGTCCGCGGGTCGAAGGGAGGAAGCTCCTCCAAACGGCGCGGCTCGCGAAACATCCAGTTCTCCCTACAGATTCAACGGGGCAGGGCCACCGGACGGATGCGTCGAAGAGACGTTCTGCTGTCGCAGGCCGTTCTGCAAACAAGTCGAGGACCGTTCTACAAACAAACATCGGTAACATGCAAACCCGACAAAACTTACTTAACATGGCATTCGACCGCCCCGATCGCCCGGTCTTCGGCACCTATGCCCGTGAGCCTCGGCACACCCTCGTTCGGGAACTCCGCGGCAACCCCATTTTCCTTGACCCACAGGGTTGTTCGGGATCACCAATTCCGCCGGGCACAGCCGACACAAAGCCTGTCCGGGCATCACTCCAACAACTGTCGACGCCAGCCGGATTCACGGTCTCGTCAACAATGTTTCCTCAAAGAAACCCTTAAGGCGTAAAACTCGGCAGCTCTGCCCGGTAGTACGGCGAAAAGTGCCTCGGGAGAACAGTTCAGCCCTGCCGCGGCGGAAGATTTCCGCAGCACCCCGGCCACGTGAGAGATGTCACCCGGAGAACCCTGTCGGAATCGACGCGGGTCGGATATCAGGGCGTAGGAATTGACTCTGGCGCGAGGGTGCCCGCGCCACTACGCTTCTCGATCGCCCGGATCCGCCGACACGACGGCAAGAAACCGCGAAGGAGGACGATGGACCGCGCCGGTCGCGCATCACGACGCCGCCGGCATCCGGGAATCGTCTCCTGCGATCCCCGCCCCACATGCGGTCAGTGATCAGACAGCTCCGCTCGGTGACGAAATGCCGGACGGCGCAACCATGACCGGCGAACTCCCGATCCGCACCCTGATCGCCGAGGCCGACCCGCTCCTCGCGGACACCCACGTGGGCTACGTCGGCAGCACCGCAGGGTTCACCGTCAGCGGGCTCGCCCGCACCGGCGCCGAGGTGCTCGGCCACCTGGATCACGCCGCGCACGACCTGATCCTGCTCGACCTCGACCTGCCGGACGTGCGCGGCCTCGACCTGTGCCGCACCCTGCGGGCCGGCGACCGCTCCGTCGACGTCATGGCAGTCACCTCGGCCACCGATCTCGGGCAGCTGCGCGCCGCGGTCTCGCTCGGCATCGTGCACTGCCTGCTCAAACCGTTGCACCCGAGGACGTTCCGGGGCTATCTGCGCTGGTACGCGGGCTTCCGGCAGCGCACGGCGGATGCCTCCGAGCCGGTCACCCAGCGCGACGTGGACTCCGCCCTGGCCCTGCTGCGCCCCGAGACCGGGCCGGAAGTGGCCAGCCCGCAACCCCTCTCGTCTCCCCGAATGATCGACCAGGTGGCTGCCCACCTGCGGCTGACCCGGGCGCCGGTGTCCGCCAACGAGGTGGCCGCGGCGCTCGGTATCTCCCGGGTCACGGCCCGTCACTACCTGGAGGAACTGGCTTCCCGCCGCCTGGCCGCGCAGACCCGCAGCCACGGATCCTCCGGCCGCCCTCGCCACCTCTACCGCTGGAACGGCGCATGAGCGACCAGAATTCAGCCGGGCAGCAGACAGAATTCGTGCCCGTCCGGATCGGCCATGACCACCCACGGAACGTCGCCCTGGCCGATGTCGGCGAGCGCGGCCCCGAGGCCGGTCAGCCGTTCCACCTCGGTGCGCAGGTCGTCGCCGGGTGCCGTGACGAGGTCCAGGTGCACGCGTTCCTTGCCGGCCCGCGGGCGGTAGGGCGGACCGCCCCAGGTGATCTTCGGCCCGCCGTGCGGTGAGCGGATCGCCGTCTCCTCGTCCTGGTCCCAGACCAGCGGCCAGCCCAGCGCTTGACTCCAGAAGCGGCCCGTCTCCGGTGATCCGTCGCCCGAGAGCGCGCCGATGAACCCGCAGCCGGCCAGGAACCTGTTACCGGCCTCGATCACGCACATCTCGTTGCCCTCGGGGTCGGCCAGCACCACCTGCGTGGCGTCGGGCCCCTGGCCCACGTCGAGGTGCCGGGCCCCCAGACCCAGCGCCCGGTTCACGGTACGCCGCTGGTGATCGGGGGTTTCGCTGGTCAGGTCGAAGTGCATCTGGTTCGGGCCGGTGCGTGGCGCCGTGGTCGGCAGGAAACGCAGACGGAACCCCGGATCGGCGGACGCCTCTCGCGGCACCAGCGTGACGATGCCCCGCCGGGCACCGTGATCGGCACCAGCAGCTGGGTCGGCAGCGGGACGCCAGCCCAGCAGCCCGGCCCAGAACGCGGCCAGCTGAACAGGATCGTGGGCGTCGATGCACAGGGCGGCGAGCCGAACGCTCATCAGGATCTCCCGTCGAACGCGGAACCCGGACCGCCAGCCAACCAACCGCCGCACGCCGACGGCAACCGGTTTTCCCGGACCCGGCCCTTCCGAGGACCGACCCGACAACCGCCCACCTGACCGCCCACCTGACCGGCCACCCGACCGGTTACCCGACCGGCCACCCGACCGGCCACCCGACCGGCCACCCGACCGGCCACCCGACCGGCCACACGACTGACTTTCGGCCCTGTGACCGGCCGGACGGCGAGGCGGAGGGTGGAGCCATGGGAGTGACGTCATGGACTCGGATCTGACCTTCATCGCGATCCTGATCGCGATCGGCGCCACGGCGACCGTCTGGGACGTGGTGCAGCTGACACGTCAGCGCCGTCGCCAGCACCAGCACCAGCACCAGCACCAGCACCAGCACCAGCACCAGCACCAGCACCAGCACCAGCACCAGCACCAGCGGCGTTACGTCGCCGCGGACCGCCCCGCTCCGCCGGGCCCCTCCACGCTGGAGGGCGTTCTGGCCCACCAGGTGCTCACCGGGGTGATCACCGCCGGGCAGTACCAGCGGGCGATGGCCGCGGCCGCCCTGCGCGAGTCGGCCCGCCGCCCCCTGGACCTGCCTCCCGACCTCGGGCCGCCCAGTCTCCGCTGAGAATCCGCCCGATCACCGCCGAAACCGCCTGACCCCGGCCAACCTCGATCCGCTCGATCGGACCCGCCCGAACCCACCTGCGAATGCAGCAGTTCCGAAGAACCTCCCGCAGGTTCCGCGGCACCCTTCATCACACAGAAAATCATGGACGACGCAAGGCCCGCGCGGCCTCAGCGTCGTCCCTCATTTTCACCCGCCGGCGCCCGGACGACGAACGGCGTCGGACCCGAAAGCCCGGCGCCGTCCACCATTTTGGACTCTACGGCTGCTGGTCGATCTCGCGGACCAGGTCGACCACCTCGCGGCGCAGCACCTTGCCCATCTGGTTGACCGGCAGCTTCTCGACCACGACGAACCGGCGCGGCACCTTGTAGCGGGTCAGCGACTCACGCAGGTAGGCGGCCAGCGCCTCCCGGTCGACCTGCTGCCCCTCGGCGGGCACGACGGCCGCCACCACCTCGTCGCCGTTGTGCTCGTGCGGCACCCCGACCACGGCCGTGTCCTGCACCGAGGGGTGCTCGCGCAGCACCGCCTCCACCTCGGACGGGTACACGTTGAAGCCGCCGACGATGACGACCTCCTTGATCCGGTCGACGACCGTGAGAAAGCCGTCCTCGGCCATCGTCACGATGTCACCGGTGCGGAACCAGCCCTCGTCGTCGAGCACGGCCGCGCTCTCCTCCGGCCGGTCGCGGTAGCCGCCGAACACCTGCGGCCCCCTGACCACGAGCTCACCGCGCTCGCCGAGCGGCACCTCCTCGCCGGGCTTGTCCGGGTCGACGATGCGGACCTGGGTGTCGGGGAACGGGATCCCGATCGAGCCGGGACGCCGGGCCGGGCTCATCGGGTTGCCGACCACCACCGGGCCGGTCTCGGTCAGCCCGTAACCCTCGACCAGGTGGCCGCCGGTGCGCTTCTCCCAGGTGTCGACCAGGTCGGCGGGCAGCGACATGGCGCCCGACAGCGAGTACTTCATGCTGGTCATCGGCACGCCGCGGCGGGTGGCCTCCTCCAGGATGCGCCGGTAGATCGGCGGTACCCCGGGCACGAAGGTGGGGCTGCGGCGCCCCAGCGCGTCGACCATCAGCGCGGTGTCGGGCTTGGGCAGCAGCACCAGCTCGGCGCCGATCCGCACGCCGGCCAGCACACCGATGGTGAGGCCGTAGGCGTGGAACAGAGGCAGCGACGACAGGAATATCTCCCGGCCCGGTGTCAGCTCGGGGATCCAGTCGACGCCCTGCGCGCAGTTGGCCACGATGTTGCGGTGCCGTAGCGGTACACCCTTGGGGGTGCCACTGGTGCCGGAGGTGTACAGCAGCACCGCGACGTCGTCGGGGCCGGGACGCGGGTGGTCAGCGGCCAGCGGCGCGGCGGAGGCGATGCCGGCGAACCGCGGCAGGCCGGCCGGCACCGGCGCCGTCATCTCCTCGCGGGTCTGCCGGGCTCTGGCGATCGGCAGCCTCAGCGCCAGTCGCTTGGCCAGGGGCAGGTCGAGAGTCATGTCGACGGCCACCAGCGTGCGCAGCTTCGTGTTCGGGTCGGCCCGGATCGGCTCGACGGTCTTCACCGCCTTGTCCCACACGATGGCCACCTCGGCGCCGTGGTCGGCGAACGGGGCCCTGAGCTCACCCGTGGTGTACAGCGGGTTGTGCTCGACCGCGGTGGCGCCCAGGCGGATCACGGCGTGCAGCGCCACCAGGTGCTGGGGGCAGGTGGGCAGCAGCAGGGCCACGTGGTCGCCGGCCTTCACCCCCAGACCGCGCAGTCCCTCCGCGACCCGGGCGACCTGCTCGCCGAAGGCCGCGTAGCTGGTGCGGCGGCCGAGGAACTCCAGCGCGGGCCGGTCCCCGTGCTGTTCGACGGTGCGGTCGAGCTGGTCGACCAGGGTCTCCTCGCCGTACTCCAGGTGGAGCCGAACGCCCGGACCGTACGAGCCGGCCCAGATCGCTTCGTCGGGCACTGCGGACTCCTTCGCGACGTCAACAACCTACGGAAACGTAGGTTACCGCGACGAGGGCGGTGCTTCGCGCGCAGCAGTGCCCTTTTCGGTGCGGGGACGACGTGAGGGCCATGCGGAACCCGGCGCGGCTCTCAATCGTTTCGGCCGCCCGCGACCCGGCGGTGAAGGGCGAAGAGGTAGGGCGGGTCGACGCCGCGCAGGTCCATCACGCCGAGCAGGGTGTCGGGACCGACCCGGCGGAAGTGGTCGTTCACCGGCAGCGCGTCGTACTGCATGGCGCCGCTCAGCACCCCGCGGTACTCGATCATCCGCAGCCGCGCCCGCGGCCGGCCGGTGCGCATCAGCGGCAGCGCGGCGAACGAGAGACGGCGCAGCAGCGGGTTTCTCATCAGCCCGGGATGCCGGGCCGCCAGTCCCAGCGGCAGCAGTGCGGGATTGACCCGGAACTGCCCGGCCCGGTGCGCGAACACCAGCGGGTCCACGGTCTCCGGATCGTGAAAGTGCTTGCCCTGCCAGCCCGCCGCCTCCAGGATGCCGTCGAGCGGATGGCCGGTGCGCAGTTCGCAACCACGCCAGTCGCCGATCATCTGCGCGAGCGACACCGGGGGCAGGGCGTCGAACAGCGCCAGCCCCTCCCGGGCGGTGGTGCCGTCGCGGAGCCAGCGCTCCAGGGTGCTGCTCGCCTCGTCCGTCATGGCGCCCCCTCTCTTCCCCGAGCCTCTCACCCGGAATGCCGGGCGGCCACGGCAACGGCATGATCCTTTTCGGACGGCGGGCCGCGGAATTGACTCGCGGCCGAAAAACCGGGTTAACAACCATGACTTAGAAAGCGCGCGCGAGAACCGTTCAGCGCCGGAAGACCGCCTGGCGGGCGCGGATACACGACCGCTTCCCTTTGACCCGATTCCATTGATATCTTTATCGAAGCAATTACTTAAGGCTCCTCACTAATCATGACTCCCGCCCTGAAGGGGAACGCCATGAAACGTGTTCGAAGGGCCGCGTGGGCCCTGCCCGCGGTCGCCACGCTCGCCCTGCTCATCCCGGTCGGGGTCCAGTCCAGCGCCCGGGCCGCACAGACCTCCGCCCCCGCCGCCCGGGCCGCCGCCGCCTGCACCGGGGCCGCCTGGGCCTCGAACGTCGCCTACAACGGTGGGGCCGTGGTCACCTACGGCGGCCACACCTGGACCGCGAAATGGTGGACCTACGGCGATGTTCCGGGCGCCAACGCGCAGGACGTGTGGGTGGACGGCGGGGCCTGCGGCGGCACCGACCCGACCACTCCCCCCACCACGACACCGCCGACCACGCCTCCCACCACCACGCCACCTACGACCAGCGGCAAGAAGGTGATCGGCTACTACACCAACTGGAGCACCTACCAGCGCAACGTGCAGGTCAAGTACCTGGACACCAGCGGCGCCGCGGCGAAGCTGACGCACATCAACTACGCCTTCGGCAACGTGACCGGCGGCAAGTGCGTGATCGGTGACGCCTACGCCGACTACCAGAAGACGTTCACGGCCGCCGACTCGGTCAGCGGCACCGCCGACACCTGGGACCAGCCGGTCGCCGGCAACATCAACCAGCTGCGCCAGCTCAAGGCGAAATATCCCAACCTGAAAGTGATCTGGTCGTTCGGCGGGTGGACCTGGTCGGGCGGTTTCGGGCAGGCCGCGGCCGACCCGACGGCCTTCGCCAAGTCGTGCCGCGCCCTGGTGGAGGACTCCCGCTGGGCCGACGTGTTCGACGGCATCGACATCGACTGGGAGTACCCGAACGCCACCGGGCTCACCACCGACACCAGCGGCTTCGACGCCTACCGCAAGCTGATGGCCGCGCTGCGCACCGAGTTCGGGTCCGACCTGGTCACCTCGGCGATCACCGCCGACGGCACCTCCGGCGGCAAGATCGAGAAGGCCGACTACGCCGGGGCCGCGCAGTACGTGGACTGGTACCTGCCGATGACCTACGACTTCTACGGCGCCTTCGACGCCGACGGCCCGACCGCGCCACACTCGCCGCTGACCGGATACACCGGAGCACCCACCCCGGGCTTCGACGCCAGCACGGCCATCGCCAAGCTGAAGAGTATCGGGATCCCCAGCGGCAAGCTGCTTCTCGGCATCGGCTTCTACGGCCGCGGCTGGACCGGGGTGACCCAGTCGGCACCCGGCGGGTCGGCCACCGGCCCGGCTCCGGGCACCTACGAGGCGGGCATCGAGGACTACAAGGTGCTCAAGACGAAATGCCCGGCCACCGGCACCGTCGCCGGCACGGCCTACGCGAAGTGCGGCAGTGAGTGGTGGAGCTACGACACACCCTCCACCATCGCCGGGAAGACCGCCTACGCCCAGCAGCAGAGCCTGGGCGGGGCGTTCTTCTGGGACATGTCCGGCGACACCTCGGACGCCGAGCTGACCAAGGCCGTGGCCAACGGCCTGAGCTGAGTCACCCTGTCCGGCGCCCGGTTCCGTGGGGGTGGGTCACGGAACCGGGCGTCCTCGCACCGTCACGTGAACTTCGACGAAGAGGATCACCGTCATGGGCAAGTCACGCTTTCCGGGCGCCTTCACGGCTCTCGCCGTCGTCGCCTCGGCCGTCGTCGCCACCTCTCTGGGCGCGGGCACCCTGCCCGCCCGGGCCGCCGGTGCCGCCGTCCCCGCTCCCCCGGCCGGCTTCACCACGGTCTGGTCCGACGACTTCAACGGCACCGCGAACACCCTTCCGGCGTCGTCCAACTGGCTGTTCGACCTGGGGCACGGCTACCCAGGCGGGGCGGCCAACTGGGGCACCGGCGAGATCGAGGAGATGACGAACTCCCCGCAGAACGTCAGCCTCGACGGCAGCGGCAACCTGCGCATCACCCCGCTGCGCACCGCGGCCGGCACCTGGACGTCCGCCCGGATCGAGACCCAGCGCACCGACTTCGCCGCACCCGCGGGCGGCGTGGTGCGCTTCGAGAGCCGCATCCAGCTGCCGAACGTCACCGGAGCCGCCGCGCAGGGCATCTGGCCGGCGTTCTGGTCGCTGGGCGCGGCCTTCCGCGGCAACTACACCAACTGGCCGGGCGTCGGCGAGATCGACGTGATGGAGAACGTCAACGGCCAGAACACCGGCTACGGCACGCTGCACTGCGGGGTCGCGCCCGGCGGGCCGTGCAACGAGTACAACGGGCTCAGTGGCAACAAGTCCGGGTTCAGCCCCACCCTCCAGGGCGGATTCCACACCTACGCGGTGGAACTCGACCGCAGCACCTCGCCCGAGCAGCTGCGCTGGTACATCGACGGGCAGCAGTTCCACAGCGTGTCGGCGAGCCAGATGGACGCCACCACCTGGAACAACGCCACCCACCACGGGTTCTTCCTGATCCTCGACGTGGCGGTCGGCGGCAGCTGGCCGGGCAGCCCGACGGCCTCCACCGCGTCCGGGGTGCCGATGGTCGTGGACTACGTGACCGTGTCACAGAAGGCCGGCGGCACCACCCCGCCCCCGGCGTCCGGAACCCGTGACGCCTACGGCACCATCCAGGCCGAGAGCTTCGACAGCCAGTCCGGCACCCAGGTGTTCGACGTCGACGGCGGCGGGCAGAAGCTGGGCGCCATCGCGAACGGCGACCAGGCCCGGTACAACGGCGTGCAGTTCGGCACCTCGGCGGCGCACACCTTCGTGGCCCGGGTGGCCTCGGGGGCCGCGACGGGGATCAGCGGCCTGATCGAGGTGCGTCTCGACAGTGCCACCGCCGCACCGGTTTCCACCATCTCGGTGGCCGGTACCGGAGGCTGGCAGAGCTATCTGGACGTGCCCGGGTCGCTGTCCGGGGTCACCGGCACCCACGACGTGTACCTGACCTTCGCCTCCGGCCAGCCGAACGACTTCGTCGACCTGGACAGCTTCACCTTCCGGCACTAGAGCGAATCATGGACGGCGGAACACCTTTCCCGGTGTTCCGCCGTCCGTCATCGGCCGTCGTGATTCAGGCCGGGAGGTGCCAGACCTGGTTGAGGTTGCCGCCGCTACAGTCCCAGAGGAACACCCGGTCGCCCGCGGCCGGAACGTCGCCGGACGTGGTGAGGCAGCGGCCCGTTGCAGTCCCACAGCTGCACGCCGCCACCGTTCTCCGGCTCCACCGCACCGACGTCGAGGCACGTGCCGCCCGGACCGGTCCGGCGAATTCACGGTTCGTCCTTGGCCTGCTGCGCAAAATGGTGGACGGCGCCGGGCCTTTCCGGGCCCCGCGCCGTCCATGATCGAAGGTGGTGTCAGTCCGGGTCGCCGAGGAAGGCGGTGGCGGCGACGGCCATGTGCCCCGGGTCGTCGGCGCCGCACAGCTCACGGGCGGAGTGCATGGAGAGCACGCCGATGCCGACGTCGACGGTGCGGATGCCCAGGCGGGTGGACAGGATCGGGCCGACCGTCGATCCGCAAGGAACGGTGTTGCGGGCCACGAACACCTGGTTCGGCACACCGGCGTTCGCGCAGGCCCGCCGCCAGGCCGCGGCGCCCGGGGCGTCGGTGGCGTAGCGCTGGTTGGAGTTGACCTTGAGCGCCGGGCCGCCGTTCGGGAAGGTCAGGTGCAGCGGGTCGTGCCGCTCCAGGTAGTTGGGGTGCACGGCCTGGGTGACGTCGACCGAGAGGCAGCGGGCGACGGCGAAGGCCTGCCAGCGCCGGTCCGCACCGCCGGCCAGGCGGGTCAGGACCTGTTCGAGCAGCGGGCCGCCGGCGCCGGTGGCGGAGCTGCTGCCGACCTCCTCGTGGTCGAAGCCGACCATGACCGGGATCGTCGCCGGGCCGGCCGCGACCGCGGCGAGCAGGGCGCTGACGCCGGCGTGCAGCGAGGCCTGGTTGTCCAGGCGGGGACTCGCGAACAGCTCGCCGTCCCGCCCGAGCCGGGCCGGGGGCGTGGGATCGTGGACGACGAGGTCGTGCCCGGCCACCCGGTTCGCCTCGACCCCGGCCTCGGCGGCGAGGAAGTCGATCAGGTCGCCGTCGGTCACGTCGCCCAGGCCCCAGACCGGCAGCAGATGCCGGTGCGCGTCGAGCTTGAGGCCCTGGTTCACGTCGCGGTCGAGGTGGATGGCCAGCTGCGGCACCCGCAGCAGTGGGCGGTCGACGTTCACCGGCACCACGGTGCCGTCGAGCAGCGCGAGCCGCCCGGCCAGACCCAGGTCGCGGTCGAGCCAGGAGTTCCACAGCGGGCCGCCGTAGACCTCGATCGCGGCCTGGCGCCACCCCAGCGAGCCGGTGTCGGGCTGCGGCTTGATCTTCAGGGTGGGTGAGTCGGTGTGGGCGGCGTAGACCCGGATCGGGGCCCGGCCGGTGTTCTCGCCGACGTACCAGGCCAGCAGCGTGCCGTCGCGCACCAGGTAGCGGCCGCCGGGCGAGTCGTCCCAGTCCTGGGTCTCGACCTGCTCGGTGAACCCGGCCTCGGACAGCCGGCGGACGCACTCCGCGACGGCGTGGTACGGCGTGGGCGAGGCGGCGATGAAGGCGGCGAGGTCTGCTACGGGATCGGTCACGATCAGGCTGGTCCTTTGCTCGGTGGGCGCGAGCAACTTTACTGGCCCTCTCGCCCCCGGTGCGCGTCACCCTGCACCCCACCAACGCCTTGCTGACCTGCGGAGCAGCGAAACCGCCGGGATCACCCTCCGGAACCTGCCGATCAGCCCGGGTCGCCGACCCCCGGCCACTACGTCCGGGCGTCCCGACTTCCGGAAAAGGCTATGCCGGCCACGGGACACGCCCCCGACTTTTTCACACCGGCCAGAGCCCGTTGGTGGTGTCAAAGATGAACGACCGGGCACCCGCGGAGACCATCGGCTCCGACGAACTCGCCCCACCGCCGCACGAACGCCTCACCGGCGTCGCCACCCCAGGTCATCGCCACGTTCGTCGCGTCGGCACCGAGACCCTGGAACGCCTCCTCGATGGTCGAAGCCAATTCCCCCCAGGCGTCGCCCAATTCACGCCAGGCGCCCGGGTCGCCGTCCGGCCACTGCTGCCAGGACGTGGCGAGCACGAGAGCGTCCCATACCCACTCCAGCGCCGGATCCAGCCCGTCCATCGTCGTCCGGGCTCCTCGCTCTCAGCCTCGCCAGGGTCCACCCTACCCAAGCACGCCCAACGGCCCGGATCGTGACAAACCCATCCAACGGGCATCGTCAGGCGTCCCGATTTCCGGAAATCGCCACGTGGGCAACATCAGTCACCGCTGTCCGGACACTCGTGAGGGTCACCTTATTTCACCGTCCCCCGACGGCCGCCGGCGGCACCTGGGTCATCGACGGTCGGGGACCATCGCCTCTGACCGGCGAAAACCCGCACGAGCAGGATGTACTCACGAAGCCACCAGAACGACCGGCTCTGCCGCAACGGAAGTGATGATCACCATGCCCTCCTTCGACAGGATTCTCGCGCCGGGCCGCATCGGTTCGCTGGAGGTGCCCAACCGGGTTCTGCTCGCACCGATGGGCACCGAGATGTGCACGCCCGACGGCAGGAGCACGCCCCGCGAGGCCGCCTACTACCGGGCCCGCGCGGCCGGCGGCACCGGCGTGGTGATGAGCGGTATCACCGCCGTGCAGTCCGACACCGAGCCGATCACCCAAGGCCTGGCCCGCATCGACACCGACGGGCACATCGCGGGCATCGCCGCGATCGCCGAGGCCGTGCACTCCGTGGGCGGGCTGTTCGCCCTCCAGCTCACCGCCGGGCTGGGCCGCAACATCAACACCGTGCGGGAGGGCCAGGTTCCGGTCTCCGCCTCGGACAACACCTGGTTCGGCGACCCCTCGATCCGCTGCCGCCCCCTGACCACCGACGAGATCGCGATCATCGTGCGGCGTTTCGGCGAGGCCGCGGTGCGGGCACGCCAGGCCGGGGTGGACATGATCGACCTGCACGGCCACACCGGCTACGTGCTCGACCAGTTCCTCAGCCCGGTCTGGAACCGGCGCACCGACGCCTACGGCGGCTCGGTGCAGAACCGGGTGCGGTTCACCGCCGAGATCGTGGCGGCGATCAAGGAGAGCTACCCCGGCGTGCCGGTCAGCTTCCGGCTGTCGGTCGATCACCGCTTCGAGGGCGGGCGCACCCCGGCCAGCACCCGCGAGATCGCGGTCGAGCTGGAGCGCGCGGGCATCGACCTGATCATCGCCGACGAGGGCTCCTACGAGGCGATGGACTACGTGTTCCCGCCCTACTACCTGGGGGACGCCTGCATGGCGGGCGCGGCCACGGCTCTCAAGGAGGTCGTCTCGATCCCGGTGGCGGCGGTCGGCAACCTGCGCCCGGTCGACGGCGAGCGCCTGCTGGAGCAGGGCCGGGCCGACTTCGTCGCGATCGGCCGCGGCCTGATCGCCGACCCGGACCTGGTGAACAAACTGCGGGCCGGGCGGTCGGCGGACGTGCGGCCGTGCATCCGCTGCAACGCCTACTGCACCGGCAACGCGTTCTTCGGCAAGCCGGTCGAGTGCGCGGTCAACCCGGCGGTCAGCCACGAGCTGGAAGCCGGCCCGGTGCCGTCGGCGAACCCGCGGCACGTGGTCGTGATCGGTGGCGGGCCGGGCGGTATGGAGGCGGCGCGGACCGCTGCCCTGTGCGGTCACACCGTGGACCTGTACGAGCAGGACGAGCAGCTGGGCGGCGTGCTGCTGCCCGCCGCCACCCCCGCGTTCAAGCGTGAGCTACGCTCGATGATCACCTGGTGGGAGCGGCAGCTGGCCGGTCTGGACGTCACCGTGCACACCGGGGTGACGATCGCGGCGGACAGCCCGGAGGTGGCCGCGGCCGACGAGATCATCGTGGCCACCGGCTCGGTGCCGCTGCGGCCGCGCGGGATCGAGGGGCTGGACGAGCACACGGTCGACGTGCTCGCCTTCCACCGCGGCGCCGCGGTGGGAAAGCGGGTGCTGGTGGCCGGAGGTGGGCTGTCCGGCGCGGACGCCGCGCTGGAGCTGGCCCGCGACGGGCACCGGGTGACGCTGGTCGAGGTGGCCCCGGAGCTGGCCCGCGACATGCTGATGGTCAACCGGGTGACGCTGCTGCGCGACCTGTCCGAGGCCGGTGTCAGGGTGCTCACCGGGCACCGGATCACCCGGGTCACGGCGGGCGGCGCGGTCGCCGAGGGGCCCGACGGTGAGGTCACGCTGGAGGCCGACACGGTGGTGAGCGCGTTCGGGGTGCTCCCGGCCCGCTCGCTGGTGGAGCAGCTGGGCGACTCGCCGAAGGTGCACCCGATCGGCGACTGCGTGCAGCCGGCCAAGGTCGGCGAGGCGGTGCGCGCCGGGTACGCGGCGGCGCTGGCCCTGGGATAGCGAATCCCCCACGGACAGGCCGGTGACCGGGGGCGGGCTGACTCCGGTCACCGGTCCGGGCGGCCCGCTGTTCACGGGCTCCCGACCCGGCGGCGGTCACCTCACGGTGGCCGCCGCCGGCGCTTTGTGCCCAGCATGGTGGGCGTCTCCGCGATCTCGCACCGGATCCGGCGGATCACCGGCGAGGAGCGCGTGGCTGTGAGACCCTGACCGGCCACGACGGGAGGAACGGGCGATGGCCGAGCAGGTGGGACGGGTGGCTGCGCTGTACCGCTACCCGGTCAAGTCGATGGCGGCCGAGGCGCTGGAGCGCGCCGAGGTGTCGTGGCACGGCCTGGCCGGCGACCGGCGCTGGGCCTTCGTGCGACCCGGACCGGCGGGCAACGGTTTTCCGTGGCTGACCCTGCGCCAGCGCAACGACCTCAACGACTACCGGCCGGACCTGACCGGCGCGGGCTGTCGCGTGCTGACGCCCTCGGGGGCGAAGCTGGACGTCACCTCGCCGGAGCTGGCCGCCGAGCTCGGGGCGGAGCGGGTGATGAAGCTGGACCGGGGCACGTTCGACAACGCGCCGCTGTCGCTGATCACCACGCGCGCGGCCGCCCGGATCGGGGAGCTCTCCGGCACACCGGCGCAGGTGCTGCGCTTCCGGCCGAATCTGGTGGTGGAGCCGCTGGTCGGGGGCGACTTCCCGGAGGACGACTGGGTCGGGCACGAGCTGAGGATCGGGCCGGCGGTGATGCGGGTGGACCAGCGCGACCGGCGCTGCGTGGTGATCACCGTCGACCCGGCCACCGGGCGGCGCACGCCGGAGGTGCTGCGGACCGTCGCCCGGGACCGCGAGAATTGGCTCGGGGTCTACGGTTCCGTCGTGCTGCCGGGGGCGGTGGAGGTGGGCGACCCGGTGCTGCTGGCGACCTGACGGGCGGTGCGCACGAACGCCGCCACCTCGGGCGAGCGGGACTGCGCCGGCCAGGCGACCACCAGCGTCACCGGGGCGAGATCCTCGACGGGCCGGTAGGCGAGGCCGGGGCGGGCGTGCCGGTCGGCCACCCACTCCGGCAGGAAGCAGACGAGCTGGCCGACCTCGACCAGGTTGAAGATCTGCGCGAGGTCCATCGTGCTGCGGTAGTGCCGGGGCGACCCGGTTCCGCCGCCCTCGGCCGGCCCGCCGTCGGGCAGCCGCCGCCCCGCCAGATCGGCCAGCCGCAGAACCGGTTTCGCGGCCAGCGGGTCACCGGCCGCGAGCGCCACCCGGCGCGGTCCGGTGAGCAGCGGCTCGGAGTCGATGCCCCGGTCGTCGAACGGGGTCGGGATCAGCGCGACGTCGGCCCGGCCCTCGCGCAGCAGGGGCGCCTGCGCGCCACGTCCACCCATCAGCAGCTCGACCGGCAGCCGGTCGTAGGCCTCGAGCAGGCGCGGCAGCAGCCCGGCGTCGTGGTCGGCCTTGAACGCGAGGCGGAGCACCGGCCGCGGGGCGCCGGCCCGGCGGGCCCGGTGCTCGGCCGCCGCCACGGCCTCCAGTGCCGCCCGGGCGTCTTCCAGCAGCGTCTCACCGGCGGCGGTGGGCGTGACCTGCCGGGTGGTGCGCACCAGCAGCTGCACGCCGAGCTGGCGCTCCAGGTCGCGGACGGCGCGCGACAGCGGAGGCTGGGCCATGCCCAGACGTTGTGCGGCACGCCCGAAATGCCGTTCCTCGGCCACCGCCACGAAGTAACGCAGCTGCCGGGTCTCCAGCCCACTCATATCCGCAGGGTATCAATCGAGAGCCGATCGGTCCTTCACCCGGCGGGGCGACGGGCCTTGACTGGAGGCCTCAGAACAGCCGAGGAAAGCGAGACATCATGATCGCCGTCACCGCCCCGACCAGCCGGATCGGGCGTCATCTGGTGCGGGACCTGCTGGCCGCCGGGGAGAAGGTGCGGGTGGTCGCGCGCGACCCGGCCCGGCTCGGCCCGGCCGTGGCCGGGCGGGTCGAGGTGGTCGCCGGAACCCACGCCGACGCGGCCGTGGTGACCGAGGCGTTCCACGACGCCGACGCGGTGTTCTGGCTCGTGCCCGCCGCCCCGCACGCCTCCTCCCCCGACGAGGCCTACTCCGGCTTCGCCCGCCCCGCGCTGCGGGCCTTCACCTCGTTCGCCGGGCGGGTGGTCGGGGTGTCCGCGCTGGGGCGCGGCACACCGGCCGCGGGCCGGGCCGGTCACGTCACCGCGACCCTGGCGATGGACGACGCGATCGTCGCCACCGGGGTGGCCTACCGGGCCCTGACCCTGCCGTCGTTCATGGACAACGTGGCCCGGCAGGCCGGGCCGATCGCCGCGCGGGGCGTCTGGTCCGGCCCGGCCGCGCCCGGCCTGGCCGTGCCCACGGTGGCCGCCCGCGACATCGCGGCCGCGGCCGCCGGATGGCTCACCGACAGCACCTGGTCGGGCCACCAGGAGGTCCCCGTGCTCGGGCCGGAGGACCTGTCGCCCGACCGGATGGCGGAGATCGCCTCCGAGGTGCTGGGCCGCCCGGTGCGCTACCAGCAGATCGAGCCGGAGGCGTTCCTGGCGAACCTGGTGCGGGCCGGGCACAGCGAGGCGATGGCTCGGGGACTGCTCGACATGGCCCTGGCCAAGAACGACGGCCTCGACCTCGGCGTCACCCGGACCCCGGCGTCGAGCTCGCCCACCACGTTCCGTCAGTGGTGCGAGGAGACGCTGGAACCGGCCGTCGCCGGCTAGTTTTCCGCGCCGGAATCGGGGACGCCCCTGGTGATTCCGAGGTCCGGTGGCCGGGTCACGAGGTGGCGGGGTGCCGTTCGATCGTCAGGGCGTGCCGGCCCCACTGCACCTCGACGGTGGTGGTCGCGTCGGGCGTGGGCAGCGTGCTGAGGCCGCCGTCCGGCTTCTGGCCGGCGGTGAACGCACCGGGATCGGCCGCCCGGTACAGGCTGTCGTCGTAGTAGCGCCACGCGGCGCCGGGGTGGCCGCCCAGGCAGTAGCCGTCGGTGAGCACGGTCCCGGTGCGGGCGTCCTGGCAGACGGCGACGAACGCGACGGTGGCCGCGGAGACCGGCACGGCCTCGGTCACCGAGCAGCCGCCGAGGAGGGCACCGGCGACGGACACCAGGACGAGCGTGGTGACGGAACGGGCGTGGAGCACCGAGATTCCTCCGGCGGTGACCCGGGTGCTGGACCGCCCGGACGGACGCACGCCGAGGACCGGCGAAAGCCGTGCGCGGGAACAAAATACACGCCGGGCGCGGGCCGTCACGAGGGGGCCCGGAAAATGCCCCCGGATCCACCGGAGGCTGCCCGTTGCGACATGATGCCCGGGTGACCGAACCCACCCCGGACCCCTCCACCGCCGCGCGTGACGAGATCGCGCTGCGTCTCACCCGGCCCGGGCTGGACCACGTCGAACTGGAGGCGCCCGGGCTGCGCCTGCGGGTGGACGTCGTGTCGGCCGGCCGGCTGTTCTACTGGATCACGTTCGTCGCCACCACCGACGAGACGTTCGCGACGGCGGCCGGGGCCCGGGCGGCGATGCGGTCGTTCCCCTGGACGATGCCGTTCCGGCCGAAGCTGGAGCGGCACCAGGCCGGCCTGCCGGTGCTGTGCCGGTGGCAGCGGGCCTATGCCGACGACACCGCGGCGCTCTGTCTCACGCTGCTGGGCAAGCACTTCCGGGTGTCGCCGGACGAGATCCAGGTGTCCGGCGTGCCCGGGACCGGCGAGGGCGGCGAACCGCTCGGCAACACCCCGCCGGAGGCCGCCGCGAAGTCGCAGAAGGTGTGGCTGCGCGAGGTGACGGGCTGGTTCATGCGGCCGGGCCGGCCGGATCCCTCGTGAGGGGGACGGACGACGGCCCGGTGCACGGTGAGGGCCTGCCGAGGTCCGAGTACAGCTGCACCGAAACGGTTTCGGGTCACCGATCGCCGGCCTTGCGCCCGACCGGCACGCGACAACCCGGACGCGCTCGATCACCGTCCGCAGCGGAGCGCTGATCAGCGGCTAAGGAAAGATCAAACCTTTCTGAAGAGTCGAGTCCACGGACTTTTGAAGCACTATCGTTACCGGAACACGATCGGCGCCGAACCAGGTGAGGGGTACAGGCTTTTGTCTGAGCACGACAGCAAGGGACCCCGCCGACGCGGGCGGCACCTTGCCCGACGTCTGCGTGACCGGGAGACCGACACCTCCGCGGTGCAGTGGGAGCAGAGCTCCGTGGTACTCGCCCACACCGGCGGCATTCCGGTGGTCGACGACCTGAGCGCCCGGGTGAGCCGCCTCCAGGCCATCCGCGACCACCTGTCGGCGCCCGACCCGGCCTGACCACGATGGACGACGAGGAGCCCTCACGGCGCTCGTCGTCGTCCATCGGCCCGGCCTGAGCTCCCGGCCCGGCCTGAGCTCCCGGCCCGGGTCACCGCGCACCGCCGGGCGGGCCTGTTCACCGGCCCTGGCCCTCGCACGACGGCGAGCCGGCGTGCCGGGCTTCGTCGTCCATCATCAGAACCGGCCCGCCGGTGGGCCGGCCGCGACGGTCGAGCACCATCACCCCCGCCGTCGCGACGATCAGCGCCGCACCGGTCAGCAACAGCGGCCGCGCGCCCCAGCCGGTCGCGGCCCCCGCGGCGGCGGTCCCGGCCGAGGCCGCCCCCACCTTCAGCGCGGCCATCGACACGAACACCTGAGCCCGTGCCCCGGCGGGCGAATACCGTTGCCGCGCGGCCAGGGTCGCGGTGAACAACGGCGCGTTCAGCGCGCCCAGCAGAGTGAACGCCACCAACGCGACGGCGAAGCCCGGCGCCAGCGCCGACACCACGTACCCGGCGCCGACCAGCGCGGCCATCGCCGTCACCAGGCGTTCGGGTTCCCCCAGCAGCGGACGGGCGGTCACAACCAGCGAACCCAGCAGGTAGCCCAGCCCGAAGGCGGCGGTCAGGAGCGCCGCGGTGTCGGGCGGCACCCGCAGGTCGTCGCCGTAGGCCACGGCGATCACCGCGATCGCCCCGCCGGGCAGCGCCGTCGCCATGGTCGCGTAGGTCACCCGCCGCAGCGGGCCGGTGGTCACGATCAGCCGCAGGGTGTGCCACACCGACGGCACCTCGCCGGCGGGCACCGCCCCACCACCGCCAGGCAGCGTGCGCACCAGCACCCCGGCCAGCACCGCGCAGGCCCCCAGCACCAGCATCGAGACCCGGGCGTCGGTCACCGAGGCCAGGGCCGCCACCAGCGCCGGGCCCGCCGTGCCGCTCAAACCGTAACTGAGCGAGTCGAATCCGAGAGCCCGGCGCTGTGAGCGCTCGCCGGGCGGCACCATGCCGGACAGGCGGCTGCTCAGGCCGCCGGTCAGCAGCGGCCCACAGATTCCCGCCAGCACCGCCGGAACGGCCACCAGCCACAGCGAAACCCGGCCCAGCGCAAGGGTCGACGCGATCAGGCAGACCCCGTACACGGCGCACACCACGGCGATCAGCACCCGGCCGTCGCGGGCCCGGTCGAGCCGGCGGGCCAGCACCGGGCCCAGCAGGTGCGGCGCGGTGAGGCAGGTGACCAGCAGCGCCCCGGTCAGCGACGGGCGGGACAGCCCGGTCGTGGCACGGGCCAGCAGCACGAACCCGACGCCCGACCCGGCGTCCGAGACCCGCGCGAGGGTGGCGGCGGCCAGGTAGCGCGTCAGCGGTGTCTGCACGCCACAGTTCTACAGGTCCCGGTGCGCAGGGAACTCGTCCACGAAGAACTCGCTCACCGGCAGGTCATCGAGGCGGGATCCGGAACAGGACGCGGGATCAGGCGTCCCGGGAACCCACCGTCGCGCCGGCCGAGCGGCGCATCCTCTGGCGCATCCGCTCCAGCACCCGGTTCGGGCTCTGCGGCAGCGGTGTGCAGGCGAGGCAGCTGATGACGCGGCGGGCCGGCTCGGAGGGCAGCATGCCGATCACGGCCGGTGCGGGGTTGAGCACCGTGGTGTGGTCGAGGCAGATGCCGGCACCGCAGTGGTGGCAGCTGGCGACGGCGGCGATCTTCATGTCGAACCGCAGGGTGCAGTCGAGGCAGTGCATGGGCAGGTCTCCAGGTATGCGTGGGACAGGAAAGGCGCTGTGATGCACCGATGTTCGAGAATGTGAGTGCGACGCGCGCAATGGCGTCACGAGATGGGCGAAGAGCCCGAAGGTTGCGGATCCGGTGCACAGACATGGGCGTCCACGGCAGCGGTGTCGCGGGTGACGCGGCCGGCCTGGTACCGAATTTCCCCCTGCCCGGGGACATTACCCGAAATGATCTGTGGCGGCGACAGCTGGGACCGGCCCGGTCCGAAAGCGTTGCGGCAGGCCACTCACCGGGCGACGCCCCGGTGACACATCCGTGATCCGTTGCACAACAGTTAATTTGGGACGACGCCGAGCGCGTTCACCGGCGCCGTCGTGACACGAGCCGCCCGGCCCGCGTGAGGAGCGTCACCTGCCGGAGGCTAGCAGTCCTTCGCGCTCAGCGGCCCGCGAGGCCACGTCCGCGGCCGAGCAGAAGCCGGTGAGGCGGCGTTTCAGGGCGAGCAGGCCGATCAGCCGGCCCCCGGGGTCCACCACCGCGCGACGTCGCTGACCGGCCGCGAGCAGCAACTGCCGCGCGTCCTCGGCACACAGCGCCGGGCCGACGGTGCGGTCGGCGGCCGTGGACAGGTAGCCGATGGTGCGCTCGGTGCCCGCGGCCGAGTCCGGGATGTCGTCGCGCTGGAGGGTGCCGGTCAGCCGGTCCTGCCCGTCGACGAGCAGCAGCAGGTGCACGTGGTCGTCGAGGAACGCCGCCCGGGCCTGCGCCACGGTGGCCCCGGCCGGCAGGGTCTTCGGCCGGCGCAGCATCACGTCCGCGACCGTCAGCCGGTCGAGCATCCCGTCCTGTGTACTGGCCATGGTGGTTCCTCCTGCGGTTCGGCCCGCTCCCATCCTCGGGTGCGGGCCGCGGCACAACAACTCCGGAGCTGGATCGCGAAGGCAGGTTCCCGATCCGGCCGGTCCGGGCAGGGGGAGGCCTTTGCGAAAATTGACACCACCAAGGCGCCCGAGGTGGTGTCAAAAGCCGAACGGCTCAGCCCGGCCGGACAGCCGGGCGCATCGCATCGGTGGGCGCTCCCGATCCGGGCACCCCCACGTACCGAAAGGGGCGGAGGGGACTACTCGTGGGGACGCCGGTGGGTCACCGCCACCGCCTCGTCCGCGGCGGGCCCCTCGTCCCCGTGCAGGAACCACTGCCCCTTGCCCGCCCGCTTGGCCGTGTACATGGCCGAGTCGGCGCGGCGCATCAGGTCGTCCAGGCTCATCGTCTCCTCGGTGCGGGCGATCCCGATGCTCATGCTCACGCTGACGTTCACGCTGGCCTCCTCCAGCAGGAACGGCTCGCTGATCGCCGCGATGATCAGGTCGGCCACGTGCTGCACGCCGTGCTGGTCGGTCTTCTCCCGCACCAGCACCGCGAACTCGTCACCGCCCAGCCGGGCGGCCACGTCGCGCCCGCCCAGGCACCGGCTGAGCCGCTCGGCCACGCTGATCAGCAGCTGGTCACCGGCGTGGTGCCCGTAGGTGTCGTTGACCGGCTTGAAGTCGTCGAGATCGAGCATGAGGACGGCGAAGGGATGGCCGGACCGCAGCTGGTTCATCACCTCGTCGCCGAACCGGGACCGGTTGGGCAGTCCGGTCAGCGAGTCGTGGGTGGCCTGGTGCCGCATCTGCTCCTCGCGCCGGCGCAACGCGTCCACGCTCTGCTGGAGCCGGTCGCTGAGCTCCTCGGAGAACCGCCAGAACACCAGGATCGCGAACACCTCGATCCCGATCGCGGCCACGTGCGCCACCACCATGGCGACCAGCTCGTTCATCGGGATGTGGTCGCCGTCCATCGTCATGCCGTCCATCGACATGTTGAACACGCGTCCCGGGGCGATCAGGCCGAAGACGAAATGGTGGACGGCGACGGCCGCGATGGCGAACAGCAGCGGCCCCCACCGCTGGTAGAGCGCGACCAGAGCCACGGCCGACAGGATGAACAGGTGCGCGTGGATCTGCCCGCCGGACAGCTCGACCCCGGCGAACGAGGCCAGGATGACGCCGAACCCGGCCACGTCGGCCTTCACGTCCCGCGGGCGCACCAGCGGCACCGCCACGGCGAACGCGGCGATGCCGCCGGTCAGCACCAGGGTCTCGGCCGGCGGCATCGGCCCGAGCAGGCCGACCAGGAGCAGCGTCGGCAGGCACAGCCACAGCGCGAGCCGGACGATCCGGTGCCGGGCCTGCCACGATTCGGCCGAGACCGGCGAACCCTTCGGCATCCAGCGGAGGAACCCCATACGGAATTGCCTCGGCCGATCCCCGGGGACCTGTAGCCCTTACCCCACGCTCTCCTCGACCCGGCGACAACTCGACCCGGCGACGACGATCTCCGTGACGTGTCGGGATCAGGAAGCGGCGATCCGGTCGAGCAGACTCACCAGGGTGGCCTTCTCGGCGGCGCTCAGCCCGGCGATGGCCCGGTCCCGGACGGCCTCGGCCTGCTCCCCGATCCCCTCCAGGTCCTTGGCGCCCACCTCGGTCAGGTGCACCCGGGTGACCCGGCGGTCGGTCGGGTGCGGGCGGCGCTCCACCTGCCCCCGGCTCTCCAGCCCGTCCACCATGTCGGTGACCGTGCGCGGGGTGACCCGCAGCACGTCGCTCAGCTCGCGCATCGAGCGCTCGCCGCGCGAGAGCTCGCGCAGCAGCTTGTAGGTGGGCAGGGAGAGCCCACTGGCCCGCAGGCCGGTGTCCATCGAGCGGCGTACCCGGTGCGCGGCGCCGAGCACCGCGTCGACGACCTCGTTACCCGTCTGCGGCCTGCCCACGGTGGTCTCCCTCGTCTAGGCACCGGTGCAGATGCTGAGTATCCTCACTATCTGGAGCCTCTGCAAACCACGGAAGAACGGATCCCATGCGCGTCAGCCAGAAAGTCGCGGTCAGCGTCGTGTTCGTGTCGTCGATGTTCATGAGCATCCTCGACGCGACCATCGTGAACGTCGCCCTGCCCGGGATCGGCCGTGACTTCGGCACCACCGCCACCTCGATCGACAGCGTCTCGATCGCGTTCCTGGTCAGCCTCGCCGTGTTCATCCCGGCCTCGGGCTGGCTGGGCGACCGGTTCGGCGCCAGGCGCGTGCTGCTGGCCGCGGTCGCCCTGTTCACCGTGGCCTCGGTGCTGTGCGGCCTGGCCGCGAACCTGCCGCAGCTGGTGGCGTTCCGGGTGCTCCAGGGTGCCGGTGGCGGCATGCTCACGCCGGTCGGCATGGCCATGCTGTTCCGGGCCTTCCCGCCGCACGAGCGGGTGCGGGCGTCGTCGATCCTGACCCTCCCCACCGCCCTGGCCCCCGCGCTCGGCCCGGTGCTCGGCGGCCTGCTGGTGACCGACCTGTCGTGGCGCTGGGTCTTCTGGGTGAACCTGCCGATCGGCCTGGCCGCGTTCGTCTTCGGCGTGGTGTTCCTGGCCGACGAGCCGCGCGAGAACGCCGGCCGCTTCGACCTGCCCGGCTTCCTGCTGTGCGGCGCCGGGCTGTCCACCTTCATGTTCGGCCTGTCCGAGGGCCCCGACCGGGGCTGGGGCTCGCCCGTCATCCTGGTCACCCTGATCGGCGGCGCGCTCCTGCTCGCCGTCGCGGTGTCCGCGGAGCTGCGCTCGTCGCACCCGCTGGTGGCGGTGCGGCTGCTCGGCGACCGGCTGCTGCGCTCGGCCACCCTGGTCACGGTCTGCTTCACCGCCGGGTTCATGGGCACGCTGTACGCCATCTCGCTGTACTTCCAGGACGGCCGGGGCCTGACCCCGCTGGCCGCCGGGCTGGCGGTGTTCCCCGAGGCCATCGGCGTGATGTGCGGCTCGCAGCTGGCCAGCCGGTTCGTGTTCCCGCGACTGGGCGCGCGGCGCACCATCAGCCTGGGCCTGACCGGCGCCGCGTTCTGGATGGCGATGCTGGCCCTGCTCGGTCACGACACCAGCCTGTGGATCGCCCGCGCCGAGATGTTCCTGCTCGGCTTCTGCATGGCCCACGTGTTCGTCACCAGCCAGGCCGTGGCCTTCGCCACCGTGCCCGCCCGCCGCACCGGCCAGGCCTCCACCCTGTTCAACGCGCTGCGCCAGGTGGGTGGCGCGGCGGGCGTCGCCCTGCTCACCACGGCGATGGTGACGGCCGACGACGGCACCGGCACCGCGGGGGGCCACCCGATGGCCTCGTACCACCTGGCCTTCGCCGTGGCCGCCGGGTTCGCCGTCCTCGCGCTGCTTTTCGCGCAGACGATCAGGGACGACGAGGCAGGCGCCGCCATCCGCGGTCCCCGGCCCCAGCCGGTGGGCGAGTCCAGCCCGGCGGCGTCCCCGGTCTGAAGGCCCCTGGCCCGATCCACGCGGCACCCGGCCGGGCCGCGCTACCCCTGCCGGTCGTCGTCATCGGCCGGACCGCCCTGCTCGATGGAGATCTCGTAGCTCAGCGGGCTCAGGTGCTCGGTGCCGTCTTCGAGGGTGTGCCAGCCGTGGGCGTGGATCAGCTCGGCCACGGCGTCACTGGGGCTGCTCACCTCGGCCCGCGCCTCGGCCGGCGTGCCGTGCGGGCGAACGGTGAGGTAGGCCGCGCGACCGGCGGCGATCAGCCCGGGCTCGTCGACGATCCGGAACCGGACGTGGTGGTCGACGGTCAGGGTCGAGTCGTCATTCTCTTCCATCGGGTCCACGGCCACGACCGTATGCCATTTCGCCCGGTTGCTCCCGTCGGGGCCGCCACCGTCGGGAAGCGCTCAGCCCGCCGGGACGACCACGACGACGGGCGCTCCCGCGCACCCGGACCGGTCCGCGACGTCACCGGCGGTCAGTCCCTCCTGCTCCAGCAGACCCTGGGCGCGGAACCGGCTGAAGTTCCAGGAGTACCAGGGCTCTTCGGCGTCCGGATCGGGAAGAGCACAGGCCCGCACCGGCTCCGGCAGCCGGGTCAGGGCGGGCACCGCGTCGGCCGACAACCGCGACAGGTACAGCGTGTCGATGTCGCCCGTCGACTGGTAACGCCGCACGTTGGCCGCCGCCACCACGGCGTCCGGGCCGGCCAGCGCCACCACGAGCAGCCCCAGCCCGGCCGAGCCCGCCACCAGCCGGGGCAGCAGGTCGGCACGCCGCACCGTCCACGCCACCGCCACGGTCAGCAGCACCACGACCACCCACAGCTCGAAGGCCCCGCCGTTGAAACGGGCCACCGTCCAGCCGAACTCGCCCTGATAGAGCCACAGCCGGCGCAGCGCCGACACGGCGAGCAGCAGGGTGAGGGCCAGCAGCGTGCCACCGCCCGCGGCCAGCAGCCCCCGGTGCCCCGCACCCGCCGACCGCCCGGCCCAGGCCACCAGCAGCAGCACCAGCACGGTCACGACCACCAGCTGGCCGAAGCCCTGCCGGGCCCGCTCCGCGTGGTTCACCGTGCCCGCGACCCCGGACAACCGGCCGGCCTCCACCGCCAGGAACGCCGCGATCGTGACCGCCACCAGCACCAGCGGCGTGAGCCATTCGGCCGGGTGCCGGTCGCGAGGCGCGGCCGGCTCCTGACGCAGCCGGGTGGAGGCCGCGAACCCGGTACCGAGCACGCCGAGCGCCACCACGGCACCCACCAGCACCCGGGCCACCAGCACGTCCACACCCGGCACGTCGATCACCAGAAGATCACCGAAACCGCCCAGCAGATCGGCGAATCCGGCGTCCGCACTGGCCAGCAGCGCACCGATCACCACGGTGCAGACCAGGCCGACCGCCAGGCCGGTGAGCACCGCCCGCGGCGCCCGCACCGGCACACCCCGAGGACGGCGCCGCCGCAGGGTCTCCCCCACCCACGGCACCGACCGGATCACCGACTCGCCGAACAGCCAGCCGGTGGCCAGCACCGCCGGCCAGCGCCGGGCACCCACGGCCACCGCCGCGCCCAGCGCCGCGGCAGCGAGAACGCAACCGGCGACCAGCCATTCGCTCGCCCGCACCACCGCCACCCCGGCGAGCAGCGACGAGATCACCGTCAGGGCGGTCGCGAGCCGTCCCCTCCGCCCGTCATGACCGGCTCGCGACCGCACGGACAGCAGCACGGTCGCCGCGGCGGCCACGGCGACCAGCACGACGTTGAGACCCGGCGCGGCGTCCGGCAGCAGCAGCGCGGCCACCACCCCGGTGGCCAGCGCCCCGAGCGGCAGCCGCAGTCGCGGCGGCGCCGGGTCCGGCCAGGTGCGGGTCACCGGCGGCACCGCGGTCCCCGTCGTCCCCGTCGTTGCTGTCGCCCCTGTCGTTACTGTCATCCCTGTCACGGGAACCGTTGTCCCGTCGGGCACTTCGCTCATGCGAGCGACGGTAGAAGGAGCGCGGGGGCACGCCGTGGTCAGGTTGTGGGGATCGTGTGAAGATCGTCGGCCGGGAACTCGGCGCGGATCCGGCAGCCCTCGCCCTCGGCGGGCACCACGGCGATCCGCCCGCCGTGCAGCACCACGGCCCAGCGGGCGATCGCCAGCCCGAGCCCGGTCCCGCCGCCCAGCCGGGAGGCCTCCCCGTCCCGTCCCGCGGCCCCCTCGTGCTCCCCCGACCGGAAGCGCTCGAACACGCTCTGCCAGCGGTCCGGCGGGATGCCCGGCCCGTCGTCGGTGACCTCCAGGGCGAAACCCGGGGACGACGTGAGCCCGGCCGCCCGCACTGTCACGACGCCCCCGTCGCCGGCATGGCGTGCCGCGTTGTCGAGCAGGTTGGTCACCACCTGGGCCAGGCGCCGCGGGTCCACGTCGGCCACCAGTCCCGGGTCCACGTCCACGGTGATCGAGGCACCCGGCCGGGCCGCGCCCACCTCGGCCGCCAGCGGCTCCACCAGCTCCCGCACCCGCACCGCCCGCCGTTCCAGCGTCTCGGCCCCGCCGTCGGTGCTGGCCAGGCGCAGGAACTGGGTGAGCAGGTCGCCGAGTCTCTCGACCTGGGCGAGCACCTCGTCCAGGGCGGCGGGGTCGGCCGGTCTCACGCCGTCCACCAGGTTCTCGACCTGCGCACGCAGCGCCGCGACCGGGGTGCGCAGCTCGTGGCCGACGTCGGCGAGCAGCTGACGGCGCTGCCGGTCGGCGGCGGCCAGCTCGGCGGCCATCGCGGTGAAGGCCCGGGCCAGGTCGCCCACCTCGTCGCGGCTGCCGGTGCGGATCGGTGGGGCGGGCCGTCCGGCGGCCATCTCCCGCACCGCCGAGGTCATCTGCCGCAACGGCAGGGTCATGCCGTGGGCCAGCACCTGACTGGCGATCAGCGCGATCAGGCTGGCGCCGATCATGCCGTAGCGCACCCGCCACTCCAGCACCACCACGGCGAACCAGGTGACGCCCGCGGTGAGCACCAGGTTCATCACCACCAGCAGGGCGAACTTCATCTTGATCGAGCGGATCGGGTCGAACGGGCGCAGGCCGTCCCACAGCCGCAGCACGGCCCGGCGGCGTCCGGTCACGGCACGTCCAGGGCGTAACCGACGCCGTGCACGGTGCGGATCCGCTCGGTGCCGAGCTTGCGGCGCAACACCTTGACGTGCGTGTCGATGGTGCGGGACGCGTTGCCGCCCGGCGGTTCCGCCCAGTCCCACACCTCGGTGAGCAGGCGCTCGCGGCCCACCACGTCACCGGGACGGCGCGCCAGCGCGTGCAGCAGATCGAACTCGGTGCGGGTCAGGTGCACCTCCTGCCCGGCCAGCTCCACCCGGCGGCCACCGACGTCCATCAGCAGGCCGTCGCCCAGGTCGAGACGGTGCGCGCGCTCGGCCCGCAGCCGGGCCAGCTCCTCGGCGCGCTCCACCCGGCGCAGCAGGGCCCGCACCCGGGCCACCATCTCGCGCGGGCTGAACGGCTTGGTCAGGTAGTCGTCGGCGCCCACGCCGAGACCGATCAGCCGGTCGGTCTCGTCCGCCCGGGCGGTCAGCATGAGCACCGGAACCGGGCGGACCGCCTGCACCCGACGGCAGACCTCCAGCCCGTCGATGCCGGGCAGCATGACGTCGAGCACCAGCGCGTCGGTGGCGTCACCGAAGGTGTCCACGGCGGTGCGCCCGTCGTGCACCACGTCGACGGCGAACCCCTCCTTCTCCAGCCGGCGCGCGATCGCGTCGGCGATCACCAGATCGTCTTCCACCACGAGAACCCGCTGCACGGTGCGAAACTACGGCATCCGGCCGTCGATGTTCGGACGACGCCGGAACCGGCCGGGCTCCTCGTCGTCCACTGTCCGGAACATCACAACCCGCACCGGTGCCGCCCGGAGAGCCGATAATCGCCGCCATGCCCTCTGCCCGGAAGATCACCCGCCGCGTTCTGCTGACCGGTGCCGCGGGGACCGCCGTCACCGGCACCGCGCTGGCCGGCTCACTCTCCGGGGTGCTGCCGGGCCGCAGCGCCCTGCGCCGCCGTCTGGGCATCGGGCAGGTGGAGGCCGGGGTGCCCGACGCCGGTGGCGACGACCCGCACTACGCCACGTTCGCCTCCACCGCCCGCGGCCGGCCGGTCACCTGGGGCTGGGCCGTCCCGCCGGGCCACGACCCGGACGGCCTGCCGGTGGTTCTGGTGCTGCACGGGCGCGGGGACGACGCGCACTCGTCGTTCGAGCACCTCGGCATGCACCAGTACCTGGCGGCCCACGTGAGCGACGGGGGCACCGCGATGGGCGTGGTGTCGGTGGACGGCGACGAGACCTACTGGCATCCCCGCGCCGACGGCGACGACCCGATCGCCATGATCGCCGGCGAACTGCTGCCCCGGGTGGCCGATCTCGGGTTCAGCACCCGCAAGATCGCGGTGACGGGTTATTCGATGGGCGGTTTCGGTTCGCTGCTGCTGGCCCGGGAGGCCGCGCACGGCCGGTTCGGCGCCGCCGGGCAGCTGGTGGCCGCGGCCGCCTCCAGCCCGGCCCTGTTCGCGAGCGCGGGCGCCACCTCGGCCGGATCCTTCGACGACGCAGAGGATTTCGCCACCTACGGAGCTCTGGCGGGGCAGCCCGGCACCAAGGGCCTGCCGTTGTCGGTGTCGTGCGGGGTGGACGACCCGTTCTGCGCGCAGACGAAACGCTACCGGGCGCACTGCGACCCGGCACCGGACGGCGGAATCTCGGACGGGGCGCACACGATGGACTACTGGCGCAGCCGGGTTCCGGGGCAGCTGGCGTTCCTGGGCGAACACCTGGCGAGCACCTGAAATGACCGGGCGGTCCGCTGGTGACCGGGTTCCGGTGCGGATAGCCTGACCCGGCCCGGAACGGACATTTCCCCGAGGAGTCATCACGGTGATCAAGCTCGGCGTCAGTCTCCCGCAACTTCCCTGGTACCACCTGAACTCCGACATCGTAACGGCGGCACAGGGTTTCGAGCAGATCGGGCTGGACAGCGCCTGGGCGTTCGAGCGGTTCCTGGTGCCCGACGACCAGAGCGGCCCGCACGGCCTGTACCAGGCGCCGGACGTGCCCTGGCCGGACTACTACCGCGACTGCCCCGACGCGCTGACCGTGCTGGCCACCGCCGGCGCCGTCACCAGCCGCCTGGAACTCGGCACCAACGTGCTGGTCGCCCCGCTGCACGTGCCCGCCCGCCTGGCCAAGACCGTGGCCAGCGTGGACCGGATCTCCGGCGGCCGGGTGATCGCGGGCCTGGGCACGGGCTGGTCGATCGACGAGTACCAGGCGGCGGCACCGCGGCCGTTCGCCGAGCGCGGCGCCGCCCTCGACGAGTTCCTCGACGTGGCGCGGGCGGTGTGGGGGCCCGACCCGGTGGAGTTCGGCAACGAGCGCTACCGGATCGCGCCGGGCAACGTGGGACCCAAGCCGGCGCGGCGCATCCCGGTGCTGCTGGCCGGTGGCCAGGGCCGGGCGTTCGACCGGATCGCCCGGCGCGCGGACGGCTGGCTGCCGGTGGCCCACCTGGTGCCCGACCTGGGTGGCACGCTGAAGCAGCTGCGCGACCGGGCCACCGGGTACGGCCGCCGGGGCGACCTGCTGAGCTGCACCGTGCAGGTGACCGTGAACAGTTTCGAGCCGGTCGCGGCCCAGGGACGCCGGCCCTACCAGGGCAGTCCCGAGCAACTGGCCGACGACGTGGCGGCACTGGCCGAGGCCGGGGTCGATCACGTGTTCCTGGCCTGCACCGCGGCCTGCCGCAGCGTGGGCGAGCTGGTCGACCGGGCCGCGCAGTTCCACGCCGCGGTGCGTGCGGCCGGCCTCTGAGGTCATCCGCCCAGGGCGCCGAGGCAGGCCGGCACGAACAGCAGGTCCAGCGCGGCCCAGCCGGTCCCGGCCACCGGCCCGGCCTGCGCGCAGGCCACCACCAGCACGGTGACGAGCACCAGGTGCGCCGGGGCCAGCGCGTCGGTGATGAGGCGTGCCAACCGGTCCAGGCGACCGCGGTGCGGCCCGTCGCCGGGTCAGCGCGCTCGACAGCCGGCGCAGGGCGGCCGGGCCCACCGGCTCCCCCGGCTCCAGACCAGCTGCCGAGTGCTCACTTTCGAGCCGGGCGACGGCGGCGCGACGATGTGCCGGCGCGTCGGCGAGCGCCGGATCGCCGGCCGAGGGCCGGGTGCGCAGCACCGCCCGGATCTGCCCGGCCCGGTCCCCGGATCTGCCGATCTCACCACTTTCGGTGCGGCGGCAACACTTTCGCGCCACAGCGGCTCCAGAGCGTGATGATTCAGCAGGGCACGAAGTTCCATAAGGATGCCCCTGTTCGCGCCCGTGGTGGTCCGGCCCGGTTCCGTCGGGTTGGTGGACGACGGGAGAACGGGCCGGACCGTCCGTCCGGTCAGCCGATCTCGACCGGCAGTTCGTAGATCTGCGTGGTCGGGTGACCGGACTTGTCGTGCACGCGGGCCACAGCCTCCCGCGAGGGCCCGGTGGACAGGCAGAACACCCGGCCCGACTCCGGATCCAGCCACGCCCGCTCGAAGTGCACCCCCTCGGCACCCTCGTTCTCCAGGTCGCGGCGGTGCGCCTCCTCGAGCTGTTCCCGGGTGACGCCGACGAACCCGTCGTGCACGTCCATGAACTTCGCCATCGTTCTTCCCTCCTGAGCCTGGATTCCTTGTGCCCCCAGCGTGGGTCCGAGACCGGTCGTGGTTCATCGGTCAGGTGACCTATCCGCGGGAAAACCCGTGGTGCGTGACGGCCCGGTACGGATAATCGGACAGGGCCGGGGGACGACGCCGGTGGACGACGCGGGGACGACGCGGGGACGACGCGGGGACGACGCGGGGAGCCGATGGACGCGGGGGCCAGATGACCGGATCCGGGGTGGTGACGTCGCCGGTGCTGGTCGGGCGCGACGAGTTCCTGGTGCTGGCCCGGCAGCGGCTCGCCGCCGCGGCGGCCGGGAACGGCGGGCTGCTCCTGGTCGCGGGCGAGGCCGGGATCGGCAAGACCCGCCTGCTCGGGGCGGTGGCCCGGCAGGCCCGAGCCCTCGGGTTCACGGTGACCACCGGGGCCGCCTTCCCCGGAGACACCGAGTCCTCCGCCGGGTTGCTGCTCGACCTGGCCGGCGAGTTGCAGGCATCCCCCGGCGGCGCTCACGCCTCGCCCGGCGGCCTTCACGCAGCACCCGGTGGCCACCTCGCCCCGGGCCGCGACCTCTGGGCCGCCACCGACGTTCAGCCTCCCGCCCAGGTTGCCGCCCGCGACCGCGCCGATCTCGGTCGGCGGCTGGCCGCGCGGGTGCGGGAGCTGACCGGGGACGACCTGCCCGGCGCGGCCCATGACGGTGACCGGACGCGTCACCGGGGCGATGACCCCGCGGGCGACCCGGCCGCCGGCCGGACGGGCAACCAGGTGGGTGACCGGGTGGGCGGCCAGGTGGGCGGCCAGGTGGGCGGCCAGGTGGGCGGCCAGGTGGGCGGCCAGGTGGGTGACCAGGTGGGTGACCAGGTGGGTGACCAGGTGGGTGACCAGGTGGGTGACCAGGTGGGTGACCAGGTGGGTGACCAGGTGGGTGACAGGGCCCGCCGGCAGGCCGGGGGCGACGCCCACCACCGGCGCCGCATGCTGGTGCAGGACCTGACCGGGATGCTGCTGGAGCTGCGCTCCGCCGGCCCGCAGCTGGTCGTGCTCGAGGATCTGCACTGGGCCGACGAGGTCAGCCTCGACGTGCTCGGGCGCCTGGCCCCGCGGCTGGCCTCCGGCGGGCTGCTGATCGCCGGTGCCTACCGCAGCGACGAGCTGTACCCGGCCCGGCCGATGCGCGAGCTGCGCGGCCGGCTGCTGGGGCAGCGCCTGGCCGAGGAGATCCGGCTGCCCCGCCTGGCCCTGCCGCAGATCTCCACCCTGATCAGCGCCGTGCTCGGCGCCCCCGCACCGCAGCGTACGGTGCGCGAGCTGTACGAGCGCAGCGACGGGATCCCGCTGCACGTGGAGGAACTGCTCGCCGCGCACAGCGAGCCGGCCCAGGACTCCTGGCGGGCGGTGCCGGAGACGCTGGGCGACGCGGTGCTCAGCCGGGCGCGCGGGCTGGCCCCGGCCACCCTCGACGTGGCGCGCGCCGCGGCGGTGATCGGCCGGTCGTTCGGGTTCGACCTGCTCACCCTGGTCGGCGGGCACACCGCCGACGAGGTGGCCGCCGCGCTGCGCGAACTGCGCGACGCCTACCTGGTGCTGCCGGGGGCGGACGCCGCCAGCTTCGACTTCCGGCACGCCCTGATCCGGGACGCGCTGTACGCCGACACCGACCTGCCCGCCCGCCGCCGCCTGCACGAGCGGGTCGCGGTCACGGCCGGGGGCCGGGGCCTGAGCGACGCGGTGGTGTCCGCCCACTTCGAGCAGGCCGGGCGCACCGGCCCGGCACACCGTCACGCCCTGACGGCGGCCCGTGACGCGACGGCCCTGTCGTCGCACCGGGAGGCGCTGGAGCTGTACCGCAGGGCCCTGCGCAACGCTCCTGCCGACCTCGCCGTCCCCACCCGGATCGCCCTGCTGGGCTCGCTCGGCGACGCGGCCGCCGCCGTGGACGAGAACCGCGACGCCGCAGACGCTTACGCCACGGCGCACCGGCTCGCGGTGGAAACCGGTGACCTGCGCACCGCGGCCGGGCTGGTGCCGCGGGCGGTGGCCGTGGGGCATCTGCTGGGTGCCCCGCTGCGCGAGCGGATCGCCCGCCTCCGGGCCGCGGTCCGCATGCTGGACGACGCGGGGCTGGCCGCCGAGGGCGAGCGGGCGGCGCTGTGCTCGGCCACCGCCGCCGCCTACATGCTCGACCGGCGCCTCGACGAGGCGATCGAGGAGGGCGGGTGCAGCCGTTCCGGCACCCCGCCGGGCAGCCGCCTGAACACCGACGACGCCCTGAACACGGCCGCCACGCTGGGTTCGGTGCTGGTCTTCGCCGGTCGTTCCGGCGAGGGCTGGGACACGCTCGACGACGCCGTCGCCCAGGGGCGCGCCGCCCGCCGGGAGGCCGAGACCGCCCGCGCCTACCGGATGCTGGCCACGACGGCCTCGGTGGTCGTGGAGTACGACCGGGCCGACCGGTCGCTGGCGGAGGGCATCGAGTACGCGGAGAGCGTGGAGCTCTGGAACCACCGGCACTACCTGGCATCTCACCTCGCGCACGTGCGCTGGGCCACCGGCGACTGGGACGCCGCCGCGCTCACCGCCCGGCAGACCCTGGCCGACGGCCGGGGCGGCATCACCACCCGGATCACCGCGCAGTACGTGCTCGGCTACCTGGCCCTCGGCCGCGGCGACTGGGACGAGGCGGGAACGCTTCTGCACGAGGCATTCTCGGCCGGACGCGAGATGGCCGAGCTGCAACGGTTCTCGCCGCCGCTGTGGGGCCTGGCCGAGATGGCGCGCTGCCGCGGCGATCACGCCCGGGCCGCCGAGCTGAGCGAGGAGGGCTACCGGGCCTCGGCCGAGGTGTCCGACGCCGCCTACCTCTTCCCGTTCCTGCTCACCGGAACCCGGGCCCACCTGGCCAGGGGTGGCGCCGCCGGCCTGTCCGCGGCGACGGACTTCGCCGGCCGGGTGGGTGAGGTGCTGCGGTCGCGGTCGATCCCCGGCACGCTCCCGGCTCTCGACCACGCCGACGGTCTGCTGCGGGCCGCCGCGGGCGATCCGGCCGGCGCCCGGGCCGTGCTCGAACGAGCCGTGACGGCGTGGCGGGAACACCGCCGGTTCTGGGAAAATGCCTGGGGCATGCTCGATCTCGCCGGCGTATCGCTGCGGATGCGCCGCCGGGCCGAGGCCGGGCGCCTCGTGGACGACGTCCATCATCGGGCCGGGACGGCGGGCGCCGTGGTGCTGACGGAGGCGGCCGGCCGGATCGCCGCCGCCGGCTCCCCCACCGCGCGGCCCTGGCACCCGCTGACGGCCCGCGAGTTCGAGGTGGCCCGGCTGGTGGCCGACGGCCTGACGAACCGGCAGATCGCCGAGCGCCTGGTGCTGGCCCCGAAGACGGTCTCGGCCCACGTGGAGCACATCCTGACCAAGCTCGGGGCGGCACGCCGGGCCGAGATCGCCGCCTGGACAGCGAGTCTCGGCCCGGCTCCGGAGAGAACGACCGGTCAGGCGCTCACGAGGCCAGCCCGGCGGCCACCACCCAGCTGACGTCGTCGGGCCACAGCGACGCGGCGTCGAAGGTGTGCACCCCGCCGTTGGCGGCGATGTAGAGGTTGTACTCGTAGTGGCGGATGTCGCGGGTCGGGTAGTTGAACGAGCGGAAAGTGGTTCCCTGACCGTTCTTTCCACTCTGCTGGCAGAAGGTGGCGTCCTGGGCGAACAGCGTGCTGCCGTTGTTCACGCCCAGCGAGAGCTGGAAGTCGGAATGCCGGAGATAGCTTCCGGCGGTGTCTTTCGACTCGAACGAGACGCACTCGCTGTTCGCCAGGCCGGCCCGCACGGTCCAGGTGGCCTGCCCGCGGGCCGCGCTCGAACTGGACGAGCCGACCTGGGCCGCCGTGACCGTCGTGCCCGAGTGCGAGATGTACCGGTCGGTGCTGCCCGAGGTGGTGGCACGCAGCGAGACAGCCGATCCGACCGTGGGTTTCGTGCCGCTGGTGATGGCCCGGGTCTGGTACCCGGCGGCGGTGATGTTGGCCTGCACCGCGTTCTCGGTGGCGGCGGTCGGGTAGCCGGAGGTCATGACGCCCTCGTAGAAGGTGCCCTGCGCGGAGACGCTGTTGTCGCCGCCGATGCCGAGGATGATCGCGCCCTCCTTGCTCATCGGGTTGTAGCCGGACACGCTGGGCCGCACGCCCTCGTAGTAGGTGGACAGCGCACCGGACTGCGCGTTGCCGCCGCGCAGGGCCCACTGGTTGGCCCTGCCCTTGACGACGGCGGTCAGGAACCGGTGGGTGACGGTGGGGTCGTTCGCGTTGTTGCCCGCCGAGACCCCGGAGAACAGGCCGTTCTCGAGGTCGGCCATGATCCACGGGCCGCTGCCGGAACCCGAGCCCCAGGCGGTGCTGTTGCCGAAGTAGATGGCCTCCATGTGGCCGTTGCCGGTGTCCAGGCTGCTGGTCTCGGCGTTGCCGTAGTCGAAGCAGCAGCCGCCGTTGTAGTGGGTGCCGTCGAGCACCGCGTACATGCCCTCCGCCTGGTCCCCGGTGGCGATGCCGCTGGTGTTGTTGTTGCGGTAGCCGGTGCCGGGCGAGACGAACACCCCGTAGGCCTTCTGCCCGCCGACGGTCACCGGGGCCGCGTCGGCGCCGGCCAGGTTGTCGTACCCGTTCACGTCCGGCCCCTGGAACCCGCCGGGCGGCGCCTGGGTGAGCACGTTGCCGCGGCCCGACTGGTCGTAGATCTTGGTGATCAGGCAGGTGGTGCCGGAGCAGAAGGTGTCTTGGGAGGCGGCGTTGGCCACGCCCCCGGCCGCGAGCGGCTTCACGTCGAGGGTGGTGCCGTCGGAGGCGCGTCTCACCTGGTACAGGGAGCCGGTGAACGCGCCGTAGAGGGCCCGCGTGGTGCTGTGGGCGGCCACGCAGGGGGTGCCGCCGGTGGCGTAGAGGTCGCAGGGCTGGGTGGTGGCCGCCTGGGCTCCGGTCGTCGGCAGGGTCAGGCCGGCGGCGGCGAGCAGGGCCGCGGCCATCAGGAGCCCGGTTCTGCGCGGAAGGCGTGCCCCGCGGGCGGACCGGGGACGTTCGGGTGATCGCATGGGTTCTCTCTCCATTCCTGTGCGGCGTTGCGACGGAATGACGGAATGTGCGCGCACGGGCACCACCCGGCCGGAGGCGGTGCGGGGCCGCGGCCCGCAGGGGCGACGGCCGCTCGATAGTAACGCTCACATCGGGAGGCCTTAAGGCCCCTTCTACCGATGTGCGATCAGTGGTCGGCCCCGGTCGCTGGAACACGACCACCGTTCTTGCAGAGCCCAATTCATGGACGCCCTCGGCCGGTCAGCAGCGCCCGGCAGCGTGAGGCACAGCGATGTTAACGGTCACAACTGGCCGATCGGAGGGGTGCCGCCGCAGCGGGCGAACCACAGCCGCCGAACCCGTGGTGGACGCCGGTGGGAACGGTGGTCTCGTGACGCTGGGTCAGGCACGCGAGACCCGGCACACGGAACCCGGAGCACGCGGAACCGCGCGACACCCCGAGAAGCCCGAGAAGCCCCAAGAAGCCCCAAGAAGCCCCGAGAAGCCCCGACACAGCGTGATGCAAAAACGATTCACCATGACGCCGCGTGCCCGCTCTTCTCGCCGCCGCAGGGCTCACCGTACGACTGTGATTCCGCTCTCCGCCACGACTGTGCCGCAGTGCGCAACACGGTCCGCGCCCACCGCCCGGAGGCATCCCATCCGGTCGCCGCCGCGAGCCGGCTCCGGTGGCCACGCCCGGAGGGCACCCGGGAGCCGCGCCCGTCGCCGCCCCGGCGACCTCCCCCGTCCCGCAGTCACATTGATCAGGCACTTCCCCCTGCGCGCCGGGGAGCCGCCGTCGCCGACCGACTCCTCGGCGACCCGCGCCCCCAGGCCAGCCACGGGCGTCCATGCGTGGTTCACCCGTGTCGCCCCTGGTTACAGCCCCCCGAACCTGGTGACAATCGGTCACGATCCACGAACGGCGTACCGACCGGCGGCTACCTGCAACGCAGCCATTGCCAGGGACCTTCGGCCCCCGATAGGCTGGCGAAAGTTGCCTGAAACGTTTCATCAGGCATTGGACAGGCACTGGACTCAAGGGAGAGTCTCATGCACACACGCAGCGGCCCACCCACGGGCTCCAGACGGGCCGGCCCGACGGCCTCCCGCCGCCCCGCGCTCGCGACCCCGCGTCGCCCTGCACCCACGGCCTGGCGTCGCCCTGCACCCACAGCCTGGCCCCACCCCGCGCCCGTCCTCTCGGGCCAGGCCACGCATGCGGCTTCGCCCCACTCCGCACACGCGGTGTCACACCCCCCAGCGCCCGCACTCCCGCCGCACCCCACGGCCTCGCGCCGCCAAGCGCCCGCGCGCTCGCGCCCCCCAGCTTCCGCAGCCGCGCCGCACCCCACGACCTCGCGTTCTCAAGCGCCTGCTCAAGCGCCCACTCAAGTGCCTGCGCGCCCATGCCCTCACGCGCCCGCACCCTCCACCTCGCGAGCGCCGTCCCGCCTCCGAGGTCACACGGCAGCACCGCCCCCTGCCAGCACGACGGCCCGTCACCCCCGCCTCTGATCCGTCCGCCAGCAGGCCCGAAACGGGCTGCGGACGGATCAGACGCCGCCCCGCACGCACCCTGTCCACGGCACGCGAGCCGCGTCGGGTCGCGCCGGGTCACGTCGGCATTCCCGTCACAAGATTCGTTTTCGCCCCACCAGAATGCCAGACGTGGCCTAAGCTGACCGATCTCAGCATCAGGGTGCTGAAACAGTCCTTTCAGCAACGCCTTCCGCTCCGACGGCCGATCCGACGACGAAGGGGACGGGCCATGCGCCGCAGCACCGACCCGCGCGGTCACCCGCCCGCCGAATGATGCAGATCGTTGCTTGACACCGGTAAAACCCCGACTCTACTTTCTCTTTCGCTTGAATCCTTTCAACGAGGCAAGGTGCTCATGGTCAGCCCGTCACACGCTGCCCTGAAGTTGACCGACGTGTCGAAGTCCTTCGGCCCGGTCGTCGCTCTCAGGTCCGGCAGCCTGGAGGTCCACCCCGGCTCCGTCCACGCGCTGGTGGGCGAGAACGGCGCCGGAAAGTCCACGCTGGTCAAGATGGTGGCGGGTGTCCACCGCCGGGACAGCGGCGAGTTCCTGCTCGACGGCGAGCCCGTCGACTTCGGATCCACCGCGGAGTCCAAGGCGGCCGGCGTCGCCGTCATCTACCAGGAACCCACGCTCTTCCCCGATCTGTCGGTCACCGAGAACATCTTCATGGGCCGCCAGATCCTGGGCCGCATGCGGCGTATCGACAGGGCCGCGATGTACGCGGAGGCGGAGCGGCTGTTCACCGGGCTCGGGGTGCACATCGACCCGCGCCGCCCGGCCCTCGGCCTGTCGATCGCCGACCAGCAGATCATCGAGATCGCCAAGGCCATCTCGCTCGACGCCAAGGTCCTGATCATGGACGAGCCGACCGCGGCGCTGTCCGGGGTCGAGGTGGAGCGGCTGTTCACCGTCGCCCGCCGGCTACGCGACGAGGGCCGGGCGCTGGTCTTCATCTCGCACCGCTTCGACGAGGTGTTCGCGCTGTGCGACACCGTCACCGTGATGCGCGACGGCGCCTACATCGGCACCCGGCCGATCAAGGAGACCACCGTCTCCGAGATCGTCAACCTGATGGTCGGCCGTGAGGTCGCCGAGCTGTTCCCCAAGCAGGACACCGAGATCGGCGAGGTCGTGCTCCAGGTCGACGGCCTGAACTCGGCCGGCGTCTTCCACGACATCTCGTTCACCGTGCGCCGCGGTGAGATCGTCGGCCTGGCGGGCCTGGTCGGGGCGGGACGCAGCGAGATCGCCCGCGCCGTCTTCGGTGTCGACCGCTTCGACTCCGGGTCGGTGACGATGAAGGGCAACGCGGTGCCACCACGCAGCCCGCGCGCCGCCATCGCCTCCGGCATGGCCTTCATCCCCGAGGACCGGCGCAAGCAGGGCCTGGTCACCGAGGCCTCGGTGGCCGAGAACATCGCCGGCGTGATCCGCCGCAACCTGGCCGTGGGCGGACTGCTCACCCGTGGCCGGGAGAACCGGGCGGTCAGCCCCTGGGCCTCCCGGCTGGAGGTCAAGACCAGCGCCCTCGACGCTCCCGCCAAGACCATGAGCGGCGGCAACCAGCAGAAGGTGGTCATCGCCAAGTGGCTGGCCACCCAGCCCGACCTGCTGATCATCGACGAGCCCACCCGCGGCATCGACATCGGCACGAAATCCGAGGTGCACCGCCTGCTCTCGGAACTCGCCGGGCAGGGCATGGCGATCCTGATGATCTCGTCGGAGCTGCCCGAGGTGCTCGGCATGGCCGACCGCGTGCTGGTGATCAGCGAGGGCCGCCTGACCGCCGAGCTGCCCCGCGCCGAGGCCACCCCGGAGAACGTGATGCACGCCGCCACCGCCAGCCAGGAGATGGCCCGATGACCCCCACCACCGACACCCACGCCGACGAGGGCACCACGCTGCTCGTCGAGCCCAGCGCCCTGCCGGCCCGCACCCGGCTGATCAGGTCGCTGCTGCGCTCGCGCGAGCTGTCCGTCGCGATCGTGCTGCTGCTCGTCATCGCCGCGGCGGCCCTGAAGAGCTCGGACTTCGTGTTCAGCTCCGACGGCTGGCGCGACCTGCTGCTCACCCCGTCGATCCTGCTGCTGCTGGCGGCCGGGCAGACGGTCGTCATCATCACCCGCAACGTCGACCTGTCGGTCGGCGCGATCCTCGGCATCAGTGCCTGGCTGACCGGCGAGGTGTTCACCTCCCACCCGGGTATGCCGCCGTTGCTGGCCTTCGCCATCGGCATCGCGGCCGGGGCCGGCCTCGGCCTGGTGAACGGGGTGGTCGTCGCCTACGGCCGGGTCCCCGCGATGGTCATCACCCTGGGCACCCAGTACATCTTCCGCGGGATCGTGGTCACCTGGGCCGGTTCCAGCCTGATCAGCGCCTCGCAGATGCCCGACGCCTTCCTCGATCTCGGCACCCGGCAGATCCTCTCGATCCCGGTGCTGTTCATCGTGTCGATCGTGATCGTGGCCGCCGTCGGCTACTACCTGACCACCGCCCGCTCGGGCCGTGAGCTCTACGCCGTCGGTTCCGACCCGGAGGCCGCCGTGCTCTACGGCCTCCCGGTGAGCCGGCGCGTCGTCACCGCGTTCGTGCTCAGCGGCGCCCTGGCCGGCCTGGCCGGGGTGGTGTTCGCCGCCCGCTACGGCACGGTCAACTCCGGCGCCGGCAGCGGCATCGAGTTCCAGGCCGTGGCCGCCGCCGTGGTCGGCGGTGTGGCGATCTCCGGCGGCGCCGGCACCGTGTGGGGCGCCGCGATCGGCGCCGGGCTGCTGATGACCATCAACAGCGCCCTGCCCATGGTCGGCATCTCCGAGTTCTGGCAGCAGGCCCTGGTCGGCGCCCTGATCATCGCCGCCATCGTGCTCGACCGGGTGCTCGCGGCCCGCCAGGCGCGCCAACTCATCGAAGCGAGGGACGAAGCATGACCGCCGTCGACACCCGGGCCGAGAGGACCTACCCCGCGTACTCCCGGCCGCTCTGGCGCCGGCTGCTGCTGAGCCGGGAGGCGAGCGTCATCGCCCTCCTGCTGATCGTCTGGATGTACGGCTACAGCAACATCCCGTACTTCGGCGACACCCTGACCCTCACCTACATCCTCGTCGACATGACCACGGTGCTGCTGATCGCGCTCCCGATGACCCTGGTCATCGTGACCGGCGACATCGACCTGTCCGTCGCGTCGGTCGTCGGCCTGTCCAGCGCCGTGCTGGGGCTCCTGGTGCAGCACGGGGTGGGGATGCCGGTCGCGGCGCTGGCCGCACTGGCGGTCGGTGTGGTCTGCGGGCTCGTCAACGGGTTCCTCGTGGCCCACGTCGGGCTACCCTCGCTGGCCGTGACCATCGGCACGCTGGCCCTCTACCGGGGCATCGCCGTCGGGCTGCTGGGCACCACCGCGGTCACCGACTTCCCCACCTCCTGGACCGACCAGACCGCCCGGGTGATCGGCTCGACCGGCATCCCGACGTTCATGATCGTGTTCGTCCTGCTGGCCGCCGGGTTCGTCGCGCTGCTGCACTTCTCCCCATTCGGCCGGGGCATCTACGACATCGGCCTGAGCACCGAGGCGGCCGAGTTCAGCGGCGTCAACGTGCAGCGCACCAAGCTGATCCTGTTCGTCCTGACCGGCACGGTCTCGGCCCTGGCCGGCATCTTCTACACCCTGCGGTTCGGCAGTGCCCGCGGCGACAACGCCGAGGGCCTCGAGCTCCAGGTGATCGCGGCCGTCCTGCTCGGCGGTGTGTCGATCTTCGGTGGCCGGGGCAAGCTGCCCGGCGTGATCGCCGGTGTGCTCCTCATCGGTGCCCTCTCCAGCGCCCTGCGGCTGGAGGGCGTCACCGTGAACGTCATCAACATCATCATCGGGCTGCTGCTCGTGCTGTCCGTGCTCTCCACCACCCTCCTGGCATGGGTCTCCGACATCGCTGCCAGGCGTAACCGGGCCAAGCGCCCCACTCAGACGCCCGCGAGCGTCGGTTCACAGTGAAGTGAAAGGACAATCTGTCATGCGGACCCTCACCCGGCGCAGCACCCTGCTCGGAGCTGTCGGCCTCTCGGTCGCCCTCGCGATGACCGGCTGCGGCAAGGCCGAAACCGGCTCCGACTCCGGCGATTCCGGCTCGGACTCGAAGGCGCTCAACGTCGTCTTCATCCCGAAGAACCTCGGCAACCCGTACTTCGACGCCAGCGACAAGGGCGGCAAGACCGCCGTCGAGGCCCTGGGCGGCACCTTCTCCGAGGTCGGCCCGCAGGAGGCCAGCCCGGACGCGCAGGTGCAGTACATCAACACCGCCGCGCAGCAGCACGCCTCGGCCATCGTCATCTCCGCCAACGACCCCAAGGCCGTCGGTTCCGCGCTGACCCAGGCCAAGTCCGGCGGCACCAAGGTGGTCACGTTCGACTCCGACACCGAGGCGCAGTACCGCGACCTGTTCATCAACCAGGCCTCCCCCGAGGGCATCGCCAAGGCCCAGGTCGACGGCCTCGCCGAGCAGATCGGTGACTCCGGCGAGATCGCGATCCTCTCCGCCGCCGCGAACGCCACGAACCAGAACGCCTGGATCGAGCTGATGAAGACGGAGCTGAAGGAGAACCACCCGGACATCAAGCTGGTCGACACCGTCTACGGCAACGACGACGACCAGACGTCCTTCGACAAGACCGCGGCCCTGCTCCAGACCCACCCCGACCTCAAGGGCATCATCAGCCCGACCACGGTCGGCATCGCCGCGGCGGCCCGTTACCTGTCCACCTCCAAGAGCAAGGGCAAGGTCGCGCTGACCGGGCTGGGCACCCCGAACCAGATGCGCAAGTACGTCGAGGACGGCACCGTCACCGAGTTCTACCTGTGGAACCCGACCGACCTCGGCACCCTGGCCGCCTACGCGGCCGCGGCCCTGGCCAACGGCGAGATCACCGGCAAGGAGGGTGACCAGTTCACCGCCGGCGACCTGGGCAGCTACACCGTCGGCGCCGACCAGACCGTGCTGCTGGGCGACCCGACCGGCTTCAACAAGGACAACATCGACGACTTCGACTTCTGAGTCGCGCGGGCGCGCCGGGCAGGTCTCCTGCCCGGCGCGTCGTCATGTCCGGGCCGGCTCCCGAGCACGTCCCGGTGACGTCCCGGACAGTCCCGCACCGCCGCCGAAGCCTTGCCGCCGCCGGGCGGCCGTTGCCAGCGTGGCGGTCGGGCCGTTCCACCCGAGGGGCGGCCGCGACCACCTGGGAGGGTGAGATGAAGTTCCGGATCCGCATGGTGCTGACGGCGCTGCTGGCCTGCTTCTTCGCGGTGGCGGGGGTCACCAGCGCGAGCGCGAGCGCCTCCGACGTCACGGTGCCGGCCCTTTCGTGGTCACCGACGGGAGCACCCGGTCGTACCGGGTCAGCGACCTGGCCTCGTACAACGGGCACTACTAGTTCACCTATCACGTGTCGTCGTGGCGGCTGTGCGACAACTACGCGGGCTACTGCACGGGCTACGCCACGCTGAACAACGCCTGACCGCCAACCATCATGGACGACGCCGGGCGCGCACTCACCCGGCGTCGTCCATCATTTTTCGCCGTTCCGCACGGGGGGGGACCGCCGATCCGTGGACAGGTGAACTCTGCCGGTCTTCCCCGAACGCGACGATGCTCAGACCATGGACATCACGAACAGCACAGTTTTCATGGTCGGCGGCACCTCCGGGCTGGGCCTCGGCATCGCGCAGCGCCTGGCCGGGGCCGGCAGCACGGTGATCGTCGGGGGCCGCCGGGCCGACCTGCTGAAGAGCATCGCCGACGAGAACCCGGGCATCGGTACCGCCGAGATCGACGTCACGGACGGGGATTCGGTGGCCCGGGCGCGGGACGCGGTGCTGGAGCAGTACCCGGGCCTGTCCGCGGTGGTCACCATGTCGGGCATCATGCACGCCGAGGACCTACGCGACGCAACGCATTTCGACATCGCCCGGGCCACGGTGGAGACCAACCTGCTGGGCACCATCCGGGTGGTGGACGCGTTCACGCCGCATCTGCTGGCACGTGGGGCCGGCACGATCGTCACGGTGTCGTCGGGCATCGCGTTCGTGCCCTTCCCGCTCACCCCGGCCTACGGGGCGACGAAGGCGGGCATCCACTCGTACACCGAGTCGCTGCGCGCGCAGCTGGCCGGCACCGGCGTGGAGGTGGCCGAGCTGGTGCCGCCGCTGGTGGCGACCACGCTGATGGGCTCGCAGGACAACCCCTCCGCGATGCCGGTGCGGGACTTCGTCGAGGAGTCGGTGGAGCTGATGGCGCGGCAGCCGACACCGCGCGAGATCACCGTCGGCCGGGTGCTGCGGCAGCGCAACGCCGTGGTGACCGGGGACTACGACGAGATCCTCCAGCAGTTCACCGGTGCCCTCGCTACCCTCGGCCACCAGGGCTGACCCGCTTCGGTCAGACTGCGGCGCGGGCGTTCTCGATGAACCGCACGATCTTCGCGTGGTCCTTCACACCGCGCGCCGACTCCACACCGCTGGAGACGTCGACGCCGTCCGGGTGCAGGTGCTCGATCTGGGCCCGGACGTTGTCGGGGGTCAGTCCCCCGGCCAGGATCCAGGGCCGCTCCGGGCGGCGGGTGAACTGACCGGCGTCGATCAGCCGCCCCTGCCCCGGGTCGGGCGCGTCGAGCAGCAGGCGGGCGTCCATGGTGGACGACGGTGGGGCCGCGAGATACTCCGCGAGCGACAGGGCCCGGATCACCCGGAACCCCTCGTCCAGGGCACGCCGGAGGTCGTCGTCGGGCTCACCGCCGTGGAACTGCACGGTGCTGACCCCACTGGCGTGCGCGACGGCCAGCACCCGGTCGAGGGGCAGGCGCCGCACCACCAGCACGGTCTCCACGCCGCCGAGCGCCTCGACGATCGGGCGGGCGTCGGCCGGCTCGATGTGCCGGGGGCTGGCCGGATGGTGCACGAAGCCGATCGCGTCGGCCCCGGCCCCGGCCGCCACCCGGGCCGTCTCCAGATCACGCACTCCACAGATCTTCACGAACACAGCGGTCATTCTGCCCTGTCCGAGTCGCTGTCCGAGTCGCTGTCCGGGTCGCCGTTCCGGTGCCGGCTGGGCAGGTACGGGCGGTGCAGGTGCACCCGGGCGTGGTGGTAGCCGGCCGCGATCTCCTCGGCCGTCGGGTCGTCGTCCTCACCGTTCGCCGAGGGGTCGTGCCGGCGGCACACCCGGTAGCGCGTGCCTCCACCTCGTAGCGGCCCCGTGCTTCAGCCGTACAGCCGCTGCCGCAGCAGCTCGGCGTGCCGCTGCACCTCGGCCACCAGGTCACCACGCTGGGACGCGTCGGCCTGCCCGGCCGGGAAGGTGACGGCCAGCCCGGCCACCGGCCAGCCGGTGCGGTCGCGGACCGCGACCGCCACCGAGGCCAGGCCCTCGGTGATCTCGCCGTTCTCCACCGCGTGTCCCCGGGCCCGGGTGGTCACCAGCTCCGCCCGCAGGCGGGAGTAGGAGTACGGCGGACCGGACGCGCCGAACGCCGAGGCGTGCGGGAACAGGGCCCGCACCTGCTCGCGCGGCAGGGCGGCCAGCAGGGCCCGGCCGCTGGCGGTGAGCCAGCTGGGCAGGCGCACGCCGACGTCGGTCACCAGCACCGGCCGGCCGGGCGCCCGCTCGTCGGCCAGATACACCACGTCCCGCCCGTAGAGAGCGGCCAGCTGGCCGCTCTCGCCCACCCGGTCGACCAGGGCCGCGAGCACCGGGTGGCCGGCCCGGGTGATCGGCTCCTGCCGGGTGTAGCCGGAACCCAGCTCGAACGAGGCGATCCCGAGGCCGTAGCGACGCGAATCCGGGTAGTGCAGCACGAACCCGCGCTCCTGGAGCACGCTCAGCAGCCGGTACACGCTGGAGCGCGGCAGGCCGAGGGCGCGGGCCAGGGTGACGGCCGCCACCGGGCCGCGCTGGGTGCCGAGGAACGACAGGATGCGCAGCGCGGCATCGACGGTGGGCGCGGACGCCGTTGCGGCCATGTCCAGCATCCTAGACACCTCATCCGGTCGGCTACTGCCGGGCACCGCGGCCGGTGCGGTGAGATGAGCGCCATGACAGCTACTTACGCCGCCGCCGGTGTGGACCACGTCACCCTCGGGGCAGGCCCGGCGACGTTCGCCGACGTGGTGGCCGTCGCCCGGTACGGCGCCCGCGTGCACCTGGACCCGGCCGCCCTGGAGGCCGTCGACGCCTCCCGCGCCCGGATCGAGGCCCTGGCCCAGGACACCGAGCCGCACTACGGCATCTCGACCGGATTCGGCGCCCTGGCCAACACCTTCATCGCCCCGGACTCCCGCACCCAGCTCCAGCGCAGCCTGATCCGCTCGCACGCCGCCGGCAGCGGCGAGCCGGTGGAGACCGAGGTGGTGCGGGCCCTGATGTTCCTGCGCCTGTCCACGCTGATGACGGGCCGTACCGGTGTGCGCTCCTCCACGGTGCGCGCCTACGCGGCGCTGCTCGATGCCGGCCTGACTCCCGTCGTCCACGAATTCGGTTCTCTGGGCTGCTCGGGCGACCTGGCCCCGCTGAGCCACTGCGCGCTCGCCCTGACCGGCGAGGGCAGCGTGCGCACGGCCGACGGCCGCGTGGTGGATGCCGCGCAGGCCCTGGAGCAGGCCGGGCTGGAGCCGGTGGTGCTGGCCGAGAAGGAGGGGCTGGCGCTGATCAACGGCACCGACGGCATGCTCGGCCAGCTGGTGCTGGCCCTGCACGACCTGACCACGCTGTTCACCACCGCCGACATCGCCGCCGCGATGAGCGTGGAGGCTCTGCTGGGCACCGACGCGGTGTTCGCCGACGACCTCCAGCAGTTGCGGCCGCAGCCGGGGCAGGCCGTGTCGGCCGGGAACATCCGCCGCATGCTGGCCGGCTCCCCGGTGGTCGCCAGCCACCGGGGACCGGGCTGCACGCGGGTGCAGGACGCCTACTCGCTGCGCTGCGCCCCGCAGGTGCACGGCGCGGCCCGCGACACCCTGGCCCACGCCGCCACGGTGGCGGGCCACGAACTGGCCGCCGCCATCGACAACCCGGTGGTGACGCCGGACGGCCGGATCGAGTCGAACGGCAACTTCCACGGTGCCCCGGTGGCCTACGTGCTCGACTTCCTGGCGATCGCCGTGGCCGACCTGGCCGGCATGTCCGAGCGCCGCACCGACCGGCTGCTCGACCCGGCCCGCAGCCAGGGTCTGCCCGCCTTCCTCGCGCACGACGCCGGGGTGGACTCCGGGCTGATGATCGCCCAGTACACCGCGGCCGGGATCGTCAGCGAGCTCAAGCGCCTGGCCGTGCCCGCCTCGGTCGACTCGATCCCGAGCTCGGCCATGCAGGAGGACCACGTGTCGATGGGCTGGGCCGCCGCCCGCAAGCTGCGCCGCGCCGTGGACGGCCTGGCCCGCGTGCTGGCCATCGAGATCATCACCGGGGCAAGGGGTCTGGACCTGCGCGCACCGCTCCTGCCGGGCCCGGCCACCGGCGCCGTGCTCGGCCTGGTGCGCGAGCGGGTGGCCGGCCCGGGACCGGACCGCTTCCTCGCCCCGGACATCGAGACCATCACCCGGGCCGTGCTTTCCGGGGCGGTGGTGGAGGCCGGGCGCTCGGTGACCCGGCTCGGCTGAGCTACCCCGCCAGCACATCGCGCACGGACTGCGGCTCGCGGCCCAGCAGGGTCGCGAGCCGCAGGGCCGGTGCCGGCGAAGAACCCCTGCCGCGCGGCCTCGAACATGCCCAGGGTGAAGCGGGCCATGGGCTCCGGCTGCCCGGCGGCGACACGGGCTGCGAGCCATTCCCCGGGATCGACCACCTGCTAGGCGATCTCGCGCCCGCTCAGCTCCGACGCGATCGCCGCGACCTGCTCGAGGGTGGGCGCGTCCGGGGCGGTGAGCGTGACCGGCCCGTCGTTCCCCGCACCGCCGGAGGTGAGGATCGCCGCCGTGGCCTCGGCGGCGTCCTCCCGCGCGGTCCAGGAGACCGGCCCGTCGGCCGGGACGCCGATCCGCCCGGTCCGCTGCCACGGCCCGGTCAGCCAGCCGATGCTGTGCGCGGAGAAACCGTTGCGCAGCGAGGTCCAGGGCAGCCCGGATGCCTCCAGCAGCCGCTCCGTGGCGAAGTGGTCGCGGCCGGGACCGAACGGCGTGGCGGCGGCCCCTGGTGGCTGGCGTACAGGATGCGCCCGGCCCCGGTGGTCACGGCCGCCTCGATCACCGCGCGGTGCAGAACTTTTCACGGTCGTGCTGCGCCGTACGGGTGACAGCCCGTCCCGAACGATGTGCCCGGCCTGTGATTTCGCTGGGCATTCACCCCCGGGACGGCGCCGCTTTTGCACCCGTAAACGGATGTTAGACGCAATCCGACCCGCTGCCCAGCAGGTGGTTTCGCCCGAACCGGGATCTTGACCGGTGTCCCTGGCCTATTCTTGGCCTCCGTCGGAGGAAAACTTGCACCGGGCGCGGAACCTTGCTCTCGCGCCGGGCAGGGCCTATGGAGGGGCTGAGATGACCGCGGGGACCGAGCAGACCGGGCGGCCGATCGAGCCGCTGGAACACCGGCACATCGAGGCCGGCAGTGCGGCCCGGCTGCGGCAGGTGGTCACCGCCCTTCCCGACGAGGTGGCCGTGCACGACGAGGTCACCACGCTGACCTACCGCGAGTTCGCGCTGCGCACGGCCGTCCTGCGCCGCCAGGTGGCCGCCGCCGTGGCCGGCACCCCCACCGAACGGCCTGTGGCACTGCTGTACTCGCACGGTGCGCCCGCCGTCGCCGGGCTGTGGGCCGTGCTCACCTCGGGCCGGCCGATCCTGGTGCTCGACCCCCGCACTCCCCCCGCCCGGCTGCGCGCCTTCGTGGAGCGCGTCGACGCCCGGCTGTGCCTGAGCGACCGGGCCAACGCCGACACCGCGGCCGGCCTGGTGGAGCAGGTCGTCGTCGACACCTCCGACGAGAAGCCCGGTACGCAAGACGATCTGGACGCGCTGTGGGCCGCCGCCCCCTCCCCCTCCGACATCGTCGCCTACGCCCTCACGTCCGGTTCCACCGGGCGTCCCAAGGTGGTCGTGCACGAAGACCGCATGCTGGTGCGCGAGGCCTGGGCCGTGGCCCACGCCACCCACTGTTACGACGCCGACGACGTGGTGGCCAACGCCCTGCCGATGGCGTTCTACGCGGGCCTGATGGCCGCCGTGGCGGGCATTCTGGTGGGCACCACCACGGCGATGTACGACATCCGCGGGCGCGGCATCCGCGAGCTGCCGGAGTGGATCGACCGCAACCGGGTCACCATCATGCAGGCCAGCCCGGCCATCCTGCGCAATCTGGTGAACGGCGCCCCGAACCCGGCACTGCTCAGCCGGTTACGGCAGGTCACGTTCGCCGGCGAGGCCGCCTACGGTCACGACCTGGAGGCACTGCGCGCGCTGCTGCCGCCGACCTGCGCCCTGCGCAACCGGTTCGGCTCGTCGGAGACCGGTTACTGCACCGACTACGTGGTCGACCACACCCATCCACCGCTGACCGGGGCGCTCCCCGTGGGCATGCCGATGCCCGACATCGAGATCGAAATTGTGGACGACGCGGGCCTTCCGGTCCCGGCCGGCGGCACCGGGACCGTCACGCTGACCGGGCGCAACCTGGCCATGGAGTACCTCGGCGACGAAAAGGCCTCGCAGGCCTTCACTCCCGCCGCCGGGCGCACCGACGGCGCGCGCACGTTCCGCAGCAACGACGTGGGCACGCTCGGCCCGGACGGGGCGCTGCGCCTGCTCGGGCGGCGCGACCACAGCGTGAAGATCCGCGGCTACCTGGTCGAGCCGGGCGACGTGGACGCGGCCCTGTCCGCCCTGCCCGAGGTGCGCGAGACGATCACGATCGGGGCCGACAAGGGCGACGGGAACGGCGGCAAGCGCCTGGTCTCGTACATCGTGTCCACGGCCGACCGGCCCAGCGCCGCGGTGGCCCGGCAGTACCTGTCCGGCGTCCTGCCGGCCTGGATGGTGCCCGAGAGCATCGTCTTCCTGGAGGCGCTGCCGCGCACCGACCGGGGCAAGCTCGACCGGGCCGCGCTGCCGGAGCCGCCCGCGGTGAAACCGGGCCGGGGCGCGGAGAACCTGACCGAGTGGGAAGAGGTGGTGCGGGCCCTGTGGTGCAGCGTGCTCACGCTGCCCGAGATCGGCCTGGACGACGACTTCTTCGAGCTCGGCGGCGACTCGCTGGCCGCCGAGAGCCTGATGAGCCGGATGGCCTCCGACCTCGGCGTGCCGCAGGAGCTGGCGCAGACCACGGTGCTGGTGCAGGCGCCCACCCTGAAGCAGTTCGCCGAGCGGGTCACCCGCAAGGCCGACGCCGCCAACCAGACGTTGATCCCTTTGCGCGCCACCGGTTCCCGGCCCCCGTTGTTCCTGTTCACCGGTGGCGGCGGGCTCGGCGTGACGATGGTGCCGCTGGTGCGTCACCTGCCCGACGACCAGCCGGTGTTCGCCCTCCAGGCGCACGGCCTGGAGGCGAAGGGACTGCCGGACTGGAGCGTGCAGTCCGCGGCCCGGCGGCACATCCGCACACTGCGCGAGATCCAGCCGACCGGGCCCTATTTCATCGGCGGGCACTCCTTCGGCGGGGTGCTCTCGCTGGAGGTGGCCCACCAGCTGCGCCACGCCGGGCAGGAGGTGGCCCTCCTGGTCATCCTCGACTCCTTCCCGCCGGACGGCAAATCCCATGTGCCGCTGGAGGGTTCGCCCATCCAGCGGCTGCGCGGCGCGATCGGCGTGGCCACCACCGGCCTGGTCGGCACACCCGGCGACGACCAGTACTGGCGGTTCTGGCGGCAGAGCAACTTCCTGCACATGCGCTACAAGGGCCGGCCCTACGACGGCGACACCCTGGTGATCGTGGCCGCCGACAGCGAGGAGAAGGACGTGCGCCGCTCCTGGACGCCCTACCTCACCGGGACCTGGCGGCTCACCCACGTACCGGGCGACCACATGTCCATCCTGCGTGACCCGTTCGCCGCCAAGACCGCCGGGCTCATCCTGGAGCAGCTGGAACCGGCCCAGGAGCGCCGCCCCGCCGAGCCGCGCCGTCCCCGGGACGGCGCCCGGCCCCGGATGATCCGGCCCAGCAAGGCCTGGCCCGACCAGTACTGAGACGGCCGGTACCGAGACGGGCGGGTTCTCAGCCGTACGGCTGGAACAGCAGGTGCGCCTGTCCGCCGTGCTCGATCCGGCGCACGCCGATACCGTAGACGCGGCCGAGCAGTTCGTCGTCCTCGATCAGGTTCGAGGCCGGACCGGAGCCGACCACGCGACCCTTCTCCAGCAGCACCAGGTCGTCGCAGTAACGCGCGGCCAGGTTGAGGTCGTGCAGCACGATGATCGCGGTGGTGCCGAGTTCCCGCACCAGAGCCAGGATCTCGTGCTGGTAGCGAATGTCGAGGTGGTTGGTCGGCTCGTCGAGCAGCACGTGGCCGGCCCCCTGGGCCAGGGCCCGGGCGATCAGGACCCGCTGCTTCTCACCGCCCGACAGCCCGGCGAAGGCGCGCGGCCCGAGGTGCACGGCCCCGACCCGGCGCAGCGACTCCCAGGCGATCTCCTCGTCGGCGGTGCTGGTGCGGGCGAAGGTACCGATGTGCGGGCCTCGGCCCAGCAGCACCATCTCGGCCACGGTCAGGGTGCTCTCGCCGCCGTTCTCCTGCACCACCACGGCCAGCCGACGGGCTGTCTCGCGCGGCGAAAGCCGTTGCAGAGGAGAGCCGTCCACGGTCACCGTGCCGGAAGACGGCTTCAGCGAACCGTAGAGCAGGCGCAGCAGGGTGGTCTTGCCGCTGCCGTTGGGGCCGATCAGGCCGAGCACCCGGCCGGTCGGGGCGGTCACGCCGACGCCGTCCAGCACCGGCGTCCTGCCGTAGGCGAAGCCCAGGTTCTCGCCCTGGATCACTCCGCCTGCCCGAAACGTTCCTCGATGCGCTCCAGGCCGTCGATCGCGAGCGGGCTGGGCGGCTCGGTGAAGTTGAACAGCTGCGGCATCACGTCACCGTTCTTCACCGCCGCCAGCTTCTCCGCGCCGGGCAGGCCGGTGATCGACGCCGCCACCTCGTCCGCATCGCCGTCGGAGTACAGCAGGATCAGCACGTCCGGGTCGAGACCGATCAGCTTCTCCAGGGTCACCTCGAACACCCGCTCGTCCACGTCGCCGAAGACGTTGGTGAAACCGGCCGCCTCCAGCTGCGGGTCGGCCATGCTGCGGCTGCCGTAGGCGTAGGTGACACCCCCGCCGACGGTCGGGTACAGCACGGCCGCGGTGCGGGCCCTGCTCCCGTCGGCCTTGGCCTCGACCGTCGCGAGGCGCTTCTTCAGCTCGGTGACGGCGTCGGCCGCCTCGCCCTCACGGTCGAAAACCTTTCCGTAGAAATCCATCTGGGAGTACACGTCGTCGAAGCCCGGGTCGGCCAGGCCGTCGCCGCACAGACCGGGCTCCTCCACCAGGGGGATACCCACCGATGTCAGCGTGTCCCGGGTCAGGTTCTGCGCCTCGCCGATCACCAGGTCGGGTTCCTGGCCGATCACGACCTCCTGGGAGATCTGGAGGTGGCCACCGGTGTCGGTCTTGTCGGTGAGCAGCGGAACCCCGCCCAGGGCGGCCAGGGTCCCGGCGTCGTAGTAGTCCTCGGGATAGGCGCCGGCCCGGGCGATCACGTTGCTGCCGAGCACGCCCAGGTCTTGCAGGTACGGCACCGAGGCGCTCTTGAGCAGCACGACGCGTTCCGGCTCGGCGGTGAACGTCACGTCGTCCCCGCAGTTCTCCAGCGTGAGCGGGTAGTGACCGTCGCCGGAACCGCCCGCGGAGGCGCTGGAGGCGGAGTCGCTGCCGCAGGCGGCGAGGGTCAGCAGGGCGGCGACGGCGAGGGCGGAACCACGGACGACGTGGGTGGGCGGCATGAAGGGTGCTCCTGGAGGCTGACGCGCGTGAGGGGTCAGGCGCTGGTGACGTGGAGACGGCGGATGAGCACGAGCAGGAACGGCGCCCCGACCAGCGAGGTGATGATGCCGAGCGGGAGTTCCTGGGGTTGCATGACGGTGCGGGCCAGGGCGTCGGCCCAGATCAGGAAGATCGCGCCGAGCAGGGCGGCGACCGGCACGGCCCGGGAGTGCGGAGCGCCCACGAGGCGGCGGGCCAGGTGCGGCACGACCAGCCCGACGAAGCCGATGCTGCCTGAGGCCGCGACCAGCACCCCGATGCACAGCGACACGAGCAGCAGCAGCTGGGTGCGGAACCGGTCCGGCGAGATGCCCAGCGTGTGGGCGGTCTCGTCGCCGATGGCCAGGGCGTCGAGCCGCCGGCCCCAGAGCGTGAGCAGGGCCACGGTGAGGCCGACGACGATGACGACCACGCTCAGCGCCGTCCCCCAGCGGGCCAGCCCGAGCGAGCCGAGGAGCCAGAACATGACCGAGCGGGAGCCCTCGGCCGAGTCGGACGCGAAGATCAGGAAGCTGGTGGCGGCCGAGAGGGCGTAGCCCACGGCCACTCCCGACAGCAGCAGCCGCACCGACGTGACCCGGCCTCCGCTGCGGGCGATCAGGAACACCAGCAGCGACGCGGCCAGGGCGCCGAGGAAGGCGCTGAACGGCAGGGCGTTCTCGCCCCAGGCGGCGCCGAAGCCGAACAGGATGGCGGCGGCCGCGCCGCTGGAGGCGCCGGAGTTGATGCCCAGCAGGTAGGGGTCGGCCAGCAGGTTGCGCACCATCGCCTGGAGGACCGTTCCGCAGACCGCGAGACCGGCCCCGACCACGGCGCCGAGCAGCACGCGGGGCAGGCGGACCTGCCAGACGATGGCGTCTTGCGGGAGGCTCCAGGTGACCTCGCCGGGTGTGCCGAGCACGTGGTGGGCGATGATGCGCGCGACCGCCGCGGGGGCGATGCCGACGGCCCCCACCCCGACCCCGAGCAGCACGCTCAGCACCAGCAGCACACTCAGCCCGAGCAGCCAGACGGCGCCACGCCGGCGCTGACGTCCCAGACCCAGATCGGCGAGCACCGGCCGTGCGGGGGGGCGATGGCCGGTCCCGTCGACGCTGTCGGCCCCGTCGGCCTGTTCGGCCTGTTCGGCCGCCAGTTCTCCCGCGATCTCCGCCACCTCCTGACGACGCGTCGTGCCGATGCGCGAGGACGGCACTTTCCGACGCTTTCCGGGCAGCACCCCGGAAGAGGCGCGCACACACGAGCGCCCGGCACACGGCCGGGCGTTGTTGCGAAGATTATGCAATAGGACGCCCGGCGGGTGTGAGCCGGGGTGCCGGATCAGGACGCCGGGACCAGCATGGTCGGGTGGACGACGACGGCACAGGCGACGACACAGGCCGGGACACAGGCGACGGCATGGGCGACGGCATGGGCGACGAACGAGCGCGCCGGGCGGACCGGTTCCTGCGCACCGCCGAACGGGCGGACGGCCTGGGGGAACGCCTGCGCGCGGTCGAGGACGACGACGCCGGCCCCTCGGCGGTGGTGACCCGGGCCCGGGAGACGGCACGGCGCTCGCTGGAGCTGGCTCAGGAGTCCGCCGAACGCGCGGCGCACGGGATGCGGCAGGCCGCCGACGCGCACGAGCGGGCCGCCGCGGGTCTGGAGGAGCTCGCGGCCCGGCGCCGTGGACAGGAACAGGACGATCTGCTCGGACGCGCCCGTCGTCACCGCGCGCAGGGGGCCGGGGACCGGGCCGAGGCGGCGGCCGACCAGCAGGCCGGCGCGAGGATCGCCCGGTCGGGGGACGACGGGTGAACCCTTCCTCCGCAGAGGGTTCCGTCAGGCGTCACCCCACCCGCTCATCCGCCCCGGATCGGCCCGGACCGGCCCGGTGGTCCCCCGCAGCACCAGCTGGGGCGGGGTGACCAGGTGCGGGTGCGTCACCGGGCGGCCCTCGATCCGGTCCACCGCCCGCCGCACCGCCAGCTCGGTCAGGGCCTGCGCGTCCTGCCCCACGGTGGTCAGGTCGATGTAGCCGAGCCGGGCCAGCCGGTCGTCGTCGAACCCCAGCACGCTCAGGTCGCCGGGCACGTCGAGGCCCGCACCGCGCACCACCCCCAGCAGACCGGTGGCCACGCGGTCGTTGAAAACCGTGACGGCGGTGGGCAGGTCGGCCAGCAGCTCGCGGGCGGCCGTGGCCCCATCGGCCTCGGTCACGCCCCCGGCCACCACCCGGGCCCCGGCCTCCAGGCCGTGCCGTTCCATCGCCTCCCGGTAGCCCCGGCGCCGCTCCGCCGAGCCCGGCGCCCGCCCGCCGTCCAGGTGCGCGATCCGCCGGTGCCCGAGCTCCACCAGGTGGTCGACGGCCAGGTGCAGCCCCCGGCGGTCGTCGTTGCGCACCACGTCCACGTCCGGGTCGCGCACGTTGCGGGTGAGTACGACCAGGGGCATGCGGGCGGCCAGCTCCGACAGCTGCGCCGCCGAGGAGTCCAGGCTCATCACGATCAGCGCCTCGCACCGCTCGGCCATCAGCCCGGCCACGGCACGCTGCTCGTCACGCTGCGGGGTGATGGCGCTGAGAGCCAGCTCGTACCCGGCCTTCTCGGCCGCCGCGTACAGCCCGGTGACCAGGTCGCCGTGAAAGGCGTGCTGCACGCTGAACACCACGCCCAGCAGCCGGGTGCGGCCGCTGCGCAGCAACCGGGCCCGGCGGTCGGGCTGATAGCCGAGCTCACCGGCGACCTGCCGCACGCGCTCGCGGGTCTGGGGGCTGGCACCCGGGGCGTCGCGCATCACGATGGACACCAGAGCCGTGCTGACCCCGGCGCGCTCGGCCACGTCGGCCAGGGTCACCCGGGGCATGCCTGCGCGCTGGGAAGCCATCGCGGCACCGTAGCAGCACCCTAGAACGTTCTACGTCAGGAGCCGGCCAGCGACCCGATCGGCTCGGGCACCACCACCGGCCGGGCGGGACGGCGAAAACTCAGCAGGGTCAGGGCGAGTCCCACCGCGGCGAGCGCGACGCCGACCAGGGCCGGAGACAGGTAGCCGAGGCCGTGGGCGATGGTGATGCCACCCAGCCACGCGCCCAGGCTGTTGGCCACGTTGGTGGCGGACTGGTTCACGGCCGCGCCCATCAGCTGGGCGCCGGGGGCGAGCTGGATCAGCCGGGCCTGGAGCGCCGGGCTGAGGAACATGCTGGTGGCGCCGATCAGGAAGATGCCCGCGAAAAGGCCCACCGGGGTGCGGGCCACGGCCCAGAAGAGCAGGCCGGCCGCGAGCACGGCGGCGAAGCCGGACACCAGGCTGAGCCTCAGGTTCCGGTCGGCGGCGAAGCCCCCGGCCAGGTTCCCGGCGGTCATCCCGGCACCCGCCGTGGCCATCACCCAGGGGACGGCGGAGTCGGGCAGGCCGGCCACGGCCGTGGTCACCGGTGCGGCGTAGGTGTACACGGCGAGGAACCCGGCGAAGCCCACGGCCGCCACCAGGGCCACCAGCCACACCTGCCCGGAGCGCAGCGAGTCCAGCTCGGCCCGGGGCGAGGCGCCCGCGACCCCCTCGACCTCCGGGACCACGGCCAGCACGGCGACCAGGGTGAGGGCGAAGGCGGCGGCCACCACGAGAGTGGCGACGCGCCAGGTGGCCACCTGCCCGAGCAGCGTGATCAGCGGGACACCGACGATGTTGGCCACCGTGAGACCGGCGATGACCAGGGCGAATCCCCCGGCGTGACGGTTCGGGCCGAGCAACCGGGAGGCCAGCAGCCCGGCCGCGCCGAAGTAGGCGCCGTGCGGCAGCCCGGCCAGGAACCGCCCGGCCAGGGCCAGGTCGAAGGTGGGGGCCAGGGCGGAGGCGGCGGTCCAGAGCACGAACCAGGCGAGCAGGCCGGCGACCAGGCGCCGGCGGGGTGTCCGGGCGCTCAGGGCCGCGATCGCCGGGGCACCCACGACCACCCCGAGCGCGTAGGCGCTGATCAGCCAGCCGGCGTGACCGATGGCCTCCTCGGTGGAGCGGGCGTATTCGCGGGGCAGCAGGTCGGTGGCCACGTCGGGCAGCAGGCCCATCACCGCGAACTCCATCAGGCCGATCGCGAAACCGCCCAGGGCGAGGGCGAGGAGCGCCGCATGACGGCGCGGTCGGCTGACGTGGCCCACCGATCCTCCAGGAATGACGGATGACGGGCTCCGTCGGCGGACGCGCCCGGCGGCAGCCTATAACGTTCTAGTGGACGTTTCTATAGAACGTTCTAGGCGCGCTCCGGACGACGTCGATCGAATCGGCCGGCTCGTGCCGCCCGGCGCGAAGGACAAGGAACCCGAACGGGAATCAGGGCATCGAGCGCAGCCAGAGCACCAGCGCCCAGTCCTGGTCGTTCGCCAGCGGGTCGGCGGCGTGCGCGGGCCGCCCGTCGACGCTGCTGGGCATGACGAACGCGGAGCTGGCCGAACCGTCGTCGGCGAAGTCCACGGTGGCGGCCCGGAAGATCGCCTCGGCCTCGGCCTCGTCGGCGGCGGTGCGGTGCGGGTTCTGGAGCAGGGCGACCGCGGTCAGCACGCTCCAGTGGTGCGGAAAGGTGTCTCCCCACAGGCGGTCCCGGCCGAACCAGTAGCCGTCCCAGTGCCGGATGCCGATGCCGTGCAGGCGCACGTGCGGCTGCGGCCCGCCGAAGGCCCGCATCCAGGCCAGGGCCCGGTGCAGTGCCGGGCTGTCGGGGGCGGCCAGGGCGAGCAGGGTGACCAGCGGCGCGACCATCGACTGCTCGTAGTTCACCTCGTGCGCGGGCAGATTCGCGCCGGCCGCGGCGAACTTCTTGGCGTGGCCCTTCAGCCAGCGGCGCAGCGCCCGGGCCCGGCCGCCGTCGGGCAGCAGCCCGGCCACGTGCAGCACCGCCTCGGCGTGCCCGATCAGCAGGTGCTGTGCGGCACCGATCTCGTAGGCCCGCTCCAGCAGGGTGGCGGCCAGCTCGAGATCGTCCGGCCGGCGGTAGATCTCGTACTGGGTGGCGAAGAACTCGGCCAGCCACGGGAAGTTGTACAGCCGGATCCGGTCGGCCGGGGTGTCGCTGCCCCACAGCACGTCCTGCTCGGCGGTGATCAGCCGGGCCCGGGCGAAGGCCGCCCAGCCGTGCAGCGCGGCGTCGAGTTCGGCGGTGTCGCCCCAGCCGCGCAACCGGGCCTGCTGGAGCAGAGAGGGCATGGCCAGCCGCTCGGCGCCGTCGGACCAGTCGGCCCAGGCCGCCGTGGGCTGGGTGAGCCCGCTGCGGTTGTCGTAGGGCAGGAAGGCGTGCCGGTCCGGTTCGGGACGCTCGGTGGCGCGCTGGTGGTCGAGGACGAAACGCACCCGCCGCTCGACCAGTTCGCGGCGGGGCCGGTGGAAGAGCACGGCGGTGCGGTACCGGTCGTTGCCGACATAGGTGTATCCGCGGCCGGACAGCGGTTTTCCGTCGACGAGGATCGGCGTGCCCTCCTCGGCGGCGAACCTGTCGATGGTCACCGGCGGGTCGGTGGCGGCGAGGAACGCGGGCACGTCGACGTAGAACCGCACGTCCCAGGTCAGCTCGTAGGACTCGCCGGGGTCCAGCCGGATCACCGGCTGACCGCCGAAAGCGCCCGGGTTGCGCGCTCGGTCGGTGGGCTGGAGCACGATGTGGCCGCGCACGTTCGAGAGGGTGTTCGGGTTGCGCGACTCGATCGAGTACGCCCACAGCGCCCCGGTGCGCACGACCAGCCCGAGCACCGGCCCCTGCCCCGACATCGGCCGGGCCAGCACCCAGGCCCACTGGCCACCGGTCCAGACGTGCGCGTGCACGGCCGACTCGACGGCCTGCGCGGCCGACTCGTACACGTCGCGCAGCGGCACCGTGATCCCCAGGCCGGTGACGTCGAGCAGTTCGGTGCCGGTGTTCGTCCACCGGTAGGTCTCGGTCAGCACGTCACCGGAGACATCGCGCTCGATGTCGACCCGCAGGTCACCGGTGACCGGCCCGGCGGTGCGCCAGCGCCCCGACCCCCGCCCGGTGACGGCGAACCCGCTGCCCCAGCGGTGCTCGGCGGTGTGCCAGCGGTCCCGGCCGGGCTGGAGCAGGAACGGCTGTCTCGGCAGGCCGCGGTGGTGGAAGCGCAGCGGGGTGCCGTCGTCGTCCAGGGTGACGAAAGGGATCACTCGCCACACAGTACCCAGCCCCCCGCGGGCCGGTGGTGACGACGCGTCCGGGCTCCGCTTCACCCCTTGACCGGCGTGACGAACCGGCCGATGCACACACCGTGGAGCACACCCCCGGGCCCGGCGGCCGGACCCGTGCCGCCCGGACCGTGAGGGCAGGACGCCTGTTCCGCGCCTGGATGGTGCCCGGGCTGGACGACGACGCCCAACGCGAGCGCAAGGGCCGGCTCGGCGGCTCGCTGTACCTGGTGGCCGACGTCTACATCGCCCTGGTCACCTGGCAGGACCCGCAGGCGCCGCTCTGGCAGTGGCTGCTGGTGGCGGCGGTGGCCCTGACCGGGCTGACCCTGCTGGCCCTGCCCTGGCGGCGGCTCGGCGACTCCGCCCTGGTGCTGCCGACCGTGGGCAGCGCCGTGGTGACCACACTCGGCGAGGGGGTCTGCGGCGCCCTCGGGCACTTCCAGCCGATCTTCGCCCTCGCCCTGGGCTACGCCGGGCTGGTGCTGCGGCCCGGCCGCACCAGCCTGCTGGCCCTGCTCAACCTCGGCGTGGTCGGGCTGCTCGCACTGACCGGGTTGCAACGGACCGAGCTGGTCGAGATCACCGGCGGCATCCTGTTCTCCGCGCTGATCGGTGAGCTGATCGCCGCCGCGGCCTCGGTGCAGAGCAGGCAGCGCGTGGATCTGGAGCGGCTGCACGCCGGCCTGCGGCCGCTGCTCGGCGCCCAGACCGAGCACGACGCCGCCCAGCTGGTCAGCGAGATGGCCGCGCACCTGCTGCACGCCGACGGGGTGGTGACCATGGTGAGCGACCGCGGCGAGCCGGCCGGCGGCGGGCCCACCCACCTGACGGCCCGCGGCGGCTGCGGGGACGGCGTCGACGTCACCGGTGTGCGGGTGGACCTGGGTGCGGAGCAGTCCGGCACCGGCGTGGTGGCCCGCACGCACCAGCACCTGTTCGTGCCGGACGCGCAGAACAGCCCCCTGGTCTCCCGCACCTACGTCACCCGGTTCGCCTGCGCGTCCATCCTCTACGTGCCGATCCTGGTCGGCGACCGGCTGCTCGGGGTGATGGTGATCTGGTGGTCCCGGCGGATCGACGACCTCGACCACTTCACCGACCAGATGGTGGAGCTGCTGTCGATCCAGGCAGGCCCGGTGCTGGAACGGGTTCGCCAGGTGGAGGACCTGGACCGGGCCGCGACCACCGACTCGCTCACCGGCGTCCTCAATCGGCGGGCCTTCGAGGACGCGATGGCCGCGCCGGCGGACGACGCCGTGCTGCTGCTGTTCGACCTCGACCGCTTCAAGCAGCTGAACGACACCCAGGGACACCCGGCCGGCGACCGGGTGCTGCGGGCCTTCGCCGCCGCGCTGGCCTCCTCGGTGCGCGACGGGCTGGACCAGGTCTGCCGGATCGGCGGCGACGAGTTCGCGGTGATCACCCGGGGCGACGCCGACGTGGCCCTGGCCGTGCTCGGCCGGCTGACCACGGCCTGGAAACACCCGGAGGGCGTGGGTTTCAGCGCCGGCTACGCCGTGCTGATGCCGGGCGAGGCGGCCGAGCAGCTCAGCGCCCGGGCCGACAGCGCCCTCTACGCGGAGAAGAAGCGACGGCGCGAGCGCATCCGGCGGCCGCTGTGAGAGCCCCGTGACAGGCCCCGCGGCCCGGGTGGGGCGGTGGCTGCGCACCTGGTCGGTGGCCGGTCTGGACGAGACCGCGCAGCGGGCCCGCAAGGGCCGCCTGGCCGGGGCCCTGTACCTGACCGCCGACGGGTACGCCGCGTTCGTCACGGTGCAGAACCCGCAGGCCCGGATGTCGCAGACGATCATCGTGGGGATGGTGGCGGTACTCGCCGTGACCCTGCTCTGCCTGCCCTGGAGCCGCTTCAGCGACTCGGTGCTGATCTGGCCGGTGGTGCCCAGCGCGTTCCTGACCACGCTGGGCGAGGGCGGTTTCGGGGTGCTCGACCACTACCAGCCGATCTACGTGCTGGCCCTGGGCTACGCCGGGCTGGTGCTGCGGCCCGGGCGGCCGGCGATGCTGGCCGCGCTCAACCTGGTGCTGCTCGGCGTCGTCGCCGGTCTCGGCCTGCAACGCGACGGCCTGGTGGCGATCGTCGGCGTGATCTGCTGCTCCGCGCTGATCGGTGAGCTGATCGCGACCGCGACCTCGCTCCAGCACCGTCAGCTCGCCGACCTGCAACGCCTGCACGACGGGCTGCGGCCGCTGCTCGGTGCGCAGACCGAGTACGACGCGGCGCAACTGGTCAGCGAGATGTCGGCCCGGCTGCTGGACGCCGACGGCGTGGTGACGATGGTGCCCGACCGGGCGCCGCAAGACCCCACGCAGGACCCCGCACCGGACCCCACGCCGGCCCCCGCACCGGACCCCGGGGCGCCGGTCCTGCCGCTGATGGGCACACTGACCGGGCTGGGCACCTGGGGCGGCGGTTCCGGACCGGACGCGCTGCGGGTGGACCTGGCCTCGGAGCAGTCCGGGATCGGGGTGGCGGCGCGCCGTCGTCAGCACCTGTTCGTGCCGGACGCCGCGCACAGTCCCCTGGTCTCGCCGGCCAACACGGCCCGGTTCGGCTGCGCGTCCGTCCTCTACGTGCCGATCGTGAGCGGCACCGGCCTGGCCGGGGTGATGGTGATCTGGTGGACGCTGCCGCTGCCCGACCTCGACCGGTTCACCGACCAGATGGTGGAGCTGCTGTCGATCCAGGCCGGGCCGGTGCTGGAACGGGTTCGCCAGGTGGAGGACCTGGACCGGGCCGCGACCACCGACCCGCTCACCGGCGTCCTCAATCGGCGGGCCTTCGAGCACGGCATGGCGGATCTGGCGGACGACGCGGTGCTGCTGCTGTTCGACCTGGACCGGTTCAAGCAGCTGAACGACACCCAGGGACACCCGGCCGGCGACCGGGTGCTGCGGGCCTTCGCGGCGGCGCTGGCCTCGTCGGTGCGAGCCGGGATCGACCGGGTCTGCCGGATCGGCGGTGACGAGTTCGCGATCCTCACCCGCGGCGACGGCCAGGTGGCGCGGGCCGTGCTGGAACGCCTGGCGGGGGTGTGGACGCAGCCGGAGGGGGTCGGGTTCAGCGCCGGTTTCGCGGTGCGGGAACCCGGCGAGACCCCGGAACGACTGGGCGCCCGCGCCGACGCCGCCCTCTACGAGGAGAAGCGGGGCCGGCGCGAGCGCGCACGGGTCTGAGCGGTCAGCTCGCCGAGGGGCTCGGGCTGCTGCTCGTGCTCTCGCCGAACCACGCGTCGGTGACGTCCGCGTTGTCCTGTGCCCACTGCTGCGCGACGTCGGCCTCGCTGCCGCTGCCGGCCGCCTGGATCTGCGACATCAGGGTGGCCAGCACGTCGTCCTCGATCGAGTAGTTCTTCAGCCAGCCCGCGACCTCCGGGTTGGCCTCGCTGAAGCCCTTGGTGGCGACCGTGGTGAGCTGGTCCGCCTCGCCCCACGCCCCGTCCGGGTCGTCCAGGTTCTTGATCGGGTACTTGCCGAACGCCCAGTGCGGCGTCCAGAGCGTCACCGCCACGTTCTCCTTGCGGGTGATCGACTTCTGGAGCTCCGCGAGCATCGCCGAGGTGCTGCCCTCGACCAGGGTCCAGTCGTCGAGACCGTAGTTCGGCATGATGCTCTCGCGGGCCACCTTCATCTCGCCCGCCCCGGCCTCGATCCCGACGATGCGGCCGCCGAAGTCGTCCTTGTGGTCCTTGAGCTCGGCGATCGAGCTGAGGTCGACGTACTCCGGCACCGACAGCACCAGGGTGCCGTCGGTCCAGGTGCCGAGCTTCTCCAGGTCGTCCTCGTACCGGTTCCAGTAGTCCTCGTGGGTGGCCGGCAGCCAGGCGTCCAGGTAGAGGTCGATCTGGCCGTTGGCGACACCGGTGAAGGTGCTGGCGATGTCGAGCTCCTGGAGGTTCACGGTGTAACCGCGCTGCTCCAGCAACACCTTCCAGAGGTTGCTGGAGGCGACGCACTCGTCCCAGCCGGCCACGATGGCCATGCTGACCGTCTTGTTGTCGCCGTCGTCACCGCCGGACTTCGATCCGGAGCCGGAACCGCCACTGAACTGGGCGGTCTCACCGCTGCACGCGGCCACTCCGGCGGTGGTGGCGGCCAGCAGGCCGCCGAGCAGGGCACGCCTGCTGAAAGTGCTTGTCACGTTCGGGTTCTCCCGGTTCAGGAAGCAGCCAGCGCGGCCTCGCCGGCCGGCTTGCTCTCGACGGCGGGTTCCGCGGCGGCCGGGGCGGCGGCGGTGGGACGCCGCGTGCGGCGGCGGCGCGGGGCGCCCAGGGCGTTGCTCAGCCGGTCCAGGTAGATGGCCAGCAGCACCACGCCCAGGCCGCCCTCGAAACCGGCGCCGACGTCGAGGGTGCTGATGCCCCGCACGACCACGGAGCCCAGGCCGTCCGCGCCGACCATGCCGGCGATGACCACCATCGACAGGGCCAGCATGATGGTCTGGTTGATGCCGGCCATGATCGACGGCATCGCCAGCGGCATCTGCACCTCGCGCAGGATCTGGCGCGGCCTCGCCCCGAACGCGTGGGCGGCCTCGACCACCTCGGCGTCGACGCTGCGGATGCCCAGCTCGGTCAGCCGGACCGCGGGCGGGATGGCGAACACCGTGGTGGCGACCACCCCGGGCACCACGCCGACGCCGAAGAAGAACACCGCCGGGATCAGGTAGACGAACACCGGCAGGGTCTGCATCAGGTCGAGCAGCGGGCGCACCACACCACTGACCTGGCGCCGGCCCGAGGCCCAGATCCCCAGCGGCACACCGATGATCACGGCGATGACCGCGGCGACGACCACGACCGCCAGGGTCTGCATCGCCTCGATCCACAGGTCCATCGCCTGGATCAGCACGAACGCGAACAGCGCGAACACGGCCAGGCCCCACCGGCGCACCAGGCAGGCCAGGGCGACGAACACCAGGGTGACGACGTAGGCGTGCGGCGCGGTGAGCACGTAGAGCACCGCGTTCAGCAGGAACAGCATGACATCGGTGACGGCGTCGAAGGCCGTCCCGAGGTTCTCGGTGAGCCAGTCGACGGCGTCGCTGACCGGTGAACCCAGATCGATGATCGGGATCTCAGGCATGGGTCTCCTCCCGGCTCTCGTTCCCCGCGGCCCCGCCGGCGGACGGCGTGGCCAGCGCGGCCAGCAGGGTGGCCTGCGGGATGACGCCCAGCAGCTGGCTCTCGGTGTCCGTGACGGCCAGCGGGACGCTGTTGCGGCCGACCAGGCTGAACAGGTCACCCAGCGGCATGTCGTCGGCGGCGCGCTGGTAGTCGTCGCTCACCGCACCGGCGATGGTGGGCTTCTTGGCCTTCACCGCGGCCGCCACCCGGTCGGCGCGGGCCACGCCCCGGATCCGCCGGGTTCCCGGCTCGACCACGTAGGCGCCGACACCCTCGACGTTGCTGATCCGGCGCAGCACCTCCTCGGGCTCGTCGTCCTCGGTGACGGTGAACAGCGGCTCGCGCATCACGTCGCCGGCGGTGAGCACGCGGGTCCGGTCGACGTCGGCGATGAACTCCGAGACATAGCTGTCGGCAGGGGTGTTCAGGATCTCCTGAGCCGTGCCCAGCTGCACCACCCGGCCGTCGCGCATGATCATGATCCGGTCGCCCATCCGCATCGCCTCGTTGAGGTCGTGCGTGACGAAAACGACCGTGCGCTTGAGGTCTCGCTGCAACGTCATCAGCAGGTCTTGCATGTCGCGGCGGATCAGCGGGTCGAGTGCGCTGAAAGGCTCGTCCATCAGCAGGATGTCGGCGTCCGAGGCGAGCGCGCGGGCCAGGCCGACCCGCTGGCGCATACCGCCGGAGAGCTCACCCGGCAGGGCATCGCCCCAGTCGCCGAGACCGACCGTCCTCAGCGCCCAGTCGGCGCGCTCGGCACGCTCCGCGGCGGAAACCCGGCGCACGTGAAGCGCATAGGCGGCGTTCTCCCGCACGGTGCGGTGCGGGAAGAGCGCGAAGTGCTGGAAAACCATGTTGATTTTGCGGTTTCGCAGATCGCGCAGCTCGTCGGCGTTCATCGCGGCGACGTCGCGGCCCTCGATGGTCAGGCCGCCCGAGGTGGGATCCACCAGCCGGTTCAGCATGCGCAGCACGGTCGACTTCCCGGAGCCGGACAGGCCCATGATGACGAAGAACTCGCCCTGCTCGACGGAGAAGCTGACGTCCCGGGCCGCAGCCTTCAGACCGGTTTCCTGGGTGGGTCGTTCAGCGCCGAACCAGCGCTTCCACGACCGGGAACTGCTCGGGGCGCCGTAGACCTTCGTCAACCCGGACACTTCGATGGCAGGGACAGCACCGGGCGCCTCTTCCGGCTGTGCTGGCTGCGGGCTCCTCGTACTTGAAGTCAATCGCCGCTCCTTTTCGCTCGCTTCGCCGCGAGGGCCGTATTCAAAAATTTCCGGTTCACCCTCACGCAGCTCTTGACAGAGTGTCAAGCGAGCCGAATTGCCTTGCCCCACCTACCATGCCCGCGTGCGAACCACCTGAGCACGCCGTGAGAAGCGGCTAAACGCGGGACCGCAAGGCATTTCGAGAACATCGGCGCCAAACGCGTTCGCGTTACGTGACCCTGGTCTCAGTCACTCAGAGCAGCGGCGGGATCACCTGAATCCCGGCTCCAAATAACGTGCGTGGGGCGCCATGTCAATCGACCTGGCGCCCCACGATGCGAAAAGGAAGGATTTTCAGTGCACGACGGCCAGAGGGCTGTGCGAGCGCGTGATCAGGCCGTTACCTACCGACCCGGCGAGCAGACCCGCCATCAGGCCCCGGCCGCGGTTACCGACGACGATCAGGCCGCACCCCCGGGAGGCATCGGCCAGCACCGGCACGGCCGTGCCCTCGGTGAGCTCGTGACTCACCTCGACACCGGGGAAGCAGCGGCGCACCCGGGCGACCGCCAGCTCGCCGAGAGCCTGGGCGTCGTGCCCGGCGCCGGCCGACGGGGAGAAGGCCACCACCACGACCACCGGCACGCCCTCCTGCGCGGCGCGCTCCGCCGCGAACGACAGGGCGCGCTCGGCACCGGGCGATCCGTCGTACCCGACGGTGATCGGCAGGCCGGGAACCGGCTCGGGCTGGGCACCGGGGCTGACCACCACGACCGGGCAGTGCGCCCGGGCGACCACGGTGGCCGTGGTGTTGCCCAGCACCCTGCCCTCGACGGTGCGTGACTCCGGCACCCCGAGCACCACCATCTCCGCGCTGCACGAGGCCTCGACCAGCGAGCGGCTGATGCCCGACAGGCTGCTCTCCAGCGTCACCGGCATCTCCGGGGCCAGGCGCCGCACCCGGGCCAGCCCGTCGTGCAGCACGGCCCGCGACGCCTTCTCCAGCGGGCCGAGCCGGGGCAGGCCGCCGCCCTCGGGCCGTTCCGTGAGACCCCACTCGGCGACATGCAGGATCAGCACCTCCGAACCCCGGCGGCGGGCGTCCGTGGCCGCCCAGTCCAGGGCGGCCTGCGCGGACCGAGATCCGTCGTAGCCGACGACCGTCTTGCGTTCCTTGAACGTCATGATCAGCTCCTTCCCCGCTACCTCCAGTCTGCGGGCCCCCCGGCAGGGCCGCCACAGCCGAAGGTCCTCTCCGCCGGGGCCGGTCGCCGTGCGGTTCGCCCGCGCCGCCGTCATCCCGAAAGGCCTTCCGGCGCGGGTCAACCCGGGCACCACACGACGAGCCGGAGCGACCTGGTGGCGCCCCGCCGGAGCGGGTGCCACCGGAGCGGGTGCCACCGGAGCGTTTTGACACCACCAACGGGGCCAGGCCGGTGTGAAAAAGAAAGTGAGGCACCCCGTCCTCCCCGGTCAGACCGGAACCAGGGCGCCGACGTCCCGAACGCTCTCCTTCGGGACGGGAACGGGTACTCGTCATGAGGCGGCGCGCGTCGCGTCCGGCGATGAGTGGCACCCCGGCCCGCGTCGTCCCTTATGGTGCTTTTCGTGCCCACCGTTCGCGCCTATCGCCCGGCGGATCTGCCCGCCCTCTACGACATCTGCGTCCGCACCGGCGACGCGGGCCAGGACGCCCGCGGTCTCTTCAGCAGCGACGACCTGCTGGGCGACGTGTACGCCGCTCCCTACGCCGTCCTCGAGCCGCGTTTCACCTTCGTGCTGGAGGACGACGAGAGGCCGGTCGGCTACGTGCTCGGCACGCCCGACACCACGGCGTTCGTCGGCGCCTGGACGCAGACCTGGCTCCCCCGGTTCCGGCAGCGTCATCCCGGGCCGCACGAAGCCCGCGACCAGGACGTGGTCCGGGCGGGCCTGCACCCGGAACGGATGATCCGGCCCGGCCTCGAGGACCATCCCGCCCACCTGCACATCGACCTGCTCCCCCAGGTGCAGGGGCAGGGGTTCGGGCGGCAGCTGATCAGCCGGTTCCTGGCGGCGGTGCACGAGGCCGGGGCCCCCGCCGTCCACCTGGGGGCCGCCGCCGCGAACACCGGTGCGATCGCCTTCTACCACCGCCTCGGCTTCCGGCCCCTGCCGATCGACGAACCCTCGGTGGTCTACCTGGGGCGCCCCACCGCGCCCTGAGCGACCGGCGGTACAGCCGGTCAGTCGACCGCCGGGCTACGCCGCTCGAGCAGCACCACGTCGCGCCACACCCCGTGCAGCCGGCCGATCCGCTCGCGCACACCGACTCTCCGGAACCCGAGCTGCTCGTGCAGGGCCAGGCTGGCGGTGTTCTCCGGGAAGACCCCCGACTGAACGGTCCAGATCCCGGCCTGCTCGGTCGAGGAGATCAGTTCCCGCAACAGGCTTTTCGCCACTCCCCGCCCCCGGGCGTGCGGCGCCACGTACACCGAGTGCTCCACCACGCCCCGGTACGCCGCCCGGCCGGAGACCGCACTCGCCGCCACCCAGCCGAGCACCCGCTCCCGGCCGCCGTCCCGCGCGGCTCCGGCTTCCCCCGCCACGTCCGCAGCCGTCTCCGCAGCCATCTCCGCAGGCACGTCCGTACCCGGGACCGCGTCCGTGCTTGTGTCCGTGCTTGTGTCACCCATGCCGTCGCCCACGGACCCGAGCGCGACGAACCGGTGCCCGGGCAGCTTGCCGGCGTCGAAACCGGCCCAGTCCGGAGCCGCCGTCTCGAACGTCGCGTTGCCCTCGTCGATGCCCGCCTGATAGATCGCGAGCACCTGCCCGGCGTGCCGCCGCACCATCGGAACGATCATGACCGATTGCCTCCCAACGACCCGAAGTGGGTTATCGCCTGGGTATTTTCCCTCATCATGTGATCCACGCCCCGCAATTGGCCGCCGCTTTTCTGTGACCTTCAAGGAAGACTCCCCTACGATCGGGTAGACCGAGTAGCGTCCAGGTCGCAAGCCATTCATTGGAGGGAATGAATGTCAGCCGATATCGGCCGCCGGTTCCGGGTGGTCGCGGGGATCGACCTCGCACCGTCCAACACGGAGATCGCCCGCCGCGCGGCGCAGGAAGCCAGACTGCACCAGGTTCCGCTGGTACTCGTGCACGCACTGTGGGTACCGGCGCGTCTCCAGGGGGCCAGCCGGCCCGCGTCACCGTCACCCGAGGTCCTGATCAGCCACGCGCAGTGGCTGGAGTCCATCGCCGAACCGTTACGGGCCGAACCCGGCCAGCTGTCCATCAGTACCCGGGTGATCCCCGGGCGCGCCGACGACGTCCTGATCGCCGAGTCACTCACCGCCACCCTGGTCGTGGTCGGCGAGGACCGGTGCGGCATCGTGGCGGCCGAGGTGGCCCACCGCGGCTGCTCCCCCACGCTGGTGGTGCGGTCCGACCCGATGCCGATGCTGGCCGTCAGCCGCTGACCAGCCGCTGATCAGCCAACTCGGCACCTTCGGGCGGCGAAAGCACCGATAAGCCGCGGCCGGGGTTCACCCGCCGGGCGCCCGGGACGACGATGGTCACAGCGACTCCCCGCTGTGAAGGGAATGACCGGCGATGAAGCAGTCCCGCTCCCCGTGGTCCCCCGGCCGTCCGGCGCGGTGAACCCGTGCGCCGCCCGGCCGTCATCGGCATCGCCCTCGCGCTGGTCGCGGCGGGCCTGGTCGCCGACGCCCTGACCCAGCCCGACCCGCCTCCCGCGCCCACCCACCGAACCCCGGTGGTGACGGCCCGTCTCACCGCGCAGGACGAGCTCCGCCGCCGCGGCCAGGCCCTGATCGACACGGGCGCCGTCGGTTTCCAGGCCCGCATCCACGACGGACGGCGGGTCTCGACCGTCGCCGTCGGGCTCGCCGACCGCGGCACCCGCCGCCCGCTCCGGGACACCGACCGGTTCGAGGCCGACGCCCAGACCTCGACCTTCGCCGCCGTGCTCACGCTGCAACTCGTGGCGCAGCGAAAGGTGCTGCTGGACAAGCCGATCGAGAACTACCTGCCGGGCGTCGTGCCGGGCGGCCGGGACATCACCGTGCGCATGCTGTTGCAGCACACCAGCGGCCTGGCCGACTACGCCGCCGACACCACGCTCCGGCAGGACGTCGTCGCCCGGCCGGGCACCCCGATGACCACCGGGCGGCTGCTCGCAGCGGCCTTCGCCCAGGAACCCGGCTTCGCACCGGGCAGCGACTGGTCCTACTCCGGCACCAATTACGTGGTCATCGGCCAGATGCTCGAGAAGGTCACCGGCCGGCCGCTGGAAGACCTGGTGCGGGAGCGCATCACCGAGCCCCTCCAGCTGCACGACACCCACGTCACCCGCCCCGGCAGCGGCGGCGCCGACGCCGGATCCGCCCACGGCTACACGGTGAACCTCACCACCACCCCGGCCACCTGGACCGACACCACCGGCTGGGCGTCCACCTGGAGCGGCGGCGCCGGGGCGATCGTCTCGACCTCGGACGACCTGGGCACCTTCTTCCGGGCGCTGCTCTCCGGCAGGGTGCTGCCCAGGGCGCAGCTGAAGCAGATGATGACCACGAGAACCGTGGAGGGCGGCGGGTACGGCCTGGGACTGTCCCGGTTCGTCACCCCCTGCGGCCAGGTCTGGGGTGAGAGCGGTTACAACCTCGGCCACGCGTCCCTCACCGTGGTCACCGAGGACGGACGGCGCTCCGCCTCCGCCGACATCAACACCGCGCGCGGCGAGGGTGACGGCACCAGTCGGCCCGAGCGGGCTTTCGACCGGGCCTCGGGCGCGGCCCTGGCCACCACCTACTGCCAGATGCAGGGCAAGGAACTACCGCTGTCGATGCGGCAGTAGCCGGGCAGTAGCCGAGTTGTAGCCGGGCGATCGGCACCTTGGGGCGGCCAGAACCGGCCCTCGGCGTGGGAAACCGGTGCGGGGCCGATGATCAGGTGGCATGGACCCGTCGAAGACCCCTGCCCGGAAAGGACATTCACACCATGAGGCACTCTCACCCCATTCTCCTGCGCGCTGCCGTGGCCGGGATCGGCACCGCGCTGGTGCTCGGCACCGGCACCGCGACAGCGGCCACCCGGCAGGCCGGGCGCGCAGCGACCCACCCGTTCACCGCCGAACTCCAGCGCACGGCCCGGGCCGTGGTCGCCGCGGGTGGCGCCGGCTACCTGGCCCGGGCCGACGACGGCACCGACATTCTCACCGCCACAGCCGGTCTCGCCGACCCGGCGACCGGGCGCCGGATGAAGAACAAGGACCAGTACGAGGCCGGCAGCCAGACCAAGACCTTCGTGTCCGTGCTCGTGCTGCAACTCGTGGCCGAGGGCACGGTGCAGCTCGACAGCCCGGTCGAGACCTATCTGCCCGGCGTCGTGCCGAACGGGCAGAACATCACCGTGCGCATGCTTCTGCAACACACCAGCGGCCTGTTCAACTACACCGACGACTCCCAGCTGGTGGCGGCGGCGCTGGCCGACCCGCACCGGGTGCTCTCGCCGCAGCAGATTCTGCGGGCGGCGTTCCAGCACGACGCCGTCTTCGAGCCCGGCACCAGCTGGGCGTACTCCAACACCGGGTACATCGTGCTCGGCGAGCTGCTGAAGAAGGTCACCGGCGAGAGCGTGGGCGCGCTGATCGATCAGCGCATCGCCAAACCCCTGCGGCTGGGCGACACCTACCTGGCCGACCCGTTCGTCACCGACATCGGCCCGGGGTTCGCCCACGGTCACCTCATCGACTTCACCGCCGACCCGCCCAGCCGGGTCGACGTCGCGGACTGGACGCTGAGCTGGGCCGGCAGCGCCGGGGCCCTGGTCTCCACCGCCCGTGACCTGTCCGACTTCTACACCGCCCTGCTCGGGGGCGACCTGCTGCCCGCCGCCCAGCTCGCCGAGATGCGGCGCACCGTGGACGTTCCCGATGGTTTCGGCGGTTACGGCCTGGGCCTGATCAAGGTGACCACGGCGTGCGGAACGGTCTGGGGCCACGGCGGCGACACCGTCGGGCACCACACCACCACACTGGTCACCGCCGACGGCTCGCGCAGCGTGGCCACCGACACCAGCAGCGAGCCCGGTGAGGCGGACGAGAACGACGCCGAGCTGGAGACTTTCGTGAGGGCCGTCACCGAGGCCGAGTTCGCCGCCCTGTGCGCGATGACCGGCCAGGAGGTGCCGTCCGGCGCCGCCGTGCGTGAGGGCGCGCAGCGGCTCAGCCGTCAGCTCGCCCCGGCCGCCGGATGAACCCCCACACCTGAGGACGACGCCCGGCCGTCTCCCGGAACCGCCGGGAAACGGCCGGAAGCCCTCCGCGGGAAAGGGCTAGCGAACGATCGTGAGGCCGGCCCCGGCGAGCCCGGCGACCAGGTCTCCCAGATCGTCCACGGTCTGCCCGCCCATCGCACCGGCCTCCACGCGCGCCTGCACGCCGAGGGCGATGGCCGCGAACTTGAAATGCGCGAAGGCCAGGTACCATTCGAGGTCGCCGATGCCGATACCGGTGCGCGCCGACCATCGTCGGGCCACCTCCTCCGCACCGGGGAAACCGGGCGAGGTGGTGACGGTGCGGGCCAGCGGGGAGCCCAGCCGGGCCAGGGCCTCCCAGTAGAACAGCAGCATGCCCAGGTCGGTGAGCGGGTCGCCGAGCGTGGACATCTCCCAGTCGAGAACCCCGCTCAGCCGTACCGTTCCGGGTCCGTCGGCGTCGTGCACCAGGCAGTTGTCGAGCCGGTAGTCGCCGTGCACGATCGTTCCCGGCTGTGGAGCGGGCAGCCGGGCGAGCAGCCGGTCGGCCAGGACGTCCAGCCCCGGAACGGGTTTCGCCGGGGTGGCGGCGATCTGCCGGCTCCAGCGCCGCACCTGGCGTTCGGCGAAACCCTCGGCCCGGCCGAAGTTCTCCAGCCCCACCGCGGCCGGGTCGACACCGTGCAGGTCGGCCAGGGTGTCGGTGAGCGCCTCGCCGAGCTCACGGCAGCGCCGCGGGGTGAAGCCGGGTGGCAGGGTGTCCCGGACGACCAGCCCGGGCAGCTTCGTCATCACGTAGAACGGGACGCCGATCAGGTCACCCTCGTCGTGCAGCACGATGCGCGGCACCGGCACGACGGACCCGGCCAGCGCACGCTGTACGCGTGTCTCGCGGGCCATGTCGTGCGCCGTGGCCAGCACCCCGCCGCTGGGCGGGCGGCGCAGCACCAGTTCGCCCGCCGGGCCGGTGAGCAGGTAGGTCAGGTTGGACCGGCCGCCGACGACCATCTCGGCGCGGGGGTGGCGCCAGCGCTCGTCACCGGTGACGCGGACGAGCAGGGGACCGACCAGATCCGGCCGGGCAAGGGTGCTCTCGTCGTCCATGATTGGCTGCCCCTCCTGGCTGACGCGACCATCAGTTACCGTAGGAGCCCTGACAACCGGGGTCAACCGGCGTCGATGTGGACGGAGCGGTGATGGCGTTCGACCTCACTCTGGATCCGCGGGTCGTGCAGTGGCGCGAGCGCATCGCCACGTTCGTCGCCGACGTGGTGATTCCCCGTGAGCAGCGGGTTTTCGAGCAAGGGCTGACGGACGGCGAACGCCGCGAACTCCAGGCCGCCGCCCGGGCGGCCGGCGTGTGGGCGCCGCAGGTGCCGCGCGAGCTCGGCGGTGGCGGCTTCCGCCTGGACGAGGCCGCGGTGCTGCTGGAAGAGGCCGGCACCAGCCTGCTCGGGCCGCTGGCGCTGAACTGCTCGGCGCCGGACGAGGGCAACATCCACCTGCTGCACCTGTTCGCCACGCCCGCGCAGCGCGCACGCTACCTGGTGCCGCTCGTGAACGGCGACGTGCGTTCGTGTTTCGCGATGACCGAGCCGCCGCCGGGAGCGGGCTCGGATCCGGCGGCGCTGGCCACCACGGCCCGGCGGCGCGACCACCGGTGGCTGATCAGCGGGGTCAAACACCTGATCACGGGGGCCGACGGGGCGGCGTTCGCGATCGTGATGGCCCGCGGCGGGGGCGGCGCCGACCTGGATCAGGGCGCCACCCTGTTCCTGGTCGACACCACCGCGCCGGGCTGGAGGCTGGACGGCCACGCGCGCACCATCGACCGCACCACCGTGGGCGGGCACTGCCGGATCGTGCTGGACGACGTCGAGGTGGGCGACGACGCCGTGCTCGGCGAGCCCGGCGAGGGGTTCCGTCACGCGCAGGCGCGGCTGGCCCCGGCCCGGCTCACGCACTGCATGCGCTGGCTGGGCGCGGCCCGGCGGGCCCACGGCATCGCGCTGGAACGGGCCGTGGGCCGGCAGCTGTTCGGCTCGCCGCTGGCCGGGCTGGGCATGGCACAGCAGCTGATCGCCGACAACGAGATCGACCTGGCCGCCGGCCGGGCGCTGCTGTGGCAGACCGCCTGGCAGCTGGCCACCGGAGCGCGGGGCACCGAGGAGTCCTCGCGTGCCAAGGTTTTCATCAGCGAGGCCACGGCCCGGGTGGTCGACCGGTCGGTGCAGCTGGCCGGCGGGATGGGCACGTCGGAAGAGCTGGTGCTGGGCCGCATCTACGCGGACATCCGCTCGTTCCGCATCTACGACGGTTCCTCCGAGACGCACCGGATGTCGATCGCGCGGCGGGCGGCCCGGCGCGCGGCGCACTGACCTTGTTCGCCCGGCCTTGGGCCGAACGGCACTGTGATCCACCGCGGGCCGTTGAATAATGCTGTTATGCGTACGGCTCCCGAGAACGAGCTCGGGGAACACCTGGTCCCCGTGCTCGGCCGGCTGGCGCGGCTGCTGCGGCAGATCGAGCTGCCCGGTGAGCCGAGCCCGGTCACCCTGGCGGTGCTGCGGCGGCTGCGCGATGAGGGCACGGCCCGCATCACCGACCTGGCCCGCGCCGAGCGCGCCTCGCAGCCCGCCATGACCCAGTTGCTCGGCCGGATGGAGCGCGCCGGCCTGGTGGTACGGGTGCACGACCAGCACGACCGCCGGTCGGTGCGGGCCCAGATCACCGGGACGGGCCGGGATCTGCTGCGGCGCACCGAGAATCACTACGCGCGGGCGCTGGGCCTACGGCTCGGGCAGCTGAGCGCGCACGACCGGGACACCCTGGGCGAGGCCCTGCCGGCGCTGGCCCACCTGGCCTCGGCGCCCGACCTGCCGCCGATGGACCTCACCCCGACCTTCCTGCCGGCCCCGAAAAGTCGTGGTGGGGAACGGTGATGAATTCCTGGCTGACCGACCCGGCGGCGTTCGAGCTGGGCTGCGACGGGCCGAGCAGCATCGTCGTGGCGGTCGGCTGCTCGCAGACCTCGGGCCGGGTGCTGGCCTACGCCGCCGGGGTGGCCCGGCGGCAGAACAGCCGGCTGCTGGCCGTGCACGTGCGCCGGCCGATGGGTGCCGGGGCCTCGTGGACCGCGAGCGCCGGGGCCGACGCCTACGCCCTGGCGGCCGGGGCGCTGGCCGAGTGCCAGCAGGGGCTGGAGGCGGAGATCCGCGAGGAGATCCGGCAGCTGTCCGTGACCTGGGGCGTGCCCATCCAGTTCTGCGTGCGCACCGGTGACCCGCTGCGCGAGATCGCCCGCACCGCGGAGCTGGCGCACGCCGACGCGATCATCGTGGGTGCGCCGGGCACCCGGATCCGGGGCCGGCTGGGCGGATCGTTCGGTGCCCGGCTGATGGACCGGTGCGGGTGGCCGGTCACCGTGGTGCCCTGAGTCATGCTCTGAGTCATACTGTTCAGAGCAGTTCCAGCACTGTCGCGTTGGCCTGGCCACCGCCCTCGCACATGGTCTGGAGGCCGTAGCGGATGCCGTGGTCGCGCAGATGGTGCAGCAGGGTGGTCATCAGCCGGGCGCCGGAGCCGCCGAGCGGATGGCCGAGCGCGATCGCTCCGCCGTTCGGGTTCAGGGCCTTGGGGTCGGCGCCGATCTCGGCCAGCCAGGCCAGGGGCACCGGGGCGAACGCCTCGTTGACCTCGAACGCGCCGATCTCGTCGAGCCGCAGCCCGGAGCGGGCCAGCGCCTTGCGGGTGGCCGGGATCGGGGCGGTGAGCATGGTGACCGGGTCGTCGCCGGCCAGCACCGCCGTGTGCACCCGGGCGATCGGGGTGAGTCCCAGTTCGGCGGCCCGGGCGGAGGTGGTCATCAGCAGGGCGGCACCGCCGTCGGAGATCTGCGAGGCGTTGCCCGCGGTGATCACGCCGTTCCGCGGGCGGAACACGGTCTTCAGCCCGGCCAGCGCCTCCAGGGTGCCGCCGCGGCGGACACCCTCGTCGCGGGTCACCGTCGTGCCGCCGGGCACCGGCACCGGTGTCAGCTGGGCGTCGAACCGGCCCGAATCCTGGGCGGCGGCGGCCTTCTCGTGGGACGACAGGGCGAACTCGTCGAGCTGGGTGCGGCTCAGGCCCCACCGTTCGGCGATCATCTCCGCGCCGACGCCCTGGTTCGGGGCCACGTCGCCGTAGCGGGCGGCGAACCGCGGGCCGAGCGGGTCGTGCCCGGCCGCGGACGAGCCCATCGGCACCCGGCTCATCGATTCGACGCCCCCGGCCACGACCACGTCGTACTGCCCGGCGATCAGCCCGGCCGCGGCGAAATGCACGGACTGCTGCGACGATCCGCACTGCCGGTCGACGGTCACCCCGGGCACGGTCTGCGGCCAGCCGGCGGCCAGGACGGCGGTGCGGGCGATGTCGAGGGTCTGCTCGCCGACCTGGGACACGCACCCCCAGATCACGTCGTCGACCAGGGCCGGGTCGACGCCCGAGCGCTCGGCCAGACTGGTGAGCACATGGGCGGACAGGTCGGCCGGATGCACCCCGGCCAGCCCTCCGCCCCGCCGGCCCACCGGCGTGCGTACGGCCTCGACGATCACGGCGTCTCGCGTCATTGCGCCCTCCGATCACCTGAGGCCGCGCGGCGTCGTGACGGCCCGGGTCCCAGGCTAGCTCTTTTCGCCGACGAGGCCCGGGCGCCGGTTAGGCTCGGGCTGTCCGCAGCGGAGGGGAACGCCGATGGATCCGTCGACCGGGGGCCCGCTGTCGGGCGTGCGGGTGCTGGAGCTGGGCGGGATCGGGCCGGTCCCGCACGCCGCGATGGTGCTGGCCGACCTGGGCGCCGACGTGGTGCGGGTGGCGCGGCCGGCCTCGAGTCAACAGGCGGGAGAACAGGCCGGGCCGCCGGCCGGGCACCTGCTGCGAGGGCGCCGCATCGTCCGGCTCGACCTGCGCTCCGGCGCCGGACGGCACAGCGTGCTCGGCCTGCTGCCGCACTGCGACGTGCTGCTGGAGGGGTTTCGGCCGGGGGTGACCGAACGGCTCGGGCTCGGGCCGGACGACTGCCACGCCGTCGCGCCGCACCTGGTCTACGGCCGGATGACCGGCTGGGGCCGGAACGGTCCCCGGGCCGGGCAGGTGGGGCACGACATCAACTACCTCGCGCTGACCGGGGTGCTGCACGCGATCGGGCGCGCCGGGGAGCGTCCCGTGCCACCGCTCAACCTGGTCGGCGACTTCGGCGGCGGCTCGATGCTGCTGGTCACCGGCGTGCTGGCGGCGCTGCTGGAACGGGAGAAGGCAGGCCGCGGGCAGGTGGTCGACGCCGCGATGGTCGACGGCTCGGCCCTGCTCATGCAGATGATGTGGGCCTGGCGGGCCACCGGCGACTGGCTGGACGCGCCGGGCTCCAACCTGCTCGACGGCGGGGCCCCGTTCTACGACACCTACGTCTGCGCCGACGGCCGGCACGTGGCCGTGGGCGCGCTCGAACCGCGGTTCTACGCCGAGCTGCTGCACGGTCTGGGCCTGGACCCGGCGGACCTGCCCGGCCAGTACGACCGCACCGGCTGGCCGGCGCTGCGGGCCCGGTTCACCGCCGCCTTCGTCGGGCACGACCTGGCGCACTGGACCAGGGTTTTCGACGGCACCTCAGCCTGCGTGACACCGGTGCTCACGATGACCGAGGCCCTGGCCGATCCGCATCTGCGGGAGCGGGCCACGTTCGTCGAGGTGGACGGCGTGCCGCAACCCGGCCCGGCGCCGCGCTTCTCCCGCTCGGCCCGCACCGCGCCGGCCGCGGCCCGGGAGGCACCGATCGCGGACGTGACGGCGGACTGGGCCGGGCCCGCGGTTGCGGGGTGACACCGCGCACGCTGGAGTACACCACATGGACAGATCCGACATTCTTCCGGCCTTCCTGATCGGCCTCCAGATCATCGGGCTCCTGCTCCTCGTCCCGACCGGAATCCTGATGTACCGCAACTCGATCCGGGACGCCGAGTTCCGGCGCGACGCCGGGATGAACGACCAGCCGCCCACCGGCGGGCGCGGCACGGTCCGGCTGCTGCGCATCCGCGACACCGAGGGGCTGCGCCCGCGGGAGCTGCTCTCGCTCCAGCTGCTGGCCCGCACCCTGCTCTCCCGGCGGCCCCTGGTCATGGTCTACGCGGGATTCCCGCTGACCCAGCTGAGCTGGCTGTTCCTCGCCGACCACTGGTGGATGAGAGCGTTCAGCCTGTTCCTGGCCGTCTTCTACCTGTCCACCGCGGTGCGGATCGAGCGCAATGCCCGGTTGGGAGCGGCCTTTCTGCGGCAGCACCCGCTGCCGGGCCAGGAACGGGCCGGCCGGTAGCCGGTCTCGCGTCGTCCGTGAACCAACCGATCGACGCGATCAGCGCGGCTCCCGCTTCTGCGCGAACGCCCGCGGCCCCTCCACCGCGTCGCGACTGCCGAACACGGTGCCCGCCGCCACCACCCGATTCACCAGACCCAGCTCGTAGGCCTTTTTCGGACCGTATCCCCTGGACAACCGCCGCAGCCGGCGACCGCGGGCCCTGATCCGGCCGGGCCGGGCCCTCTGGAAGACTGGCGGGATGGTGATGGGCTACTCCTTCGGGCCGAAATCGCGCTGGGACGTCCCCCTGCGACGGCTGAGCCGGTTCGACGGCAGCACCTTCCGGCCCGTCGACGAGGGCAGCATCACCGAGCCCTACGTGCACGTGTTCATCCACGGCTGGCAGCCCGGCATCGAGATCCAGCAGCGCATGCTCGCCACCGCCGACCTGGTGGCGGCGCTGCCGGCCTGGGACCCGCGGCTGATCGACCCGTTCGGCCGCACCCTCAGCTCCTACCACGTGCACCTGCTGAAGGCGCTCACCGACCTCGGCGACGACCACTGCGTGCTGCACTACTCCTGGGTGGACGAGTCGGCCACCGACCTCGACGTGATGCTCGCCTACCGGTCCCGGCGGGCCACCCAGGTCAACGGCCGCCGCCTGGCCATGGCCCTCCAGCAGGCGATCCGCGGGCGGGAGGCGCACCTGCACCTGATCGGGCACAGCCACGGCAGCGCGGTGGCCGCCCACGCGGCCACCGCCCTGGACGAACCCCCGCGCCAGATCACCCTTCTCGACGCGCCGGAGAGCATGCTCAGCCGGCTCAGCGGCGCCGCCAACCTGATGGACGTGGTGCTGCCCCGGATCCGGCCCGGCCGCACCGCCGAGCGCCCGTTCGTGGACTCCTACGCCTCGTACTTCGGCCGCCCCTACCACCGCAAGCCCGGCCTGTCCGACGTGGTCGACGTGTCCCTCTACGCCGGCATGCATTTCCGCACCACGCTGCTGGAGACCGTGTCCGGCGCGCACCAGTACGCGGTGGACTGGTACACGCTGTCGGTGCGCGAGCCGGAACGCGGTGTGGGCTACGGCTGGTCGCCGCTGTACCAGGCGCAGACCGAGGGGCTGGCCGCGTCGTACCACTCGCGCCGCCCCAAGCGCCCGCTCTCACTGAACCGGCGCCCCACCTTCCTGCTGCCCGCGAAACCGCAGTGGATGGCCGCGCGGGCCAACCGGCGCAGCCGGATCACCGAGTCGGAGATGCACCTGAGCGAGCGTTCCCCGGCGGCGGCCCGGGTGCTGCACCTGGTGCCCGGTGACGGCCTGATCGAGTTCGACATCGAGGTCAGCGGCGGCGACGGCACCGAGCAGATCCACCTGGACCTCGACGCCGTACCGGTTTTCGTGGCCCAGGCCCGGCACCCGGTGCCGCGCTCGGGTCGCTACGTGGTGCTGGCCGACGGCAGCGCCGGGCAGCACCTGCTCACGGCGCGGCTGGTGACCGACCGTCAGGCCGCCTGGCCGCGGGGTGAGGGCGACGGCCCGCCGCGGGCCTCGATCACGAACGTCACCGTCGTCTCCTGGCCCGACGCCGTGCCGGGTTTCACCTTCGAGCGGGTGGCGATGACCACGTTCGTGTCCGGGGTGGTGGCCGGCGGGGCGGGCACCCTGGCCGCGCAGGGCGGGGTGCGGCTGGCCCGCTGGGGACTGCGCCGGCTGCCGGCACTGCTCGCCCGGCCGTGAGACCCGTTTAGATAGACGGCTTTCCGGCCGAGTGCAGCCAGGTGCGGAAGAAGCCGGTCAGGTCCTGACCGGAGATCCGCCCGGCGAGCTCCTCGAAGTCGGCGGTGCTCACTCCGGTCTGTGTGCGCTGCCCTGCCCAGGTGCGGGCCAGACGCCAGAAGTCCTGGTCGCCGATCGTTTTCCGGAGCTCGTACAGGACCAGGGCGCCCCGGTCGTAGACGGCCCGGTCGAACAGCTGCGCGCGGGTCGGGTCGGCGAGGGTGACCTTCCAGATCGGGTCGCCGGCCGGGAGCGCGAGCACGTCGGCGGCTGACGCGTCCAGGGTGGCACCGTACTTCTCGCCGTAGGCCTGGTCCTCCCACAGCCACTCGGAATACACGGCAAACCCCTCGTTCAGCCAGATGTCCCGCCAGGAGCCGATGTTCACCGAGTCGCCGAACCACTGGTGGGCCAGTTCGTGGACGATGGTGGTGTCGTCGACATCGGTGGCGTACACCGGTCGGGTCTGGGTCTCCAGGGCGTAGCCGAGCCGGTCGTCGTCCACGATCGCCCCGGCCGCCGAGAACGGGTAGGGCCCCCACCGGCCGATCAGGAATCTCAGCACCGCCTGCTGCTCGGCCAGCGCCGCCCGGGTGTCCTCGGCGGCGGTCGCGGTGAGGTGCCGGTCCACCGCGTCGATGATCGGGATCCCCTGCGGGCCGGTTGATCTGGTCAGGTCGTAGTCGCCGATGCCGACCGTGGCCAGGTAGCTGAGCATCGGGTCGCGGGCGCGCCAGGTCCAGGTGGTGCGGCCGCCGTGGTCGTGGTGCCCGGCGGGAACGCCGTTGGCGACCGCGGTCCGGCCCCGCGGCACGGTCACCCGGAAGTCGTAGGTGGCCTTGTCGGTGAGCACGTCGTGGGCGGGGAACCAGGTCGGCGCGCCGTCCGGCTCGGACAGCACCTGCGCGCCGTCGGGGGTGGCGATCCAGCCGTAGGGGGTGCCGTTGGCGTCTTTCGGTGTGCCCATCGTTCCCCGGTAACGGATCTCGGCCACCGCGCTCACCCCCGCGGTCAGGGGGACGGCGGGGGTGATCACGAGTTTGCCGCCGCCCTGCCGGAATCCGGCCTCGTGCCCGTCGACGCGCACCGACAACGTCTGCGGCCCGCGCAGGTTCAGCACCACCCGCGACAGGTCCCGGCGGGCGACCAGGTCGATCGTCGCGGTGCCGGTGAGCCGCCGGGTGGTCACGGCGTAGTCCAGATCGAGGCCGTAGTGCTGGACGTCGAGGGCGTCGGCCGTCGCGGTGGCCCCCGGCTTCCCGGCGGCGGCCGGGCGGTCCGGGTGGGCCGGGTGGTCCGGGTGGTCCGGGTGGTCCGGACGATCCCGGTGGCCCGGGGCACAGCCGGCCAGCAGGGTCACGGCGGCACCGACGGCGACCGCGCGGGTGGTGAAACAGGAACGGGCAGAACGGAACACGGGAACTCCAGGTAGGCGATGCGTCGAGCCTCGCGTACCCGGGGTCCCCTGTCGTCAGCGTCCGGGCTGATCCCGGTGTCCTCCCTCGGGATGACACCGGGACCATGCCGGGACCATGCCGGGACCATGCCGGGACCAGCCCGGTCAGCCCGTCACTGCTGCTCCCGGGCCCACCGCTCGATGCCCGCGGCGTCGATCGGCAGGGCGCCGGACATCACCACGTGGCTGTTGCCGGTGACCAGCAGGTCGTCCTCCAGCCGTACGCCGATGCCGCGCAGTTCGGGCGGCACGGTCTCGTCGTGCGCGTGGAAGTACAGGCCGGGCTCGACCGTCAGCACCATGCCCTCCTCCAGCGAGGCGCCCTGATACCGGTCGTACTCCGACTTCCCGCAGTCGTGCACGTCCAGGCCCAGGTGGTGGCCCACACCGCAGACCATGAACCGGCGGTGCTGCTGCCCCTCGGGGGCCAGCGCCTCGTCCACCGACACCGGCAGCAGGCCCCAGTCGGACAGGCCGTCCGCGAGCACCTCCATCGAGGCGAAGTGGAAGTCAGAGTAGAGCGCACCGGGCCGCACCGCGGCCATGCCCGCGCGGTGCGAGGCCTCGACGAGATCGTGCACGGCGCGCTGGGTCTCGGTGAAGACGCCGCCGACCGGGATGGTGCGGGTGACGTCGGCGGTGTACAGCGAGTGCGCCTCCACCCCCATGTCGAGCAGCAGCGCCTGACCCGGCAGCACCGGACCGTCGCAGCGCACCCAGTGCAGGATCGGGGCGTGCGGACCCGAGCCGACGATGGTGGCGTAGCCCGGCCCGTTGCCGAAAGTTCTTGCGTGCCGGTCGAACGTGCCCTGGAGCCAGCGCTCGCCCAGGTTGCCGGACACCGCCCGGGGCACCTCGGCGGCCACCGCGGCGAATCCGGCCACGGTGGCGTGGATGGCCTCGTAGAGCTGGCCGATCTCCCAGTCGTCCTTGATCATGCGCAGGTTCGAGAGCACCTCGCCGGCGTCGGTGGCCGAGGACGACGAGGACGGCGCCACGAAGTCCGTCACCGGGCGCACCGGCAGGTCGAGGGCCCGGGCCCAGGCGTCCAGCCCGGCCGACGGCCCGACCCACAACTCCCCGTGCGCCGCACTGGCGTAGAAGTCCTTCTCCCCCGGCCTGGCCGGCGGCGGAAGGTACAGCACCGCCTCATGACCGGACCCGTTCGGCGTCATCACCAGAATCGCGCCCTCCGCCTGGCACGACGTGGCCCAGACGAAGTCACTGTCCGCCCGGAACGCGTAATCGGCGTCACCGTTGCGGTTCGGCGCGTCCCCGGCCCGCAGCACGATCGTCCGGCCGGGCAGCGCCGCGCTCAGCCGGGCACGGTGCTCGGCAGCGGCCCGGGCGGCCGCGGCGTTCACCGGGGCGGGCACGTCGCGCTCGCCCCAGCCCCGGGCGATCCAGTCCTGGAAACCCGGGCTGTGCTCAGACAGACGGGGCGGGCGGGTGCCGGCCCAGGCCGGGCGCGGCGGCGCCCCCGTCGTCCCCGAAAGGTTCTGCGTGCTCATCGCCGTTCTCCTCCCCGGTCGCGCACCATCTCGCGCAACCTGCTGAACACCCGGCCGCTGCCGATGCCGTCGTGCTCGAACTCGTTGGTCACCCAGGCCTGCGCGTTCCCGACCCGGCTGAGCGTGTCCCGCTGGAGATCGGCGTCCACGAACACGTCGTCGGCGTAGACCGCCGCCGCGAGCGGAACCTCGCTCGCGGCGATCCGGGCCGGGTCGTACAGCGGCGTCCACTCCCGCTGTTCGGCGAGCGCGGCCATGGCCGGCGCGAACGGGCGCAGCAGGCGGATCTCCTCGAACATCCAGGGGAAGGCCATCTCGGAGGTGAACAGCAGCGGGCGCCGGTCCTCGCCGAACTGCGGGCGGCGCTCGCGCTCGCGCTGGGCGGACCAGCGGAACGGGCCGTTGGCGCCGTCGCCGTAGATGGACTCCTGCAAGGTCCAGAACAGCGGGTTGCCGGCGTTCGAGGTGCGGGCCAGCACGCCTTCGAGGAAGGCGTCGGTGAGCCGGCCGTCGCGGTGCCGGGCCTCGGAGACCAGCCAGTGCAGGCGCAGGTGGCCCGGGCCGAAACCGAGGTCGTTGCCGAGGGTCTGGAAGCGGCGCACCGACAGCGGCGAGCCGTCGGGCAGGGTGACGTCCCCCTCGGCGAGGCGGTCGGCGATCGCCGAGACCGCCTCCACGTCGTGCGGGTAGCGCCGGTAGAAGTCGGCGGTCTTGCCCTCGACCCGGGTGAAGGTGCGCCGGTAGACCTCGTCCGGGTCGGCGGGCGTGCCGGGGATACCGCCGCAGACGTAACAGGCGGTGAGTGCCTCGGGGGCGTGCGACAGGTAGCTGAGCGTGATCCAGCCGCCGAAGCTCTGCGCCAGGGTGGCCCATCTGCGGCCCTCGTAGTGGTGCAGCCGCACGTGCTCCAGGTCGCGCACGATCGAGTCGGCGCGGAAGTTGAGCAGGTGGTCGGCGGCGGCGCGGCCGTCGGTGAAGGCGCTGATCACGGTGCCGTCGACCGGCGTGCTGCGCCCGGTGCCACGCTGGTCGACGAGCACCACGCGGTAGTGCGGCAGCGCCTCGTCCAGCCAGCCGCCCGGGCCCACCGGGCGCGGGTTCGCCCCGCCCGGCCCGCCCTGGAGGAAGGTGAGCAGCGGCAGCCGGTCGTCGTGGCGGCGGTCCGGGTCGGTGAACTCCCGCACGAACAGCTCGATGCTCGCGCCGTCCGGCGCGGACCAGTTCAGCGGCACCTCCACCGTGAACTCGCGCACCCAGGCCCCGGGCAGGGGGTACTCCACCAGACTCATGCCGCCTCACATCCCACTCACCGAACGTCCCGCGCAGCCTGTCACGACCGGTCCGGTCCCCGCCCGCCAGGGCCTCCCGATCGCCACGAGCCGTCGAACCAGGGACGACGAGAACCCGCGGAGCCTGGCCCGAACGAGACCTCCAGCACGACGCCCGCGAACCCCCTACTACTCAGCGTCACCTGGTTTGACACTCTCCCCGTCCGGAAGGAACGGTGGATAGTGACAGAACGTGAGGGAGGGCGGTCATCCATGACCAGCACAGCACGGGATCACCAGGAGAAGGGGGTGGAGCCACCCTACGAGCCGGCCAGGCTGCACGAGCAGGCCGGGCCGGAGAAGCGGCCGACCGACCGGGTGGTGTTCGGCGTCGCCGCGGGTCTGATGGTCGCGTTCATCGCCTGGGGGGTGGCGGCGCCGGACAACCTGAGCAGCGTCGCCGCCACCGTGCTCGACGGGGTCATCGAGGGCGGCGGCTGGGCTTTCGTGCTGGCGGCGAGCGGTTTCGTGGTGTTCGCACTGTGGCTGGCGTTCAGCAGCTACGGCAAGATCCCGCTGGGCGCGGACGACGAGAAGCCGGAATTCCGCACGGTCTCCTGGATCTCGATGATGTTCAGCGCCGGGATGGGCATCGGGCTGATGTTCTACGGCGTGGGCGAGCCGCTGAGCCACTTCACCTCCCCGCCGCCGGGCACCGCCGACGCGGGCACGTCCGAGGCGTTCGACGTGGCGATGGCCACCACCCTGTTCCACTGGACCCTGCACCCGTGGGCGATCTACGCCGTGGTGGGCCTGAGCATCGCCTACGGCACCTTCCGCAAGGGACGCCCGCAGCTGATCAGCGCGGCGTTCACACCCCTGTTCGGGCGACGGCGGGCGGAGGGCGGATTCGGCCGGGCGGTGGACGTTCTGGCCATCTTCGCCACACTCTTCGGGTCGGCGGCGTCGCTGGGGCTGGGGGCGCTCCAGATCGGCGGCGGGCTGGTCGCGGGCGGCTTCATGGACTCGGTCGGCACCTCGCTGCTGGTCGTGATCATCGTGGTGCTGACGATCGCGTTCATCGTGTCGGCGGTGTCCGGCGTCTCCAAGGGCATTCAGGCGCTCTCCAACGTGAACATGGTGCTGGCCGGGGTGCTGGCGCTGGTGGTGTTCGTGGGCGGCCCGACGGTGCTGATCCTCAACCTGCTGCCGACGATGATCGGCGACTACTTCGGCGACCTCACCGAGATGGCCGCGCGCACCGCCGCCACCGGCGGCGAGCCGACCCAGACCTGGCTGGCCGGCTGGACGGTCTTCTACTGGGCCTGGTGGATCTCCTGGACCCCGTTCGTCGGCATGTTCATCGCCCGGATCAGCCGGGGCCGCACCATCCGCCAGTTCGTCGCGGGCGTCATCCTGATTCCCAGCTCGGTGAGCCTGATCTGGTTCGCGATCTTCGGCGGCGCCGCGATCGACGCCCAGCGCAGCGGCACCGACCTGGCCTCCCGGGCGATCGAGGGCCAGCTGTTCGGCCTGCTCGACACCCTGCCGCTGGGGGCGGTGCTCGGGGTGATCGCGATGGTGCTGGTCGGCGTCTTCTTCGTCTCCGGCGCCGACGCGGCGTCCATCGTGATGGGCACCCTGAGCCAGCGCGGCACCATCCACCCGAGCCGCGGCGTGGTGGTGTTCTGGGGCGCCGTGATGGGCGCGATCGCCGCGATCATGCTGCTGGTCGGCGGCGGCGGTGAGGACGCGCTGGACGGCATCCAGAACATCACGATCATCATGTCCGTGCCGTTCCTGCTGGTGATGGTGCTCATGTGCGTGGCCCTGGTGAAGGACCTGCGGCAGGACCCGCTGGTGCGCCGCGACCAGCGGGCGGTGGAGGCGATCGAGCAGGCCATCGACTACGGCCGCGAGAACTACGGCGACGAGTTCGTGGTGGCGGTGAAGCCGCACCCGGCCGACGACGAGAACGCTTCGTAGCAGCGTCCATTCATGGACGACGCCGACCGTGCGGGCCCGGCGTCGTCCACCATTTTTGCTAGCCCGCGCTCACCGCGAGCGCGCCGGGGGCCGGGAGCACCCAGTGCCCGGCCAGCTGGTCGGCCGTGACCGGCCGCGAGAACAGGTAACCCTGGCCGTAGCGGTAGCCCAGCTCGCGCAGCAGGCCGCACTGCTCCTCGGTCTCGATGCCCTCGGCCACCGAGGAGAAGTCGAGGGCGTTGGCCATCTGGCTGACGGCGGTCGCGACCGCGGCCTGCCGGCCCACGGTGATGATCGACTCGACGAACGAGCGGTCCAGCTTCAGCGTGGTGACCGGGCAGGTGAGCAGCAGGCCCAGGGACGACGCGGCGGTGCCGAAGTCGTCCAGGGCCAGCTTCACCCCGAGCTCGCGCAGCCGCAGCATGGCGTCGATCGACTCCTGGTCGTCGAGCACGGCGGTCTCGGTGACCTCGATGCTCAGGCAGGAGGCGGGTAGCCCGGTCTCGGCCAGCACCGCGGCGACCTCCTCCACGAACTGGCCCGAGCGCAGCTGGCGCCCGGCCACGTTGACGCCGACCGTGAGGTGCTCGGCCTGCGGGAACCGCGCGCGCCAGGCCGCGGCCTGGCGGGTGGCCTCGCGCAGGGCCCAGCGGCCGATCGACACGATGTGGCCCGACCGTTCGGCCAGCGGGATGAAGTCGACGGGCGAGATCAGGCCGCGCTCGGGGTGGTACCAGCGGATCAGCGCCTCGACGCCGGTCATCGTCATGTCGTCGAGCCGCACGATCGGCTGGTAAACCAGGGTGAACTGGCCGGCGTCGGCGGCCGCGGCCATCTCCCGGATCATCTCCGCCTCGGCGTTGATCCGCAGGCCCATCTCGCTGCTGAACAGCGCCCAGGTGTCCTTGCCGCGCCGTTTCGCCTCGTACATCGCGATGTCGGCGTTGCTCAGCAACGTGGAGGGGGCGGCGCCGGGCCGGGCCACGGCGATACCGACGCTGGCCCGCACCGCCACGGTGTGCTGGAGCATGTCGACGTCCTGGGTGACGTGACGCAGCACGTTCTCGGCCACCGCGCGGGCCGCGACGTCGTCGGCGTCGGGCATCAGCACCGCGAACTCGTCGCCGCCCAGCCGCGCCACCAGGTCCCCCGGCCGCACCGCGGCGCGCAGCCGGTCGGCGACCGAGACCAGCAGGGTGTCACCCGCGGCGTGCCCCATGGTGTCGTTGACGGTCTTGAAGTCGTCCAGGTCGATCAGCAGGGCGGTGTGGCTGCGCGCGGTGTCGGTGCTCCCCAGCAGCCGGGTCGCCTCCTGCTGGAACCGGGCCCGGTTGGCCAGGCCGGTGAGCGCGTCGTGCGAGGCCTGCCAGCGCAACAGCGCGTCCTGGCCCTTGAGGTCGTCCAGGGCCACGTCGAGACGCCCGATCAGCAGCGTGTTGTCCTGGAACGCGATCAGCTGCCGCCCGGCCACCAGCGCGGTGATCACCACCACCCCGGCGATGGCACCCCACAGCTGGATCGACACGTCCTGCGGCAGCACCAGGAAGAACATCACGAAGGTGAACGCCACCATGCCGTAGGGCAGCAGGCTGTACGGCCGGCGCCGGCGCCGGGCCTCGTTCCCGGCGATCCGCACCGTGATCTCCTGGATCCGTGGCCCGACCGCGATCAGCAGCGACGGCAGCAGCTGCACGGCGAACCCGTACGCCCTGTCCTGCTGGCCGAAAGCGCCCAGCAGGAAGGTGCTCACGCCCTGCACGATCGGCGCGGCCACCATCGGCCAGGCGGCGATCCGGTCCATCGGCGGCTCGGGGCACAACGCCACCTTGGTCGCCGCGAACGCGGCCACGATCACCAGCGCCACGGTCAGGCTGGCGGCCACCCGGTCGGTGTTCTGGTCGATCGGGTTCACCGCGAAGCACCAGGCCAGCACCCCGCCACCGACCAGCACGGTGGCGGAGTCGAGCCAGAAGATCAGCCGCTCCCGGCCGGTCTGGAGGCCCTGCGGGAACATCAGGCAGGCCAGCACGTTGGCCGACATCCCGATCACGAACAGGACGTTCTGCACCAGGCCGCCACCGGTGGTGGTGTGCTCCGGGTCGACCAGCGAGCTGCCGAACTGGAAGGTGTCGCCCAGCGTGAACGACGCCCCGGCGAACGCGATGAACGACCAGAAGCGCCGGTAGCGGGCGGGCGCCAGGTGCCGCAGGCGCCACGCCCCCACCGCGAGCGCGCCGTCCATCGGCACCTGCACGGCCCAGTAGATCTGCGTACGGCGGGCCAGGTCGTCCGGAAACACCTGGAACAGCACGCATCCCACCACGGTGAGCGCGACCAGGCCGAGCAGCACCGGGTCCCGGGTGAGGCTGCTCAGCGGGCGCGGCGGGATCTCCTCCCGGACTGTCTGCTGGGCTGCCACACGTCCTCCGGGAGATCATCTGCCACACGGCTAACCGGCCTGTCGGTCGTGCGGTGACGATGCTGAGGACCGGAGGCGGTGACGCCCCTCACGTGCGGCTCAGTCGCCGTGGTGGGACCAGGCGGTGAGCAGTTCCCGCTCCTGCGCCGCCGAGAGCCCGGCGCGGCGCTCGCGGTCGAGGCCGAGTTCGCGTTCCCACCGCAGGGCGGCCCCGGCCGTCTCCTCGACCGGCCGCCAGGTCAGCCCGGCCCGCACCGCGGCGTCGGTGTTGCGGTGGCTGAACCCGGCCCACGCCGGGTCGGCGATCCACAGCGGCAGCGACCGCGGCCCGGCGAACTCCTCCACCTCCTGCTCCAGCAGCCAGGACGACGAGGCCGGCACCACCCCGGCGGTGGATCCGGCCAGTTCCCGGGCGATCTCGAGCACCCGGCCGAGCGGGGTGACCGGCCCGCCGACGTTGAAGGTGCCGACGGTGGCGTTCTCGCCGCAGGCCACCAGCCAGGCCGCCAGGTCGAGCACGTCGATCGTCTGGGTCGGCATGCCGGGCTCGTCGGGCACCAGGACCGGCTGCCCGTCGCGGGGCGACGCGAATCGCGCCGGCCAGTACCCGAACCGGTCGCTGCCGTCGCCGTACCCGCCGATCAGACCGGCCCGGGCGATCAGCAGCCGGTCACCCACCGCCTGCGAGCACAGCTGCTCACAGGCCACTTTCGCCTCGCCGTAGGTCTCCCGGCCGGCGGTGTCGGTGCTCAGGGCCGGCAGCAGCGCGGCCGACTCGTCGGCGTCCGGCGTGCTGTGATCGGCGTACACCGAGCACGACGACACGTACTGCCACGTCGCCGCCCGCTCCCCCAGCGCCGCCAGGGCCGAGCGCACCAGGCCGGGCTGCCAGCTGACGTCCACCACCACGTCCCAGTCGGTGGCGGAGACCTCGTCGTAGGCGCCCGGCGCCGCACGGTCGGCCGTGACCACCCGCACCCCCTCGGCGAACGCTCCCGCCTCACCCCGCGCCAGGCACGTCACCTCGTGCCCACGGGACAGAGCGCGGACGGCGATCGCCCGGCCCAGCCAGGCGCTTCCCCCGAGAACCAGTGTCTTCGTCATCGCCCCGACGTTACCGGTGCCGTGGCCGCCCGCCCACGAAGTCCGTTCTGCCCTGCGGCAAACCGGCGCCCGGACTCAGCCGAGCACGCAGAACTCGTTGCCCTCCGGGTCGGCCAGCACGACCCAGGACTGCTCCCCCTGGCCGATGTCGACCCGCCGGGCGCCGTGCGCCACCAGCCGCGCCACCTCGGCCGCCTGGTCGTCGGGCCGGAAGTCCAGGTGCAGGCGGCTCTTGCTCTGCTTCGCCTCGTCGAGCCGCACGAAGTCCAGCCCGGGCGTGCGGTCGGCCGCCGGCCGGATCTCGAACTCGTCGTCGGAGGAGTGCACCACCACCCAGCCCAGGGCGTCCGCCCACCACTGCCCCAGCGCCACGGGGTCGGCCGAGTGCACGATTACCTGTTCCCAATCCAAGGCCATGACGGCCGATCCTAGATCACGGCGGGGCTCCTCGGCCGGTGATCGAGGTGCCCGATCTGCCAGAATCCGGCCATGAGCCCCACCGCACCGGTCAACCGCTACGACTCGTCCCCCGCCTGGCGCACGGTCGACGACTACTTCACCGCCGAGTTGGTGCCCGAGGACGACGCCCTGGTCGCGGCCCGCGACTCGGGCGCCCGTACCACCATGCCGAACGCCGAGGTGGCCGCGAACCAGGGAGCCTTCCTCGGTCTGCTCACCCAGATCGCCGGGGCCCGGCGGGTGCTCGAGTTCGGCACCCTGGCAGGCTATTCCACCATCTGGTTCGCCCGCGCGACGGGACCCGCCGGGCAGGTGGTCAGCCTGGAGCTCGACCCGGGTAACGCCGCCGTCGCCGAGGAGAACCTGCGCCGGGCCGGGCTGGCCGACCGGGTCGAGATCCTGATCGGCCCGGCCACCGACTCCGCCGCGGCGCTGATCGAGAACGACGCCGAGCCCTTCGATCTCGTCTTCATCGACGCCGACAAGCCGAGCAACCCGGCCTACCTCGCCGCCGCCCTGCGCCTCACCCGGCCGGGCGCGGTCATCGTGATCGACAACGTGGTGCGCGACGGCGCCGTGGCCGACCCGGACAGCGACGACCCCCGGGTGCAGGGTGTGCGCGCGGTCGTCGCCGACATCGCCGCCCACCCCGACCTCGACGCCACCGCGCTCCAGACCGTCGGGGTGAAGGGCTGGGACGGGATCGTGATCGCCCGCCGGCGCTGAGGACGCCGCGCGCGGGTCACAGCGCCGCTGCCACCCGGGTGGCGAGCCGTGCCAGGTCGACCGGCCCGGAGGTGTCCACCCGGATCACCGGAGTCAGGGAGAGCGGGACCCCCGGGCCTCCCAGTCCGCCCACTCCGCGGTCATGTCCCGGTCGTCACGGTGCACCGGGTGCCGGTCACGCTCGCCATAACGCCTGCGGGCCAGCACGATCGGGACGTCGCACCAGATCTCGACGGCCGCTCCGGCGGTGGCCGACGCCAGCCCGGCCCGGGCGAACCCGAGGTCGCGCGGGCGGAACCACCAGCAATCGACGACGACAAGACCGGCCAGCTCCCGCACCGTCGCCCACACGGCGTCCATGGCTCGTGCGCCGATCGCCGGCCCACCTCGCCCGGCGATCGCCGGTGCACCTCGCCCGGCGTCGGCGAGGGCCTCCTTGACCCGGTCCTTCGACAGCACGGGCACGTCCAGACACCGGCCGAGTCCTTCGGCCAGGGTGGACTTTCCGGAACCGGGGTAACCGTTCACCAGAACGACGCCGTGGGCCACGGTGATCCGCTCAGAGCCCGAGGAGCTGCCGGGTGGTCGCCGTGGCGTGGTCCATCGGGGTGATGCTGCGGTGCACCTTGGCCATCACGCTTGCGCCGAGCCACAATTCGTACAGCGACCCGGCCATCGCCCGGGCCTCGCCGCGCAGCGTCAGCGAGCCGTCGGCGGCGCCGCCCGCCACGGCCTTCTCCAGGCGGTCGACCACGCCGGTGGTGCCGGTCTTCAGGGCCAGGCGCATCGGCTCGGACATGTCCGCCACCTCGGCGCCGAGTTTGACCGCCAGGCAACGCCCCTGGCACTCGTCGAGACTCTGCGTGGAGCGCCAGTTCTCCCAGTAGGCCATCAGCCGTTGCGCCCAGGACGCGTCGGGCCGGCCCATGATCTGGTCGATCTCCAGCAGGTAGTGCTCGAAGTAGTGCCCGATCACCGCCTCGCCGAACGCGTCCTTGGAGGCGAAGTAGTGGTAGAAGGAGCCTTTGGGCACCCCGACGCTGGAGAGCACCTCGTTGATCCCGACCGCGGCATAGCCCTTGGTGGCGAAGATCTTCTCGGCCGCGTCGAGCAGGTTCACGCGCGTGTCCTGGTCGGCGCGCCTGGGTGTCATACCGGTCAGATTACCTCTCCGCGTTCAGCACACCGACCAGCACGTCGGCCGCCTCGGCCGAGGACCCGGGGTTCTGGCCGGTGATCAGCAGACCGTCACGCAGCACGTACGAACCCCAGTCCGGGCCCTGGGAGTAGACGCCGCCCCTGGCCCTCAGCTCGTCCTCCACCAGGAACGGCACGACGTCGGTCAGGCCGACCTCCTCCTCCTCGGTGTTGGTGAACCCGGTGACCTGCCGGCCGGCCACCAGCGGGGTGCCGTCCTCGTTCACCACGTGGCGCAGCACGCCGGGGGCGTGACAGACCAGCGCGACCGGCTTGCCGCCGCGGATCGCGTTCTGGATCAGCGCGATCGAGTGCGGGTCCTCGGCCAGGTCCCACAGCGGACCGTGCCCGCCGGGGTAGAACACGGCGTCGAATCCGGCCAGGTCCACGTCGGCGAGCCGGCCGGTCGCGGCCAGCGCGGCCATCGCCTGCGGGTCTGCCTCGAACCGGCGGGTGTCGTCGGTCTGGCTGTCCGGCTCGTTGCTCTTCGGGTCGAGAGGCGGCTGCCCGCCCTGCGGCGAGACCAGCGTGATCCGCGCCCCCGCCTGCTGGAGCCGGTAGTACGGCGCGGCCAGTTCCTCCAGCCAGAAGCCGGTCTTCCTGCCGGTGTCGCCGAGCTGGTCGTGGGAGGTCAGGACGATCAGGACCTTCATGGTGATGCACCTCGATGCTCTGGAGGGCCGGGCGTTCCGGCCTGAGTTCCAAACTAGACGACCGGTCTACTTGCGTCCAGTCGGCATGACGGTAGGCCTGCCGCCATGGTTCTCACATCGCCGTGGAGCCGGATCACAGCCACTCGCGTGGACGGCGGCCCTCTCCCCCGCACCGCCCGCGACATCCCGCCCGCTCCCGCGGGCCGCGCGCCCACCCGCCTCTCGCCCCACCGGGTGGGCGGAGGTTCGGGAGGCCGTCTTTCGTTTTCACACCGGCCAGGCGCTCTGGGTGGTGTCAAAACGCGAAAGGGACCCCCCGAAAAGGTGAGCCGGTCGGTTCAGCCAGGCGCAGTCACGAGATGACCCTGCTGACGGCCGCCCGCCTGCCCCGGCGCTGGGCTGCCTGCTGTTCCCGCACCTGGGGGTCGTCGCGGTCCTCGTCGCGCTCGGCTCGTTCGTCGCGTCCCCGCTCTACGTGGCCGCTTTCACCGCGAGCGACAGCATCGCCGGACAGCGCCGGCGCACCGAGGCCAGCACCTGGGTCACCTCCGCCGGCAATCTGGGCGTCTCGGCCGGCACGGCGCTGGCCGGGATCGCAGCCGGACATCTTTCCACCAGATCGGCTTTCGCCGTGACGGTGATCGCGCTGGCGATCGGGATCAGCCTCGCGCCACGAAACTCCGCAGGTGCTCGTCGATGACGGCGAGCTGACGCTCAGCGTCCATCACGTCGGGGAACAGCACCGCGTTGACGGACAGGCCGTCGATCAGCAGCACCGTCTCGACGGCCACGGCGCGGGCAGAGGCGCCCGGCAGGGCGCGGCCCTGCTCCACGACCCCCGCCACCAGCGACTCCCAGAAGTCGATGGCGTCGATGTGGCTACGCCGCCGCACCTCCTTGAGGTGCTCGTCGTGCAGGGCCAGACCCCAGAAGCTGACGTCGATACCGGCCTCCAGCAGGCGCGGCCGGTCGAGCGGGCAGGCCTCCTCCAGGGCCAGGCGCATCAGCGCCACGGCGTCGTCGGTGTCGGCCTGGTGCTCGGCGATCCGGTCACGCACCGCGGAGAAGGCGGCGAGGTGGGCCGTCACCAGGATGTCGGCCTTGTTCTTGAAGTAGTGGGCGAGGACGCCGGTGGAACAGCCGGCCTCCCGGGCGATGGCCCGGATCGTGGTGCCCTCCAGCCCGACCTGCTCCACCACCCGCATGGTCGCGTCCACGATCTGTGCGCGCCGCTCGTCGTGGTCGACGATCTTCGGCATCAGGCGACGGGGTGGTCGGAGCTCATAAACCGACCTTATCCCACAGGTGGGTTAACCAAGCGGTTACGCGCCGGAAGTATTTCGGACGTCCGTTCTACATAAATTCACCGCCAACGCCCGACCCTCCGACCCGCCTCCCATCAGCAAGGACTCCACCACCATGACGGTCAGCTCCTCCGCACCCCAGACCCTGCGCGGCTCCGGCCCCGCCGACCAGGCCCTGCGCGCCCGCGCCCGGCAGGTGGTGCCCGGCGGCATGTGGGGGCACCTGTCCGTCGAGGCCAACCAGCTGCCGGCCAACTACCCGCAGTTCTTCGCCTCCGGCGAGGGGCCGCGGGTGCGGGACGTGGACGGCCACGAGTACCTGGACCTGATGTGTGCCTGGGGCCCGATGCTGATCGGCTACCGCAACCCGAAGGTCGAGGCGGCCGTGCGCGCGCAGCTGGACCGGGGCGACACCCTCAACGGCCCGTCGGCGCGGATGGTCGAGCTGGCCGAGCTGCTGGTGAACACCGTGGCCCACGCCGACTGGGCGGTGTTCGCCAAGAACGGCACCGACGCCACCTCCACGTCGTGCGCGATCGCCCGGGCCGCGACCGGCCGCCGCAAGATCCTCAAGGCGACCACGTCGTACCACGGCGCCAATGCCCAGTTCAACCCGTTCGTCAACGGCACCACCCCCGAAGACCGCGCCCACATCGTCGAATTCGCCTACAACGACCTCGCCTCCCTGGAGGCCGCCGCCGCGCGGCACGAGGGAGACGTGGCCGCCGTCATCGTGACCCCGTTCTTCCACGACGGTTTCGGTGACCTCGCCGCCGTCGACCCGGCCTTCGCCCGCGGCGTGCGGGCCCTGTGCGACCGGCTCGGCGCGGCCCTGATCCTCGACGAGGTGCGCACCGGCTTCCGCCTCGACGCGGCGGGCAGCTGGGAACCCCTGGGGGTGCGGCCCGACCTGAGCGCGTTCAGCAAGGCCCTGGCCAACGGCCACGCCCTGGCCGCCGTCACCGGCGTGGACGCGCTGCGCGACGCGGTCACGAAAATCTATCTGACCGGCTCGTTCTGGGCGCAGGCCGCGCCGATGGCGGCCGGCATCGCGACCGTCCAGGAGGTCGTGGCCACCGACGCCGTCGCCGCCATGCGCACCCTGGGCGAGCAGCTGGCCGACGGCATGCGGCAGCAGGCCGCGGCCGCCGGCGTCGGATTCGTCGCCTCCGGGCACCCGGCCATGCCGAAGATCCGGTTCACGGACGACGTGGACAGCATCGACCGCGCCACCCAGTTCTGTTTCACCGCCCTGGAACACGGCGCCTACCTGCACCCCTGGCACAACTGGTTCCTCAGCTCCGCCCACACCCCGGACACGATCGCGCAGGTGCTGGCCGCCACCGAGGCCGGTTTCCAGGCCGTGCGCGACCGGTTCTGATCCCGCGTCCCTCCCCCTCATCCAGGAGCGCATGATGTCGATCTCCTCCCCACCCCACGACGCGCCGGCCGACACCCCCGGCGGCACCCTGGGCGCACGTCATCTGATACTGCTCGTCATCGCCGCGGCCGGGCCACTCGGTGTCGCCGTCGGCAACCTGCCCGGCGGCCTGTTCCTCGGCAACGGCGTGGGCCTGCCCTCGGCCTACCTGGTCGCGGCCGTCGCGATCGGCTGTCTCGCCGTCGGTTTCGTGGCCATGAACCGGGCGGTGCCGGACGGCGGCGGTTTCGCCGGGTTCGTCACCGCGGGCCTCGGCCGGCCGTGGGGCCTGGGTGCCGCCTACGTCACCTCGATCTCGTACTGGGCCGGAAGTCTCTCCCTGGCAGCCGGTGTCGGCTACTACGGCAACCTGATCGGCGAGCTGCACGGCTTCTCGATGCCCTGGTGGGCCTACTCGCTGGCCGGTTTCGCGCTGACCTTCGTGCTCGGCCGCCGGGCCGCCGACCTGTCCGCCCGGGTGCTGGTGACCCTGATGGTGGCCGAGGTGCTGGTCGTGATCGGGCTGGACATCGCGATCCTGGCAGACCACGGGTTCTCCGCCTTCCCGCTGGAGTCCTTCAGCCCGCACCAGGCACTCTCGGGCAATCTCGGGCCCGCGCTGATGATCGGTTTCACCAGCTTCATCGGTATCGAGTCGGCGATCCTCTATACCCGTGAGGCCCGCCGCCCGGAAAAGTCCGTGCCGATGGCCACCTACGTGTCGGTCGTCATGATCGGCGGCCTGTACATCCTGACCGCCTGGCTCGTGGTCGGCGCGCTGGGGGCGAAGGACGCCGTCGCGACCGCCACCGAGCAGCAGGGCAATCTGGTGTTCGTGCTGGCCACGCAGGAGGTGGGCGAGTGGTTCTCGACGGTTGTCCAGGTCTTCTTCGTCACCTCGCTGCTGGCCTGCCTGATCGCCCTGCACAACGCCAGTGCACGCTACATCCAGGTGCTCGGCTCGCAGAAGGCGCTGCCGGCCCGGCTCGGGGTGCTGCACCCGCGGTTCCAGGCTCCCGCCAACGCCTCTGACGTGCTGATCGTCATCGGGGTGGTGCTGTTCGTGGTGTTCGCGGTGTTCGGGGCCAACCCGTACATCGGTGTCGGCAGCAGCCTGACCGGCCTGTTCACACTCGGGATCGTCGCCGTGCAGGCCGTGGTCGCGCTGGCCACCGTGGTCTACTTCCGCGGCTCCACCACCACGAACCGCTGGGTGACCGTGGTCGTTCCGGCCGTCGGCGGCATCATCGCGACCGTCGCCGCGGTGGCCATCGTGATCAACTACGACATCCTGGTGGGCAGTACGTCGGTGCTGGGCCGCCTCGTCCCGCTCGTGCTGCTGATCGCCCTGCTGGCCGGTCCTTTGGTCGCACGCCGCACGAATTTCCAGCCCAAACCCTGAAATTCATGGACGACGACAGGCCGCGCCGGTCTGTCGTCGTCCCCCGTTCGCCGTGAGGAAACGTTCATGTCAGTGCATCGCCCGCCCGGCCGGATCGCCGTCCTCGGCCCCCACATCGTCGACGTGCTGGGCCGCCCGGTCGGCGAGATCCCGCCCGGGCAGGGCGGAATCCTGCTCGACGAGATCCGGATGACCGTGGCCGGAACCGGCGGCGGGGTGGCCGTCGACCTGGCCAAGCTGGGCCGGCGGGTCTCGGTGTTCGGGGCGGTCGGCGACGACGCGCTGGGCGGGTTCCTGCACTCCCGCCTGCGGTCGTACGGTGTGGACACCGCCGGTCTGGTGGCCAAGACGGGTGTGGTCACGTCGTCCACCATTCTGCCGATCCGGGCGAACGGCGAGCGGCCCTCGATGCACGTGCTCGGCGCCACCGGCCTGCTGCGGGTGGCCGACATCGACCGTGCGGCACTGCATTCCGCCGAAGCGCTGTTCCTCGGCGGGCCGGAGACCATGCCCGCGCTGCTGGAACCGGACGGGCTGGAGCTGATCCGGGGGTTCCGGGCCGGCGGCAGACCGGTCTTCGCCGACTGCCTGTACGGCGGCGACCCGGAGACCCTCACCCGGCTCACCGGCCTGCTGCCCCTGCTCGACTGGTTCCTGCCGAACGACGACCAGCTGCGCGCCCTCACCGGCATCCACGACCTGCCCACCGCCGCCCGCCGGCTGATCGAGCTCGGCGCCGGGGCCGTGGCCGTCACCATGGGCGGCGACGGAACCCTTCTGGTGCGACCGGATCACGCCGACGTCGTGGTGCCCGCCTACGCGACCACGGTGGTCGACACCACCGGCTGCGGCGACTCCTTCGACGCCGGCCTGGTGACCGGCCTGCTGGCCGGCTGCGCCCCGGAGGACGCCGCCCGCCTCGGCAACGCCTGCGGCTCGCTGGTCGCGACCGGGCTCGGGTCCGACGCGGGCATCGTCGACCTGGACGGCGTGGTCGCCGTGATCGAGACGGCGGATCCCGAGAGCGCCTCCCGGATCAGGGAACTCGTCCCACCGGCGGACGATCTGCACCGGATGCGCGAGGAGGTCGCCGCCACCTGCCGCGAGGTGGCCGCCCGGGGCGTCGCCGTCGGCGGGGCCGGCAACATCAGCCTGCGGGTGGGCGACCAGGTGCTGATCACCCGGTCGGGCCTGCGCCTGGAGGCCGCCACCGCGAGTGACATCAGCGTGGTCACCCTGGACGGCGACCTGGTGCGGGGCGCGCGGCCGTCCAGCGAGACCGGGCTGCACCTGGGCATCTACCGGCGTTCCGGCACCGGCGCCGTGGTGCACACCCACGGAATGAGTTCCGTGGCCGTGGGTCTCGTGGCCGACGAGCTGCCCCGGGTGCACTACAACATCCTGCGCCTGGGCGGCCGGGTGCCCACGGTGGCGCACCACGTGTTCGGCTCCGCGGAGCTGGCGCGCGCCACCGGTGACGCCGTGGCCGCCGGGGCCCGCGCCGTGCTGCTGCGCAACCACGGATCGGTCAGCTGCGGAACCACTCTCGACGACGCGGTGGAGAACGCCGAGCTGACCGAATGGCTCTGCGACGTGTATCTCTCCGCCGCCCGGCTGGGGTCCCCCGCCCTGCTCACCCCGGACGACCTGGAGGCCGTGGCCGGGCAGGCGACACGCCTGGGGTACGGCGAGCGGTAGGCCGGTACGCCGATCCGGCACCATGGCGGCATGACCCGACTCGTCCTGCTCAACGGTGCGCCCGCCAGCGGAAAGTCCACCCTGGCCAAGGTTTATCTGGCGGCCCGCCCGATGACGCTGGGCCTGGACGTCGACACCGTGCGCGGGATGCTCGGCGGCTGGCTGGAGCGCCCGGTGGAGGCCGGCCTGGCCGCCCGGGAACTGGCCGTGGCGATGGCCCGGGTGCACCTGCTGGCCGGGCACGACGTGCTGGTGCCGCAGTACCTCGGCCGGCTCGACTTCGTGCTGCGGCTGGAGACTCTCGCCGGCGAGACCGGGGTGCCGTTCGTGGAGATCGCCCTGGTCTCCGACGCCGCCGACGCGGTGGCCCGGTTCGGCCGCCGGGCCACCGCCCCGCAGACCCAGGAGCACCGCGACGCGGCCGCCCTCCAGGAACGCGTGGGCGGGGCCGGGGAACTGGCGCAGATGCACGAGCGTCTGCTGGCGGTGATCGCCGCCCGGCCCGCCACCCGCACCGTCGTCACGGTCGACGGCGACGTGGAGGGCACCTATCAGCGGCTGGTCACCGCGCTGGGCGAAACCGGCTGAGCCGCCGGCGGTTCCCGGCGCCGCCGCAACGTGGCGACGCCCACACCGGCCAGGCACAGCGCCCCACCGGCGAAGGCCAGCGGCGCGGGCACCTCGCCGAGCAGGGCCCACGACAGCGCGACCACCAGCGGCGGCACCAGGTAGGTGGACGCCGCCAGCCGGCCCACGCTCACCCGCGACAGGGCGTAGCCCCAGGTCAGGAAGGCCACGGCGGTCGGGAAGACGCCGAGGTAGAGCACCGGCAGGGTGGAGGACGCCGGGGCGGTCTGGACCTGCCGGGCCAGGGCCGGGGCGAAGGGCAGGCACACCACCGTGCCGGTCAGGCAGCCCAGCCAGGTCAGGGTGAGCGGGTCGGTGCGGGTGAGCAGGCGCTTCTGGCCGGTGGCGCTGCCCGCGTAGAGCACCGCCGAGGCCAGGCCGAGCAGCACCCCGGCCAGGTCGCCGGTGCGGTCCGAGGTGGTCAGGGCGATGATCACGACCCCACCGAACGACACCGCCAGACCGGCCATCAGGCGGGGCGGGAAACCCTCGCCGAGCAGCAGCCCGGCCAGCACGCCGACCAGCACCGGCGCCACGTTGACCAGCAGGGCCGTGGTGCCGGCGTCGAGTTCGCGCTCGGCGCCGTTCAGGGTGAGGTTGTAGGCGCCGAACCAGGCCGCGCCCCACAGCATCGTGGCCAGGAGCACCGGGCGACCGGGCAGCCTCGGCCCTCCCCGCAGCGCGACGAGCAGGCTCAGCGCCACCGACCCGGCGAGCAGCCGGCCGAGGGCCAGGGCGCCGGGGGTGTAGTCGAGACCGGCGGCGCGCACCCCGACGAACGCCGAGGCCCACAGCACCACCGTGACACCGGCGGCGAGAACGGGTTTGACCATGGCAGCATCCTGGCGCCGGACGACGATCAGGCACCAGTACGGATTGCTTCCTGACGATGAAGCGCGACTGTACGATCGGGCGCATGCTGGACCTGCACCGTCTGCGCGTGTTCCGATCCGTCGTGGCCAGCGGGTCGGTGCAGGCCGCCGCCGCCAACCTCGGCTACACCCCCTCGGCGGTCAGTCAGCACGTCACCGCCCTCCAGCGTGAGACCGGCCTGCCGCTGCTGGAACGGGTGGGGCGTGGCCTGCGCCCGACGTCGGCCGGGCTGGCCCTGGCCGCGGAGGCCGACGAGCTGCTCAGCCGGCTCGGGGCGACCGAGGCCCTGGTCGCGGATCTGCGCGCGGGACGCACCGGTTCGCTGTCGATCGCCTACTTCGCCTCGGCCGCCGCGCTCTGGCTGCCGTCGCTGGTCGGGCGGCTCGGCGAGGAGTTCCCCGGGCTGCGGCTCGACCTGCGGCTGAGCGACGTGCCGCCCGACAACCCGGACGCCCGGGCCGACATCCATCTCGTCGTCGCCACCGAGAACTTCAGCCCCGGAAGTGGTTTCGTTTCGCATCACCTGCTCGACGACCCCTACGTGGTGGTGCTGCCCGAGCGCCACGCCCTGGCCGGGCGGGCGGAGATCGAGCTGGCCGAGCTGGCCGCGGAACGCTGGATCGACAACGACTTCGCCCGCGGCTGGTGCCGGCAGAATCTCCATGATGCCTGCGCGGCAGCCGGTTTCAGTCCACCGTTCCTGGTCGAGGCGCACGACTACCGGGCCGCGATCGCGTTCGCCGCCGCCGGCGTGGGCATCACCGTGATGCCCGCCCTCGGCGCCGTGCAGCCGCCGTCCGGCGTGCGGGTGGTACCCGTGATCCGGCCCCGGCCGGTGCGTTCCGTCCACGTCGTGATCCGCGAGTCGGTCGCCCGCACGCGCCCGGGTGCGCTGGCGCTGGAGCTGTTGCGGCAGGCGTCGGTGAATGCCGGACGACGATGAGCCCGGACCGGGCTCCTCGTCGTCCTCAGTTGGAAACCTCGTGCGCGGCCAGGGAAGCGCTGACGTGCGCGGCCCGCACCGGCAGCGCCAGCAGGTCGGCCAGCGGCACCGGACGGCTCATCAGGTACCCCTGCGCCAGGTCGCAGCGCATGTCGCGGAGCAGCTCCCAGGCCTCGGCGTTCTCGACGCCCTCGGCCACCGCCCGCAGACCGCGCCGGTGGGCCAGATCCAGTGTGGAGGCGACGATGTCGGCATCCGGGGTGCCGGGGGCCAGCCGCCCCACGAACGAGCGGTCGATCTTGATCTCGTGCAGCGGCAGGTCCCGCAGGTAGGTGAGCGAGCAGTAACCGGTGCCGTAGTCGTCGAGCGACAGCTCCAGGCCCAGGGCGCGCAACTCGGCGAGCGTGCGCTGGGCCCGCTCGATGTCGAACATCATGGCGTTCTCGGTGATCTCGAACACCACGCCCTTCGCGCCGTGCCCGGCCCGCCCGAGCAGTCGCGAGACCTCAGGCACCAGATCGGGATTCAGCAGGGCCGTGGGCGGAAGGTTGATGGACAGGTCGAGTTCGCGGCCGGACGCGGTCCAGGTCTCCCGGTCGGCGAGCGCCACCGCGAGCACCTCGACGGTGAGTTCGGCCATCAGCGCGGACTTCTCGAAGAACGGCAGGAAGGCGTCCGGGTAGAGCAGACCGCGCTCCGGATGGTTCCAGCGCACCAGGGCCTCGACGCCGCTCATCGTCCCGTCCAGGAGGTGGTACTGCGGCTGGTAGTGCACGACCAGTTCGTGCCGGTCGAGGGCGTGCTGCACGTTCAGGGTGCTCCGGTTGCGCTGGTGCGCGCGCTCGTCGTACACGGTGACGCCGCGGTGGCTGATCTTGGAGTGGTACATGGCGTCGTCGGCGTGCCGTACCAGGGTGGCCATCTCGATGCCGTGGCCGGGGAACACCGCGATGCCGATGCTGCCCCCGGCGTGGTGGGTCTCGCCGTCCAGGGTGAGAGGCTGTTCCACGGCGGCCAGCACCCGGCTGGCCACCACGGTCGCGCCCTCGGCGTCGCAGCCGGGCAGCAGCACGCCGAACTCGTCGCCGCCCAGCCGGGCCGCCAGATCGCCGCGGCGCAGCTCCTGGCTGACCCGGGTGGCCATCTGGCGCAGCACCTCGTCGCCGATGTGGTGGCCGAAGGTGTCGTTGATGGCTTTGAACCCGTTGAGGTCCATCACCATCACGGCCATCGGGGCGTCCGGTGACCGGCCGGTGAGCACGCGCTGCATCTGGTCGTCGAAGTGCCGCCGGTTGAACAGCTGGGTGAGCTCGTCGGTGTAGGCCTGGCGCTGGGTCTGGGCGAGGCTGCGCAGGGCGGACAGGCCGACGGCGGCCCGGCGGGCCGCGGTCAGCAGGGTGGCGAGGGCCAGCACGATCGCGTAGGCCGGCAGGCGCTGCGGCATCAGGCAGCCGTAGACCAGCACGAGCACGCCGACCACGCTGAACAGGTTGCGCAGGATCAGGTTGCTCGAGACCGGCTGCGGGTTGCGGCGCATCTCGTGCCGGTCCGCGTGCACGGCCGGCATCGCCATCATCGTCACCGCCGCCGTGTAGAGGGCGTGGAACGTGGGGGAGAAACCGAACTCGGAGTGGGTGTACAGGTTCACCACGTCGGCGGAACAGGTGGTGAGAACCCCGGCGGTGAGCCAGAACCAGGTCCATTCGAAGAAGCCGGTGCGGAGCGTGACGATCCCGACGATCAGGGACAGCTGCACCAGGTCGAGCACCGGGTAGGCCAGCAGGGTCAGCCCGCCCGGGCCGGCCGTGTCCTGGGTGTCGAGGGCCGGCTGGAGGATCAGCACCGAGCAGACGCCCGCGCAGCTGAGCACGCCGAGGCAGAAGTCCAGCAGGGTGCCCTGCGACATGGCGCGCAACTGCGGCCAGGCCTGGGCGACGAGCGCCACCACGATCAGCACGTCGACGCTCAGGAACCCGGCGTCCGCCCAGCTCGGGTCGGGCGGGGGGTCGAGGCCGCGCACGTGGAACTCCTGCACGCAGGCCGCGATCACGTGCCCGGCCTGGATCAGCCCGAGCACGGTGAACAGCACCCGCCGGTGCCGCACCAGGGCGGCCCGGCCGAAGGCCACCACCGCGCCCAGCACCCCGATCGCGTTGGCGAGCACGCCGTCGGCGATCGCCGAGTAGTCCTGCGTGCGGTGCCAGAACGTGGCGCAGTAGAGCAGGGTCAGCCCGATCAGCAGGGCGCCCGCGACGACCCTGAGGCGCCGTGCGCGAGCCGGGCCAGGTTCCGGGCCGGGTTCCGGGCCTTCCGGGTTCTCCGGGCCGGGCAGGGCGCGCGCCGCATCCGCGGGCGTGTTCTGCCTCCCCATGGCAGATCACTCGGCCCGGGCGGCCCGGCACTTGACCCGATACCCACGGCCCGCACCGCGGATCACCAGGTTGCCGACGGCTTGGATCTCCCCGCGGTGGGTGGCAGTGTCACGGTCCTCACCGGGGTGACGTTGCCTGCCCGGTCGGTGGCCGTGTACTCCAGCGTCTGGGGTTCGTCGCGCAGCGCGCGGGTGAACGGCTCCTGGTAGACGCCCCAGAACGTCTCGGCGGTGCGCCACTGGACGCGGTCCACGCCGGAGACGTCGTCGGTCGCGTCCAGGGTGATCTCCACGCTGTCGTCGCCCAGCGGCCGCACCCGGATGCCCGGGGCCGGGGGCTCGGTGTCCACCGCCACCTCGTGGGCGGCGTGCACCGTGCGGCCGGTGACGTCGACGGCGCGGGCGCGCAGCGGGTGACGGCCGTCGGTGGTCAGCGGCACCCCGCCGGTGGCGGGCAGCGGGTGCCAGACGTGGTCACCCGTCTCGTACTCGACCGCGGTGACGCCCGGACCGGGCGAGACCACCGTGACGGTGAACGACGGCGGGGTGGTGTACCAGCCCGAGGGGGCGCGCTCACCGGTGACGTCGAACCGGATCACCGGCGCCGGGTGTTCCTGCCCGGCGTCGTCGGGCAGGTGCCAGACCACCCTGCCCTGCCCGACGCTCACACTGCCCGGCCCGGGGTGGACGGCCGACTCACGGGGGCCGTCCGGTTCGTCCAGGGTGCTGGCGGCCGCTGCATGGAGGACGGCGATCACCTCGGACCGGCTCAGCAGCCCGGCCCGTGCGGCGCGCAGGGCATGCCGGTGCACCGCGGTGAAGAAGTCCTCCACGGTGGCGAACCCGCCGCCGGCCCACAGGGCGCCGAGGAACGACCAGCCGTCCTGGTCGTGACGGTTCGCCACGCCGGGGTCGCTGCCCCGGAACACGATCCGGTGCTCGGACAGCCGCAGGTAGAGGTGGTAGCGGTGCTCGCCGCCGGACCAGGCGGGCTCGAAGGTGTGGCCCAGCACGTGCACCAGATCGCCGCCCACGACACCGCTCGCCTCGATGCTGCCCGGGTCCAGACTGCCCGGGTCCAGACTGCTCGCGTCGATGCTGCCGTCCAGCAGACGGGATCCGGCCGCCGAGACGTTCAGCGTGGTGGTGGAGTCGTCGCGGGCCAGCAGCACGGTCGGGCCCTGTTCCAGGCTCACCAGCGAGGGGTCGTCGGGGGTGGGCACCAGGCGCAACGGCAGGGGCAGCACGAGCTGGACGACGTCCCCGGGTGTGAAGGTTCTCCGCAGCGTGACGAAGCCGTCGAGGTCGACGGCCGGCAGCGCCTGACCGTTGACCGAGACCCTCTGCCGGCCCCGGGCCCAGGGCGGGATGCGCAGGTGCAGCGTGTAGCTGCCGGTGACGTCGAGGAGCAGCCGCACGGTGCCCTCACGCGGGTAGCGGGTGTCGACGGTCACCGTGCCCGCTGCTTCCGCCCAGGTCAGCGTGGAGGGCACGTACTGGAGCAGGTACAGCTCGGCGTGCTCCGCGCCGGGCACCTCGAAGAACACCGACTCCTGGTGCTTCACCTGGCTCTCCAGGCCGGTGCCGCCGCAGCAGGTGCCGACGTTGCCGTACTCCCGCACCGCCCCCGGGTCGACCGGGTACATGTAGACGACCTCGGGCCCGGTGTCCGACAGCACGTCCGCCCGCGAGCCGACCACGTGGTTCAGGCCGGCCCGCTCGGCGTAGTCGGCGAACCGCACGTCGAGGGTGTGCGTGAACAGGCCGCGGGCGATCTTGAGAAGGTTGTAGGTGGCGCAGGTCTCGGCGTTGCGGCGGCCGATGAACCCGGCCACGGCGCCGGGCGGGCCCCACAGTTCGCCCTCCCCGGTGCCGCCGTGCGCGAACGTGCGGCCGGGCACGATCTGGTGCCAGAGGTGGAGGACGGCGTCGAGGTACCGCTGCTCCCCGGTGACCTCGTACTGCTCCAGGTGCCCGGCCAGCATGGGCAGGTGCTGGTTGGCGTGCATGCCGTCGAGCACGTCGCGCCCGGCCACCGCGTCACGCAGCCAGTCGTCCATCTCGAAGACGAAAGACGTCTCCAGAAAAGACTTCTCGCCCGTCACCCGGAACAGCCGGACCAGGCTCTCGTTCATGCCGCCGTACTCACCGGCGATGTACAGCGACCACATGCGCTGCACCTGTTTCCGGTCCACCTTCCGCATGCGCGCCGACGCCCAGTGCCCCATCGCGGTGACCACGTCGAGGGCCTGCTGCGAGCCGGTGTGGGTGTGGGCGTCGAGCAGGCCGGCCATGATCTTGTGGCAGGTGTACCAGGGCGCCCAGATCTCACCGTAGGGCGCCAGGTGCTCCAGCCGGTCGAACTGCCATTCGCCGTACGCGGCCAGGAATCCCGGGTGGCTGAACCGCCCGGTGGCGGCCAGGGCCCGCTGCACCTCGGCCAGCCCGGCGACCAGCTCGTCGCTCCTGTGCTTCAGCAGCGGGTCGCCGGTGGAGGCGTGCGCCATGGCCAGCATGGACAGGAAGTGCCCCGCGTAGTGCCCCCGCAGCAGGCTGGCGGTCGGGGCCGCCCCCGCGCCCGGGTAGTCGGCGCCCGACCAGGGCTGCTCGTCCGGGTGCCCGAAGTCTTCCCAGTTGCCCGGCGGCTCGGCACCTTTCGTGTCGAGACCGGCGTTGGCCCGGAACACGGCGAGCAGCCGGTCGACGGGGTAGACCCGGGCCAGGTGCAGCATCTGCCGCTGGGCCCGGGACTGGACGCCGGGGTTGAGGGAGACGTCGCGCAGGGGGAACGGCCGGGCCAGGTTCACCGGGCGTGCTCCCGGGTCCAGCGTTCCAGCCCGGCGGCGTCGATCGGCAGGGCGCCGGACAGCACCTCGTGCCCCCGCGCCGTCACCAGCAGGTCGTCTTCGATGCGCACGCCGATACCGCGCAGCTCCGGCGGCAGGGTCTCGTCGTGGGCGTGGAAGTACAGGCCGGGCTCCACGGTCAGCACCATGCCCTCGCGCAGCGGGGCGCCGTGGTAGCGGTCGTAGACCGAGCTGCCGCAGTCGTGCACGTCGAGGCCGAGGTGATGGCCGACCCCGCAGGCCAGGTAGCGGCGATGCTGCTGACCCCCGGGGGCCAGGGCCTCGTCGACCGAGACCGGCAGCAGGCCCCAGTCGTGCAGGCCGCGTGCGATGACCTCCATCGAGGCGAAGTGGAAGTCGGAGTACTCCGCCCCCGGCCGCACCTGCGCCATGCCCGCGCGGTGCGAGGCCTCGACGAGATCGTGCACGGCGCGCTGGGTCTCGGTGAAGACGCCGCCGACCGGGATGGTGCGGGTGACGTCGGCGGTGTACAGCGAGTGCGCCTCCACCCCCATGTCGAGCAGCAGGGTCTGGCCCGGCAGCACCGGACCGTCGCAGCGCACCCAGTGCAGGATCGGGGCGTGAGGACCCGAGCCGACGATGGTGGCGTAGCCCGGCCCGTTGCCGAAAGTTCTTGCGTGCCGGTCGAACGTGCCCTGGAGCCAGCGTTCTCCCAGACCGTTGGTGACGGCGTGGGGCACCTCCTTGGCGACGGCCGTGAACCCGCCGACGGTGGCGTCGATCGCCTCACGCAGCCGGGCGATCTCCCAGTCGTCCTTGATCATGCGCAGGTCGGAGACCACCTCGGCGATCTCGGCGAGCGCCGCCTCGTCGGTGGTGACGGCCGGGGGCACGAAGTCGGCGCGGGGCCGGACCGGCAGGTCGAGGGCACGCTGCCAGGCATCGAGCCCCGCCGAGGGCCCGACCCACAACTCCCCGTGCGCCGCACTGGCATAGAAGTCCCGCTCCCCCGGCCTGGCCGGCGGCGGCAGGTACAGCACCACGTCATGACCCGAGGCGTTCGGCGTCATCACCAGGATCGCGCCCTCCGCCTGGCACGACGTGGCCCAGACGAAGTCACTGTCCGCCCGGAACGCGTAATCGGCGTCACCGTTACGGTTGCGGGCGACGCCGGACGACAGGACGACGGTGCGGCCGGGCAGTTCGGCGCTGAGCCGGGCGCGGTGCTCCGCAGCGGCGCGGGCAGCGGCGGCGTCGACCGGGGCGGGCACGTCGCGCTCGCCCCAGCCCCGGGCGATCCAGTCCTGGAAACCGGTGCTCTGCTCGGACAGACGGGGCGGGCGGGTGCCCGACCAGGGCGGTCTGGGTGTGGGTGAATCCGCCTCTTGCAATGGCCTGTTATCAGTGGCGGCGTTGTGCGGGATCATCCGGCCTCTCCCTTCGGCCTGGCTGGTTCCCGGTACTCCGTGGAGGGGGTGCCGGGCTCTTCGTCGTCCATCATTGGTGCCTCACGCGCCGGCCGGCGGGCGTTGCGCCGTCGGGCGGCCTCCCACTCGGGGCGGATGCGTGGCACCGCCGCCAGCAGACGGCGCGTGTAGTCGTGCGTGGGGCGGTCGAAAACGCTGTCCCGGTCGCCGGTCTCGACGATCGCACCGGCCGTCATCACCGCCACCCGGGTGGCGATCTGCCGCACCACCGCCAGGTCGTGCGCGATGAAGAGGCAGGCGAAGCCCTCCTCCCGCTGGAGCGTGCGCAGCAGGTTGATGATCTGGGCCTGCACCGACACGTCGAGCGCCGACACCGCCTCGTCGCAGACCAGCACCCGGGGCCCGACCGCCAGCGCCCGGGCGATCCCGATGCGCTGGGCCTGGCCGCCGCTGAACTGTGCCGGGTAGCGGTCCACGTGCGCCGGGTCCAGGCCGACGCGCTCCAGCAGATGCTGGGCGAACCTGCGCGCCCCGCCGGGGATCTCGCGCTTCTGGTAGCGCAGCGGCGCGGTGACGATGCGTTCGACGGTGTGCCGGGGGTTCAGCGACGAGAACGGGTCCTGGAACACCACCTGCACCTGGCGGCGCACCTCCAGCAGGTCTTTTCCCTCCAGCCGGGTGATGTCCCGCCCGTCGAGGTGCACAGTGCCGGACGTGACGTCGATCAGGCGGGCCGCCAGCCGCGCGGTGGTGGACTTGCCCGAGCCGGACTCTCCCACCAGGGCCAGGGTCTGGCCGGCCTCCAGGTCGAACGAGACGCCGTCCACGGCGGTGAAAGTGCGTGCCGGGCGGAGCAGTCCGGCGGTGCCGGCCACGTCGAACGTCTTGACCAGGTCTTTCGCCTGCAACAGCGTCACGGGGTGCCTCCTGTCGTGCGCAGCTCACCGATGCTGTCGTCGATGCGGGGCACGGCGTCGAGCAGGGCCCGCGTGTACTCGTGCCGCGGGTCGGAGAAGATCTGCTCGGCCGGTCCGCTCTCGACCACCGCACCGTGCCGCATCACGATCAGCTCGTCGGCGACCTCGCTGACCACGGCCAGGTCGTGGGTGATCAGGATGAGCGCGGCGCCGGTGTCACGCCGCACCTCGGCCAGCAGGTCGAGGATCTGGGCCTGCACGGTGACGTCGAGGGCGGTGGTCGGCTCGTCGGCGATGATCAGCTCGGGCTCGGTGCTCAGCGCCATCGCGATCATCACGCGCTGGCGCATGCCGCCGGAGAACTGGTGCGGGTAGTCGTCCACCCGGCGGCCGGCGTCCCGGATGTGCACGCGTTCCATCGCCTCGATCGCCGCCGTGCGGGCGGCCTTCCGGCTGACCCCGGAACGGTGCGAGCGGTACGCCTCGGCGATCTGCGTGCCCACCGTGTAGTACGGGTTCAGTGACGACAGCGGGTCCTGGAACACCATGGCGATGCGGTCGCCGCGGATCGCCCGCATCTGCCGTTCGGGCAGCCGGGTGAGCTCGGTACCGTCGAAGTCGATGCTGCCGGAGCGGGTGGCGCCGGACGGGAGCAGGCCCATGACGGCCAGGCTGGTCATCGACTTGCCCGAGCCGCTCTCGCCGACGATGCCCAGTGTGCCGCCCCTCGGCACGGCGAAACCGATGCCGTCGACGACCTTCGTGCCGCCGAAGGCGACGGTGAGGTTCTCGGCCCTCAGCAGGGTCATGCCGCCACCCCCACCCGCACGCGCGGATCGATCGCCGAGTAGAGCAGGTCGACCACCATGTTGCCGATGACCACGAAGAAGGCCGCGAGCAGGGTGACCGCCATGATCACCGGCTGGTCGTTCTTGGTGATCGAGTCGGCGGCCAGCTTGCCCACCCCGTTGATGCCGAACACGGTCTCGGTGATCAGGGCGCCGCCGAGCAGGCCGGCGAAGTCCATGCCGGCGATGGTGACGATCGGGGTGAGGGCCGGGCGCAGCGCGTGCCGCCTCCAGACCAGGTCGGGCCGTAGCCCTTTGGCCCGGGCGGTGCGCACGAAGTTCTCGTTCAGGGTGTCGATCACGTTGGCGCGGGTGAGCCGGGTGTACGACGCCGCGTACCCGATGGCCAGCACGCTCCAGGGCAGGATGAAGTTGAGGAACCACTGCACCGGGTCGTCGGTGAACGGCACGGCCTGCGGGAACGGCAGCCATTGCAGCCAGACCACGAAGACGTACTGAAGTGCCAGTGCCAGAACATAGTTCGGCACGGACATCCCGCCGAGGGTGAGACCGGCGATGAACCGGTCGGCGAACCTCCCCTCCTGCACCGCACTGATCAGGCCGCCGATGACGCCCATCAGCAGCCAGAGCACGGCCGCGCCGACGGCGACGACGGCGGTGACGGGCAGCCGCTGAACGATCATGTCGGTGACCGCCTGGGAACTCTGGAACGAGTAGCCCAGGCAGGGCGCCGGGCAGCTGATGCCGCCGTCGTACTCGCGCCCGAGGAAGAGGCCGTGCAGGAAGTTCCAGAACTGGGTGACGAACGGGTCGGTCAGGCCGAGGTTGTCACGGATCTGGTCGATGCGCTCGGGGGTGCAGTTCTTGCCGCAGATCTGCACCGCCGGGTCGGGCGAGAGCAGGAAGAACACCATGTAGGTGAACAGGCAGACGCCGAACAGCACGAGAACCATTCCGGCGAGACGGTTCACGACATATCTCGTCATGCGTGACCCCCGGGGTCGACAATGGCCCGCACCCGGTCACCGAGCACCATGAACGACAGCACGAGCAGAGCCAGGAAGGCGCCGGGCACCAGGAAGTAGGTCGGCACGACCGAGTACCAGGTGACCGAGGCGGCGATCATCTGGCCCCAGGACGGCGTGGGCGGGACCACCCCGACCCCGAGGAACGACAGCCCGGCCTCGGTGCCGATGTAGCCGGGGACCGCCAGCGTGACCATCACCAGGATGGTGGAGCGCAGGTTGGGCAGGATCTCGGTGAACACCACCGTGGAGCGGGAGGCGCCGGAGGCCACGGCTGCCTCGACGAACTCGCGCTGCTTCAGCGACATGGTCTGACCGCGCACGATGCGGGCCAGGTAGGGCCAGCCGAACACCGAGATGACGACGACCAGCAGGTACTGGCGGTTGTCCGCGGGCATGGCCGACAGCACCGCGATCATGAAGATCAGGGCCGGGAAGGCCATCAGGAACTCCATCACCCGGGAGATCACCATGTCGACGCGGCCGCCGAAATACCCGGCCAGCAGGCCGAACACGACGCCGAGCACGCTGGTGAGCACGGTGGCGCTGACGGCGATCAGCATGGACGCGCGGGCGCCGTAGACGATGCGGGCGAAGATGTCACGCCCGGTGCCGGGTTCCACGCCGAGCCAGTGGTCGCCGGAGATGCCGCCCCAGCCGCCGAGCGGGATGCCACCCATGTTCGGGTCGATGGCGCTCTGGTCGAACTGGTAGGGGTCCCAGCCGCTGACCTTCACGATCAGCGGGGCGAGGGCGGCCATCAGCAGGACCAGGACGACGTACGCCAGACAGGCGACGGCGGCCGGGTCGCGCAGCAGGGTCCGGGCCACGGACGCGCGTGACTCCGGGATGGTGCCGGCGGTGTCCTGCTCGGACTCCGCCGGCACCGTGAGACCGGTTGAGGGGATGGTCATGTCAGCCCTTGGAGGGATCCTTGAGCCCGATGATGGTGTAGTCGATGTCGCCGCTCGGGGTGACGAAACCGGCCAGGTTGTCGCCCGGCAGGTACAGCCGGTTCTCCACGTTCAGCGGCACGATCGGGGCGAGTTCCATGATCTTCTGGTCGAGCGCGCCCCAGGCGGTGTTGGCGGCGGCGATGTCGGTCATCGACTTGGCCTCGTCGATGGCGGTGTTGACCGCGTCGTCGTCGAGCTGGGCCAGGTTGGAGTTGCCCTTCTCGTAGATGTTGCGGCCGTCGAACAGCGGCGGGATGAAGGTGGAGGCGCTGGAGTTCCAGTCCGGGCACCAGCCGGTGATCGCGGCGTCGTGCTGCTGCGAGGGGGTGCCGATCGTCTCGTAGTAGGTGGAGACGTCGATGACGTTGAGCTTCACCGCGATGCCGACGCGCTTCAGCGCCTCCTGGATGGCCTCGCCCTGGCGCTGCATCACCACCTGCGAGCGGATGTCGAGGGTCATCTCGAAACCGTCGGCGTAGCCGGCCTCGGCGAGCAGGGCCTTGGCCTTGTCGACGTCACCGCTGCTGCCCTCGCTGGGGTACAGGTCGAAGTCCTGGTGACCGGAGACGGTGCTGGGCAGGATGGTGGTGGCCAGGGTGGCGAACTGGTTGCCACCGGTGGCGTTCAGCACGCTGCTCTTGTCCACGGCGTACTCGATGGCCTGCCGCACCTTGACGTCGTTCAGCGGCTTCTTGGTGGTGTTGAGGCCCATGTAGGTGAGGCAGGTCGAGGGGTTCTTCACCAGACGGGCCTGCAACTGCGGGGTCTGGATGCGGGCGATGGTGGCCGTCTGGATGGTGGGGGCGCTGGTCATCGCGTTGATGTCGGTGCCCTGCTGGGCGATCAGCCGCTCGTCGATGGTGGCGCCGTCGATGCCGAGGGTGAAGGTGAAGTTGTCGGGGTAGGCCTTGCGCACCTCGTCGGTGGACGCGTCCCACTCCGGGTTGCGCTTCAGCTCGATCACGCTGCCCGGCGTGTACTTCTCCAGGTCGTAGGGGCCGGAGGCGACGATGTCGTTGATGAACTCGTCGCCCTCGCCGGTGCCTTCCGGGAAGGGGGTGCCGCTGGGCATCGAGAGCACCGCGTCGAACTCGGGGAACGCTTCCTTGAGGTGGAAGACGACGGTGCGGTCGTCGGGGGTCTCGATGGTGTCGAGGTCACCCGACCTGTAGGGGCCCTCGTAGTCGTCGGGCGCGTCGATGACCTGCTTGAGATAGGGCGAGCCGATACCGATCTCGGGGTCCCAGCTGCGCTCGATCCCCCACTTCACGTCTTTCGACGTGATCGCGGCGCCGGTGTCGAACCTGACGCCCTCCTTCAGCGTGTAGGTCCAGGTGAGCCCGTCGTCGGAGACCTCGCCGAGCGACTCGGCCAGGTCGGGCACCATGGCGTTCGGGTCGTCGGCGTCGTTGGATGCCTTGGTGACCAGGTTGCGGTAGACGAGGCGGTAGAACGCGTTCACGCCGCCGTCCCAGCCGCGGGCCGGGTCGAGGTAGGAGAAGTCGGCGTTCTGGAGCACCTGTACGGTGCCGCCCTTGGCCGGGGTGTCGCTGCCGGAGGCGCTGCCGGTGCCACTGCCGCCGCCGCTGCCAGAGCAGGCCGACAGCGCGAGCACCGAGGCCATGAACAGGCCGGCCGCGGCCCTCGGGGGTGTACTTCTCTTCACGGATCCTGCCTTCCGGAGTACCGCGGACCAGAGACGAAAGTGCTTGCCACGGTCCACGCTCGTCGTGCGGTGCGGGTGCCCGCACCGGGTGAATCTGAACCTGATGACCTGAGAGCTGGGGTCGCGGTGGCCACGGAACCGGGCGGTGTCACACCCTGACGACCGGCGACGGGTGCCGGTCGCCCGATGCGGCGCCGGTCACTTGGGAAGACAGTAATATGTCACACCTCGCTGGTGAAGACTCCCGGGCGAACTAGTTACAAAGCGGTAATTGTTTGAATCACGGACGACGCAAAGGCCGGGCCGGGCGGCGAAAATCCGTCACCGGGGCGGGAAGTCCGTGGACGCGCTGTCACGATGCGGGTTCCGGCCGGGGTGATGACGGTCGAGGCGGGGTGGTCAAGACGCGGCTGGCGTGGTCGGGGCGCGACGTGGTGTGGTCGGGGCGCGTGGTGCGGCGTGGCGTGACGTGGCGTGGCCGGGGGACGTGGTCGGGTCGGGGTGCGGTGCGGTGCGGCGGAGGGCAGCGGTGACGGCGTGGCGGGGCACGGCGTGGTCGGGGTGAGGCAGGGTGGTCTGGCGGGGGAATCAGGACCTGAAAAGCTTTTGTTGCAACGGTTTCCAGTTTCCCGATGGCGATTTCACCGCGGTCACGGGCCTCATCGGACGATCGGTGCAGGAAAGATCCGCAGCAGGTTGGCCAGCACCGTCCGGCCAGCACCGTCCGGCCAGCACCGTCCGGCCGGCGCCCTTCAGCCGGCCCCCCTTCAGCCGGCCACCCTTCAGCCGACACCCTTCAGCCGACACCCTTCAGCCGACACCGTCCGGCCAACACCGTTCGGCCATACCGGTTCCGGGGCCGGTACCTGTCTCCGAACGGTGCCGTGATCCTCAGAGACCGGGGTGGAGGAATCGCCGCTCCGACCCGCATCACACACCTGCGGGTACACGCTCCTCTTACTCCAGGCGGCCGTTCCACCAGCCGAGCACGTGCCCGATGTGGGAATTCAGCAGTTGCTCGGCCCCCCGGCCGTCACGCTGTTCGAGGCGGTCCATCAGCTGGTGGTGCTCAGCCGCCGAGCGGGTCAGCTCGTCGGTGCCGATCATGTCGACCAGGCCCACCATGCGGGTGCGCTGACGCAGGTCACGCACCATCTCGACGAGCCGCCGGTTGCCGAACAGCTCCAGCAGACTCAGGTGAAAGTCCGCGTCGGCCAGCAGGTATGACGCGATGTCGGCTACCTCGGCGGCCTGCACGATCAGATCGGCCTTGGCCCGCAACTCGGCCGCGCTGCCCGACTGGATGGTGCGGGCGATGTCCCGCATCGGCGGCGCCTCCAGCAGCTGACGCAGCCGGACGATCTCCCAGAGGTCCTGCTCGCTGACGTCGGTGACGCGGAACCCCTTGTTGCGCACGGGTTCGACGAACCCACGCTGGGCCAGGGCAAGCATCGCCTCACGCACCGGCGTCGCGGACACCCCGAAACGGGCGCCCAGCCGGGGCGCGGTCAGCAGGGTTCCCGGCGCCAGCTCCCCGGAGACGATGGCGGACGCCAGGGCCTGCTCCACCGTCCCGCGCAGGCTCACGCCCGCGGCGAGAGGCCCGATGTGCGACGTCACTTGCCCTCCCACCCCACCGACGACCCTGACAACGCCGGGACCCTACCGGACCTCGCTTCCCGGCATCTCACAAGGCTCCACCGGGGGACGACGAGGCCGGGCGCTCCCGGCGCAGCTCCGGCGGCAGCAGGCCGTCCGGCATACCCTGGAACGCGACGGGACGGCGGAACCGCTCGATCGCGGCCAGGCCCACCGACGTGGTGAGCGGGCTGGTGGTCGCGGGGTAGGGGCCACCGTGCTGCTGGGCTGAGGTCACGCTGACACCCGTCGGCCACTGGTTGTACAGCACCCGCCCGGCCCGGGCGCTGAGTGCCGTGACCGCCTCCCCGGCGACCGGCTCGGCGCCGTCAGCGGTGCCGTGCACGGTGCCGGTGAGCTGACCCGGGACCGAGGCCAGCAGCTCGATCAGCGCGCCCGCGTCGTCGTACTCCACGACCAGCCCGGCCGGGCCGAACATCTCCAGGTCGAGGGCCCGCGCGTCGTCGGCCAGATCGGCCAGGGTGGTGCGGAACAGCATGGCCCGCACGCCCTGCCCGTTCTCCGGGCCGGTGCCGGCCTCGTGCACACCGGGCAGCCCGGCCATCGTCGTGGTGGTCTTCCCGAACCCCTGCTCGATGGCGGGGTTGAGCATCTGCCCGGGCGTCACCAGCTCGATGCCGTCGAGGAAGGCCGCGGCATCCGGCACGAACACCACGCCCGGGTTGGTGCAGAACTGCCCGGAGCCCATCAGCAGCGACTCCAACCAGCCGGCGGTGATCTCCCCGCCCCGCTCGGCCCAGCCCTCGGGCGTGACCACGACCGGGTTCACGCTGCCCAGCTCGCCGTAGAACGGGATCGGCTCGGGCCGGTTCACCGCGATGTCGTACAGCGCGCGGCCGCCGGCGGTGGAACCGGTGAAGCCGACCGCCTTGATCCGTGGGTCGCGCAGGGCCGTCAGCGACGGCTCGACCCCCTCGATCAGCGCGAACAGGCCCGGCACCGGCAGCGCCCCGGAGACCAGTTCGGCCGTGCGGCGCGACAGTTCGGGATGCCCCGGATGCGCCTTGACCACGACCGGGCAGCCGGCCGCCAGCGCGGACACCGTGTCACCGCCGAACACGCTGAACGCGAACGGGAAGTTGCTCGCCGCGAACACCAGCACCGGCCCCAGCGGCACCAGCGTGCGACGCAGGTCGGGGCGCGGGCCGCTGCCCCAGCCCGCCACGGGGGTGTCGACCTGCACCGGGCTGATCCCGCCCTCGCGCAGGGCGGTGGCGAACAGCCGCGCCTGGAACGTGGTGCGTTTCAGCTCGCTGGTCAGCCGCCCGGCGGGCAGGTGGGACTCCTGCCCGGCCAGCTCGATCAGCTCACCGGCCGCGGCGTCGAGGACGTCCGCCACGGCCTCCAGCCAGCCCGCGCGCACGTCGGCCGGGGCGCTGTGCGGCCCGGTCAGGGGAACCCCCGCGGCCGCGGTGAGGATCCGGTCCAGGTCTTCGTTCGTGGTCATCTCGTCCTTGCTCGTCGTCGTGCGGGTGTTCAGAACGCGAAGCCCTCGGGGTACGGGTCGCTGGGATCCAGCATGTACTGCCCGATCCCGGTGACCCAGGCCCGCCCGGTGATCGTGGGCAGCACCGCCGACCGGCCGCCCACACCGGTCTCACCGATCAGCCGGCCGATGAACCGGCCGCCGATGAACGACTCGTTCACGAAGTCCTGGTGCAGCGGCAGTTCACCCCGGGCGTGCAGTTCGGCCATCCGGGCGGAGGTGCCGGTGCCGCACGGGGACCGGTCGAACCAGCCCGGGTGGATCGCCATCGCATGCCGGGAGTGCCGGGCGTCAGAGCCGGGCGCGATGAACTCGACGTGGTGGCAGTGGTTCACCCCGTCGATCTCCGGGTGGCTCGGCGGCGCCTGGGTGTTGATCGCGTCCATGATCGCCAGCCCGGCGGCCAGGATCTCGTGCTGCCGGGCCCGGTCGAACGGCAGCTTCACGCTGTCGAGATCGACCATGGCGTAGAAGTTTCCGCCGAACGCCAGGCTGTACGGCACGGCACCCAGCCCGGGGACCTCGATCACCTCGTCGAGCCGCTCGCAGTACGACGGCACGTTCTCCAGGGTGACCGACTCGGCGTGGCCGTCCTTCACCGCGACCTGCGCGACCACCAGCCCGGCCGGGGTGTCCAGGCGGATCGTGGTCACCGGCTCCATGACCTCGACCATTCCCGTCTCGACCAGGACCGTGGCCACACCGATGGTGCCGTGGCCGCACATCGGCAGGCAGCCCGACACCTCGATGTAGAGCACGCCGAAGTCGGCGTCCGGCCGGGTGGGCGGCTGGAGGACGGCACCGCTCATCGCGGCGTGCCCACGGGGCTCGTTCATCAGCAGCCGGCGGATGTGGTCCAGGTGCTCGATGAAGTACAGGCGCCGCTCGTTCATCGTGGCGCCGGGAACCACCCCGACACCACCCGTCACCACCCGCGTGGGCATCCCCTCGGTGTGCGAGTCGACCGCGGAGAACAGCCTCGTGGAGCGCATCCTTGTTCCTTCCGGACTGTCGGTGTCTCAGGCTCGGGTCAGACGGTGGCGCGCAGGGTTTCGAGACCGGCGATCGCCCGCTCGGTGTCGGCCCGGACCTGGGCCGTGTGCTCGGGCGTGAGCGGGCCGCGCGGCGGGCGGCACGGGCCGCCGTAGCGGCCGACCATCTCCATGCTCAGCTTGATCGCCTGCACGAACTCGGTGCGCGAGTCCCAGCGGAACACCGCGACCAGGTGCTTGTACAGCTCCCGGGCCTGCTCCACCCGGCCGGCCCGCATGTGCTCGAAGATCTCCACGGACTCGCGCGGGAAGACGTTGGGGAACCCGGCGAACCAGCCCACCGCGCCGTCGACCATCAGCTCGAACAGCACGTCGTCGGCGCCCGCGATGACGTCGATGTCGCACAGCTCGGCGATCTCGAACAGCCGGCGCACGTCGCCGCTGAACTCCTTGATCGCCGAGATGTTCGGGATCTTCGCGATCTCGGCCACCAGCGAGGGCACCAGATCGACCTTGGTGTCGATCGGGTTGTTGTAGATCATCACCGGCAGGCCGACCTCTGCGATCTTGGAGAAGTGCTCGATCACCTGGGCGTGCGAGGCCCGGTACATGGTCGGCGGCAGTGACAGCACACCGTCGGCGCCGTCCTCGGCGGCCAGCTCGGCCCAGTGCCGGGCCTGGTGCCAGCCGGGCCCGTGCACGCCGGCCACGACCACGCCGCGCCCGCCGACCGCCTCGACCGCCACCTGGATCACCTTGCGGCGCTCGGCGTCGGTCAGCGAGGAGTACTCCCCCAGCGAGCCGTTCGGGCCGACCCCGCGGCATCCGTTGCTGATCAGCCAGTCGCAGTGCTCAGCGAACTTGTCGTAGTCGACCTCGAGACCGGCCGGGGCGGAGGGGTTCTCCTTGTACGGCAGGGCGGTGGCGACGATGACGCCGCGCAGATCGGTGGGTTTCCCGTTCGTCTTCTCGGTCATGACTGGTCCTCTCGGTCGGGGCTGACGGTCGCGGCGAGCTCGCCCAGCCGGACCGGGATCGCGATGGGGCGGTGTGCGGTGCGGCCGGCCTGGAGCAGGGGCCCGTCCATGGTGGCGGCCAGCAGGTCTTCGACGTTGCGGCCGCAGGTGCGGCCCTGGCACGACCCGAGCCCGGCCCGGGTCGTGAGCTTGAGCGAGCGCAGACCGCGCGAACCGGTCATCCGGGCGACGTCGCGCAGCTCGCCGGCGGTGACGTCCTCGCAGCGGCACACGGTGGTTTCAGGGGTCGGCCAGGTCTGCCAGCCCTGGCGGATGCCGTGGGCTGCCTCCAGCCGGGCGGCGAAACCCCGCATCAGGTCACGGGTGTGCAGGACCCGGGGGCCGGGCGTGCCACCCGCCGCGACGGTTCCCGCGATCTCCCCCTCGGCCAGGGCCAGGTCGGCGCCGCCGATCCCGGTCAGCTCACCGGCACTGAGCACACCAGGGACGGACGTGCGCTGCCAGGCGTCCACGTCGACGAATCCCGTTCTCCCGAGCCGGCAGCCGGCGGCGGTGGCCAGCTCGGTGCGGGCGACGAAGCCGTGGCTGACACACACCGCGTCGACCGCGACCGTGCGCCCGGACCCCGGTACGACCGACCAGTCCGCGTTCAGCCTGGCCACTGTGACCGCCTCGACCCGCTCGCCGCCGTGTGCCTCGACGACGGTACGGCCGGGCAGGTACGGCACCCGGTGCCGCACCAGGTCACTGACGTATCCGCCCAGTTCACCCGCCTTGGAACGGGTTCCGAGCAGTTCCCAGGGGCGGCTGCCCCATCCACGGGCCAGCCGGGACCAGCCGGAGGCCTCGGTCACACCCGCCACCGTGGCGCCGGTGCGCAGCAGACTGGAGACGACGGGCAGCAGGAACGGCCCGGCCCCGGCGACCAGCACCCGCCGGCCGACCGCCACCCGCTCGCTCTTGGCCAGGGCCTGTGCCGCGCCGGCGGTGAACACCCCGGGCAGGTCCCAGCCGGGGAAGGGCAGAGTGCGTTCCTGACCGCCGGTGGCGAACACGATTCGTTGCGGGGCGAAGGTTCTCGGGACGCGGCCGGTGCCGTCGGGAACGCCGATCATGACGTGCACGAGCGGTGGTGCGTCGTCGCGCCGGTCCACCGACCAGACGTGGGCGTTCAGCACGACGTCGCACCCCGGATCGTCGAGCAGCTGCCGGCGCACGGTGCGGAACTCGCGCCAGTGATGGTGCAGCAGATGCTCCTGCCCACCGCGCCGGGGCTCGGGCAGGTGCCGCCAGAACTGGCCACCGAGGTCGTCGCCGGACTCCAGCAGGGTGACGGTGGCGCCGTGGGCCAGCGCGGCGCGGGCGGCCGCCATACCGGCGGGGCCGCCCCCGATCACCAGGACTTCCGTGGTGGTCTCAGGCATCGGTCCCCTCCCGGCGGCTGTGTGAGGTCTCGCCGGCACCGGTGGTGATCGCGTCGCCCTCGACGGCGCGACGCTGGCAGGCCCGCACGTCCGGGATGTCGTTGACCGTCACCGTGCAGTCGAAGCACACACCGATACCGCAGAAAACGCCTCGCGGACGGCCGTTCCGGCTGCGACGCCAGGACAGCCGACCGTCGCCCATCAGCACACCGGCGATGGTCTGGCCGTCCAGGCCGGTGACCGGGGCGCCGTCGACGGTGATCGTGACGGGACCGGACTCCCGGGGCCGCACCGGGTCGCGCCCGGTGGGTAGGCGGCGCGGGCCGCTCATGCCGCCTCCTCCAGATGGGCCTCCAGGCCGGGCCGGTCGACGCGGAACTCGGCCCCGGCCGTGCGGTCGCCGGCCATCTGGGCCGTCAGGAGCTCCGCGGTGCCGAGGCTCAGGCCGATGCCCGCTCCCTCGTGACCCGTGGCGTGCCAGAGCCCGTTCAGCCGGGGGTCGGGACCGATCACCGGCAGGTGGTCGGGGACGAACGGGCGAAAGCCTCCGTAGGCCCGCATCACCGGCACGTCGGCCAGGAACGGGAACAGCAGCAGGGCCTTCGCCGCCATCGCCGCGACCACCCGGGCCTCGATCCGGTCGTCGAAACCCTTGCGCTCACGCGAGGATCCGATCAGGACGGTGCCGGCGGCGGTGGACTCGACGACGCTGGAGACCTGGAGGTCAGCGGCGCCGGAACCGACCGCGCCCACGTAGTCGGCGTCGTAGACCTTGTGCCGGATGCGCTGAGGCATCCGGGTGGTGACGAGTACGGTGCCGCGCCGGGGACGGACCGGCAGCGGCGCCCCGAGCACCCTGGACAGCTGCCCGGACCAGGGACCGGCGGCCAGCACGACGGCGTCGCCGGCGAAATCGCCCGCGGTGGTGCGTACGCCGGCCAGACGGCCACCGGCGAGCACCGGGCCGAGCACCTCGACACCCTGCCGCACCAGCACGCCACGCAACCGGGCGGAGGCCAGCAGCGACTCGGTCGCGACGACCGGCTGCACCTGGGCGTCCTGCGGGTAGTGGACGGCCGCGGTGTGGTCGCGGGTGACATCCGGCTCCAGCTCGCGCACCTGCTGCCCGTCCACCTCGTGCGCCTGCACGCCCGCCCCGCGCTGCTGCTCCGCGAACCGGCGCAGCGCCTGGGCACCCGTCGTGGTGGTGGCGACCACCAGACCCCCTTTGTGCTCCAGTTCCAGCCCCGGGAAACCTTGCGGAAGTTCTGTTTTCAGCTGATCGCCGATCTCGCTCCAGAGCTGGAGCGAGCGCTGCATGAGTCGCAGCTCACTGCCGGGCCCCTTGTCGGAGACCAGGAGGTTGCCTTCCCCACCCGACGAGGTGCCACCCGCGGTGGGACCCCGGTCGAGCACAACCACCTGGTGCCCCTCGGACGCCAGCGAACGGGCGATGGCGGAGCCGACGATGCCGGCCCCGATCACGATCACACGCCCTCGCTCGGTCACCTCAGTAATATTGCACAGGCTTCGGAGCTTGAGAAGACACCCGATGCGCATTTACCCCCCGAATAGTCGCCCCACGCAATGGTTAACACGTTCGTAGCAAATACGGGAGCCTTGACTTTGATTCGCCAGACCCTCCAGGCTGGACGTCGAAGCGGCGTGTGACATTGCACTGCATCACCTGGGGGAGGGTGTGTTGAACGGCTTCGACGAGTATCTCGCAGAGTTCAGCGAACCGCGGGGATACCTGAACTTCGCCAGTTACGGGCCGCCCTCACAGCGGGTGCTCGGCGCCGTCGCCGAGGCGATGCGGGCCGCGGCCTCCGGGGCCGACGGGCTGCACGAGCACGACAGCACGGCGCTGGCGGCGGTGTCCCGGCTGACGGGGTTCACCCGCGAGGGGTGCGCGCTCACCACCAGCACCTCGGCCGGCCTTCAGCAGATCGCCTTCGGCCTGGCCGGTGGGCGGGTCCTGGTCGGCCGGGCCGAGTTCCCCTCCAATCTCTATCCGTGGTGGCGGGCCCAGGAGGCGGGGCTGCTGACGGTGCGGGAGGCCGGGCCCGGCGCCGGCCCCTGGCAGACCCACCCCGACACGATCGCCGCGGCGCTGGAGGCGAGCACGACGGCCGTCGCGGTCAGCGCCGTCGACTTCCGCACCGGATACCGGACCGATCTGGCCGCCCTGCGCGAGGTGATCGGCGACCGGCTGCTGATCGTCGACGGCATCCAGGGCTTCGGTGTGCTCGACCAGGACTGGACGCCGGCCGACGCCCTGGTCGTGGGCGGGCAGAAGTGGCTGAGAGCAGGCTGGGGAACGGGTTTCGTCTGTCTGTCGCCGCGCGCGCTGGAACGGCTCCGGCCCACACTGGGAGGCTGGACGGGTGTGCTGGAGCCCTCGCGGTACGACGGCCTGCCGCACCCACCGCACGACGACGCCCGGCGGCTCTCGGTGACCAACCCCTCGCCGTTCACCTCCGCCGCGCTCACGGCCGCCCTGGACCTGCTGGAGACGGCGGGGCCGGCGAACGTCGCGGAGCGCACGGCGCACACGGCGACGGTACTGATCGACGCGCTCGACGCCGCCGGGGTCGAGGTGCTGTCGCCCCGCGCTCCCGCCGAGCGGGCCGGCATCGTGGTGGCCCGGGTGGCTGACGCCCAGCAGACGGCCGGGCGCCTGGCCCTGAAAGGGGTCACGGTGACGGCTCATCCGCCGGACCGGGTCCGGTTCGCGGTGCACGCGACCACCCGCCCCTCCGCGCCTGTCCGGGCGGTCGGCCTCCTCACCGACGTCTCATGAGCGGCCGGGCACGACCTCGCCCACACCGCCGTGCCTCCGGCCTCGCCCGGCCGGGCGGTGGATCACCGGGGCAGCACGGGCGTCACGTCGGAACCCGCTCCGCCCACGTCACCGGACCGCAGCCGGCCCAGGGCACGGACCACCGGCAGGGTCAGCACCAGCGCGACCACCGGCACGACGAACGCCGCACGCAGCCCGACCGGCCCGGACAGGGCGCCGAGCACCACGGCCCCGAGCAGGGCGCCGCCGTAGTTGAACAGGTTGACGCGGGCGATCACCTCGTCGCTGTAGCCCTGGGTGGCCTCGCCCGCCGCGCTGAACGCGAGCGGCACCAGGATGCCCACACCGAGGCCGGTCAGGGCGAACCCCGTGACGGCCACGCCGACCGTGGGCACCGCGGCCACCAGCCCGCAGCCCAGCACACAGACCACCAGGCAGGCGGCGCCGGCCCGCACCCGTCCGAGACGGGGCACCAGGTGGTCACCGGCCATCCGCGACGTCAGCACGGCCACCTGATAGGCCACATAGCCGAGAGGTGCGGCGGCGTCGGTGGCGTCGAGGGTGTCGTGCAGATACACCGAGCTCCAGGTGCTCACGGCCGAATCCGCCAGGAACGCCGTGAAGATCAGTGCGCCGCAGACCATCACGACGTGCCGCGACCCGGCGCGCCGGCCCTCGTGGCCGGGCAGCACGGTGCGGGCCGGCTCGTACGACGACCAGCCGGCCAGGGCGGTCAGCAGGGCGAACAGCGAGGCCACGCCGACCACCACAGCGGCCCCGGCGCCGGAGGCGACGAAGCCGGACATCAGCAGGGCCGCGGCGATCGCGGCGGCCGTGTAGGCAGCGAACAGCCGGCTCATCACGCTGCGGCCCAGCCGGGCCTGCACCAGCACGCCCTGCATGCTCAGACTGGCGTCGACGGCCCCGAGGCCGAGTCCGTAGGCCACCAGGCCCGCGGTGAACAGCACGATCGGGGTCGGGAAGGCGCTCAGGCCGAGCCCGGCCGCCACCGTGAGCAGTCCACCGGCCAGGGCGTAGCGGCTGCCCCAGCGGGCGGCGGCGAGGTCGGCCAGGGCCGATCCCCCGGCCGCCGCCACGCAGATCAGCAGCAGGATCACCGAGACGAACCCGTCGCCGATGTCCTGCCGGGACTTGAACATGGGCAGCGCGGTGACCAGCGTCGCGTAGCCCAGTCCCTGGGCGGCGTAGGCCAGTCCGATCCAGATGAGGCGGCGCTGTGAACTCATCCCAGACCCGCTTCGGGGTGCCGTTTCCGCAGCACCCCGAACGCCTCGTGGGCGACCTCGATGGTGCGCTCGATGTCGGCGTGACCGAGGGCGGCGTTGATGAAGTGGTTGTGGTGCGAGGTCAGGAACACGCCGCGCCGCACGCACTCGGCGACCCATTCCTGGTGCAGCATCAGCGAGTCGTCGTCGGCCAGGCGCAGGTAGAACAGGGCCGGTTCGCCGCTGGCCACCAGGCTGAACCCGTGGTCGGCCGCAGCGGACACCAGGCCGCTGGTGACGTCGCCGCCCAGCTGGGCGAAGAGAGTGGGGGCGTCGATCTGGCGCAGCTTGGTGAGGGTCGCGATGCCGGCGGCGAACGGGACCGCGCTCATCCAGTAGCTGCCGGTGTAGCTCAGCCCGCCGACGACGTCCTTGAGCGATTCCTTCCCGCACAGCGCCGACACGTTGTAGCCGTTGGCCAGGGCCTTGCAGAAGCAGATCAGGTCGGCCGAGAACCCGTAGAAATGGTCGGAACCGGCCAGGTCGAGCCGGAAACCGGCGCGCACGTCGTCCACGATGAGCACGATGCCGTACCGGTCGCACAGCGCCCGCACCGCCTGCCAGTAGCCCTGGGCGGGCAGCACGTTGTCGGCGAAGTTGCCGTGCATGTAGGGCTGGGCGATGAGACCGGCCACGGTGCCCTCGTTCTCGGCCAGCACCTGTTCCAGGGCGGCGAGGTCGTTGAAGGGCACGTACAGGTTGTTGGCGACGTCCTCCTCGAGAATGCCCGGGTAGTCGAGCTTCTGGGTCCACGGGGCACTGCCGTGGTAGTAGCCCTTGACGAAGACGATCTTCTTGCGCAGGGTCGCGGCGCGGGCCGTCATCACGGCGAGGGTGGTGGTGTCACCACCGTTCTTGGCGAAGAACGCCCAGTCCGCCGAGGCCACGGTGTCCACCAGCAGCTCGGCGAAGTCGACCATGATGCCGGAGGGCAGGCTGACGACGTCTTCGTGGCGGGCCTGCTCGGCCGCGGCGGCGTCCACGTCCGGGTCGCGGTAGCCCAGCACGTTCGGGCCGTAACCGCACATGTAGTCGATGAACTCGTTGCCGTCCAGGTCCCAGAACCGGGTGCCCTCGGCCCGGGAGGAGAACAGCGGGAAGGCCGACTGCGGGATGAAGCACCCGTTGGCGGGTCCCAGATGGCCGTAGACGCCGGAGGGGATCACCTGGAGGGCACGGTCGAACGCCTTGCGGCTGGCCTCGTAGGTGTAAGTGGGTATGGTCATGGGTGATTCACTTCCCCGGGGTGGACAGGTACTGACCGGTGCGGTCGAGGATGCGGTTGACGTTGTCGATCATCGAGATCACGCCGCGCATGGAGATGCGACCGGCGCTCAGTGCCCCGATCGCCGAGGCCTCGCCGGAGAACACCTGACCGGCCGTCTCCAGATCACTGAACCTCAGTGCGGCACGAGGCTTTTCGATCGGAGCGTCGACCACGCTCAGCCGGTGGCCGGCGACCAGCAACTGGTGCCGCAGGTCGTCACCGACCTCCAGGTCGACGCGCCCGTCGGGGATCTGCCCGGCGCTGACCCGTCCGCTGCGGTCCTCGTTGCCCACCACGGCCACGGCGGCGACCACCACTTGGAGGGTCAGGCGCACGCTGTCGTCGCGGAAGGCCGGGTCAGCGAGGTCCTCCGGGGTGGGCCGGAGGTAACGGCCGAGCAGATCGCTGAGCGGGGTGAACACCCTGGTCAGGAACCGCAGTCCGGCCGGCCCACCGAGCGGGACGGGCTGGGACCGGCCGTCGATCACCCGGTTGAAGTGGTCGCTGGAGGTGAACAGCAGACCGACCGGCGTGCCGCCGTCACCGGGCCGCACGCCGGAGCTGTCGAACGTGTAGGAGCCCTTCGGCCCGCCGCGCACCGCGATCCGCAGCGTGACGGGCTTCGCCAGGGGCCGCAGGAGCGCGGCGGCCTCGGGCACCGAGCGCGTCAGCAACGGCAGCGCGCCGAGCACGGCGTCGAGGTTCACCTGCGCGGTGACCCGGGGATCGACTTCGGTGAGCATGAATGCCTCTCAGCTGTTCTCGATGTTCGCGCGCCCGCCGCGGGCGGTCAACCGTGCGGTGACCGCGAGGGTCAGCCGCCGGGGCGCCAGCCGGGCGCCGAGCGCGTTGACGCGGTTGCCCAGCCCGACGGTCAGGGTCGGGGGCGGCGACGGCCGGTGCAGGGCTCTCCATGCCTCGTCCACGCTCTCCCGCACGCCGACCACCTTGCCGACCCGGAACCGGTCGGTGCCCGCGGCCTCGAAGAACTCGGTCTCGGTCGGGCCGGGGCACAGGGTCAGCACCCGCAGGCCGGAGCCGCGCACCTCGTGCCAGATCGCCTCGGTCAGCGACAGCACGTAGGCCTTGGTGGCGCCGTACACCGCCATGGTCGGCACCGGCTGGTGCCCGGCGGTGCTGGAGATGTTGATCAGGAATCCCTCGGGCGCGGCCAGCAGCGAGGGCATCAGCAGGCGGCTGAGCAGAGTCAGGGCCAGCACGTTGACCCGGATCTCGTCGGCGATCCGCGCCGGGTCCTCGTCGGCGAAGCGTTCCGCGGTGCCGAACCCGGCGCTGTTCACCAGGGCGGCCGGTTTCAGGCCGGCGTCGGCGATCCGGTCGGCCACTCGCTGGGCACCGTCGGCCTCGGCCAGGTCGGCGTCGATCACCGTCACCGTCACCCCGTGCGCGGCGGTGAGCTCGCGGGCCAGCTGCTCCATCCGGTCCCGCCGCCGGGCCACCAGCACCAGGTCGTGACCGGCCTGCGCGAAACGGCGGGCGAACTCGGCCCCGAACCCGGAACTGGCCCCGGTCACGACCGCGACGTTGCTCACGACGACTCCTCACCCAAATTGGTCATGCGTCCAACTTTGGCTCAGAGTGGCGCATCTCCACCCCGCCGGGCCAGTCGCGAGGAGCATCTTTTACTCCCCTTTACCCACTCGAAACAACCGTCGGCCGATGGTTGTCCGGTGGCCGGGGTTCCGGGTCACCACGGTGGACGACGCGAGACCCACGCCGTCCACCGTTGTTCAGGAGACGGCGACTCTGTCAGCCACGGGTTCCCTCCACCGGGCAGCCCGTCATGTGCTCGTCCTGAAACACTTGCGTTCGGACGACGAAACCGCGTACTCCTGGTCCACCCCCGGCGTCTGCGGCGCGGCGTAGATCACGTCCACCGTCATGCAGTACCGGGTGCCGGGTTTCAGCCCTGTCAGCACCGCCTCACCCGCGCTGACCTCGTCGTCCTCCAGCCACACGGTCTCACCGTCCTCGATCACGACCCGGTGCTTGTACTGGTAGGGCCCCTGGGTGTGCCAGGCGATGGTGATCGTGGTCGGGCTGCTCTCGGTCCGGCGCAGCCCGCTGACCACGGGGGCGACGAAGGACGCCGTCGTCTCGGGCGTCGCGGTGGTCCCGTCGTCCTCACGGGGCATGAGGAAGGCCATGACCACGAGCACCACGACGAGGGTCGAGAACCCGCCCACGGTGGCCGTGATCAGGCGCCGCCGCCACGAACGCCGCGTCCCCTTGTCCCACCTCCCGGCTGCATCGGGGCTCAGAGCCGTTGCGGTGTCAGGGTTTGCGTTCAGCCCGGAGCGGACCGGCGCCGCGTGATGTTCCGGCGCCAGGGCCGCTTCGTCGTACGGGGCCATCGAGTTCGCGCCGGGCGACAGCTCCGGCGGGAACAGCATCGGGCCGCCCACGTCGTGGGACGGCTGCACGGGCCGGTCCCGGCCGGAACCCTGCCGGCCCTCCGGGCGGGCTGCTCGATCGGAGGGCGGTCCGCTCGGCTCGTCCAGCCAGTCGAGCGGACCGGGCTGAGCGGCCCGATCCCGCCGATCGCCTGGCCTGGGCCGGTATTCGGGACCGGGCTGGTTCTCGGGACCGGGCTGGTTCTCCGGCCTGGGCCGGTGTTCGGAACCGGGCCGGGCACCGAAGCCGGCCTGATCCGCACGGCCGGGTCGCCCCGCACCACTCGGTTGCCTGGCTGCGTCCGGCGATCCCGCACCGACGGATCGCCCCACGGCACCCGGCGATCCCGCAGCGCCCCGCGGCCCGGCAGCGCCCCGCGGCCCGGCAGCACCCCGCTGTTCCGCAGCGCCCCGCTGTCCGGCAGCACCCGGCTGCCCGGCAGCACCCCGCTGTCCCGCAGCACCCGGCTGTCCGGCAGCACCCGGCTGTCCGGCAGCGCCCGGCTGTCCGGCAGCGCCCGGCTGTCCGGCAGCGCCCGAACCACCCTGATGCCCGAAACCGCCTGCCGAGTCGGGGTATCCCCGCAGGTCCGCCCCGGGGAAGGGCGCTCCCTGGCCGGGCCGGGCCGCCGGCGGCGCCGTGATCACGCCCGGCGCACTGGTGACCGGAAGCCCGCAGTCGCGCTCGATCTGCTGGAGCCGGGTGATGATCGCGACCGGGTCCGGCCGGTCGGCGGCCGAGGTCGCGAGCATCTGGGTGAGCAGGTCGGTGAGCGACGTGGGGACGTCGGTGCGCACCAGAGGGGGCGGCGCGGCGTGGAAGCGCTGCTGGATCGACGCGAGCGTGTTGCCCGGGTCGACCGGGAACGGCGGCCGCCCGGCCAGCGCCGCGTACAGCGTGGAACCCAGCGACCAGACGTCCGAGCGGGGGGTCGGCTCCTCGTACGCCATCACCTCGGGCGCGGCGTGCACCGGCGTCCAGGCCACGGTGGCGGTGCCGGCCTGCTGAGCGTCCACGGCGATGCCGAAGTCCGCGAGCACCGGCTCGTTCAGGGCCGTGAGCAGGATGTTGCCCGGCTTGATGTCGCGGTGCAGCAGCTGGTTCCGGTGCACGTAGGCCAGCGCGGAGGTGACCTTCACGGCGAACGGCAGCAGCACCGCCGTCGGCATCGGCCCGCTCTCACGCAGGCCGTCGGCCAGCGAACCGCCCTCGTACCAGCGCATCATCAGGAACGGCTCACCGGTGCGGGCGACGCCGTGGTGGTACACGTCGACGATGTGGGGGTGCTCCCCCAGCATGCCGGTCATGCCCATCTCGCGGCTGAACCGTTCCCGGGTCTTCGGGTCGAGGCCGCCGGAGTCGACGATCTTGATCGCGACGGTGCGGTTCAGGGCCGGCTGGAACGCCTTGTAGATGCGGCTGAACCCGCCACTGGCCACGGCTTTCATACCGGTGACGCCGTCGAGCTCGGGAATCGTCTCGACCAGGCGGGAGGCCTCGGCGTCCATTCCGGGGGTGCTCTCCGTCATGCCCACCTCCTCGGGCGCGGATCCACCCGGATCAGGACCCGCCGCCGGCGGGAGGTGTGCGGGGAGAGTGCGCGCTCGATGCGCCGCAGCAGGGGCCAGGCCTGGGCGGAGTCACCGGACGCGCGGTCGGCGGCGTAGACCTCCGCGTCGACCAGGCGGGCCAGGGCCCGGGCATCCGCGTCGGTGCCGGGGTCCAGGCCCGACAGCACGCCGCGGACCTCCGCGGACGTGCGCCCGGCACTGGGGTGCCCGAGATCGGCGAGGCGGTCGAGCAGCTCGGCCCAGGCTCCCAGCGGACCCTGCGCACGGCGCCGGCGACGCCGGGCCAGGGTGAGCAGCAGCCCGGCCAGCGGCAGCAGCAGGATCAGCACGAGAACCGTTGCGCCGAGCCCGATCAGGATCAGCCGCCCGGTATCGCCACGCTCCTGGGCGGGGGTCGGCCCGGACCGGGTGGGCTGCGACTGCGCGGCGTCGTCCGGGGTGTCATGCGAGGTGTCCGGCGTGGTGGTGGTCTCCTGCCGCTCCTCCTGCCGGGTCTGCCCCGACCCGGTGCGGTCGGGAACGGCGGAGAACGACACCCACCCGGCGCCGTCGAACCAGACCTCCGGCCAGGCGGTGGCGTCGCCGAGGCTGACCGTGACCTTGCCGGTGTCGTCGGCCTGGCCCGCGGCGAACCCGACGGCGACCCGGGCGGGCAGACCCAGGCTGCGGGCCATCAGCACGTAGGCGGTGGCGAACTGGTCGGGGGTGCCGTTGCCGGCGCCGCCGGCGGTGTCGACGAGTTCCATCACCCGGGCACAGCTGTCGCCGGGCTCGGCGTCCGGGTCGAGCCGCAGCGTCGTCGTCTTGTGGAACCAGGTCTGGAGTGCCTCGGCCTGGGCCAGTGCCCCGGTGCCCGCCCCGGCCACGGCGGTCTCGGCCAGGTTCAGGATGCGGTCGTCGGTGCAGCCGTCGAGGGCCAGGCTGGGGTCGCCGGCCTGCGCCTGCCCGGCCTGGTCGCGCGCCAGCCCGGAACGCTCGGGCAGCGAGACGGTCTGGTCGTAGGTGCCGTGCACCCCGTCCGGGTCGACGAGCGTCTCGCCGGTCAGGTCGTAGGTCATGCCGGGGCGGGCCAGGTGTCGCAGCCGGCCGGACACCGGCACGTAGACGCCGTCCAGGTCCACCGGGGTGACGCTGACCCGCGCCTGCCCGGCTCCGGAGTCGGTGGCGGAGTCGGCGTCCGTGGCGGGCAGGTCGTAGCCGATCGGCACGGCCGGCGTGCTGCTGGTCCAGCGGATGCCGTCGTAGGTGTCGAGCGCGGCGATCCGCCAGGGCTGCGGGTCGCTGCGCCAGGCGCTGTCGACGGTGGCGGTGAAGGCTGTGTCGTTGGTGTGCCGCAGCCAGCCCGCCACCTCGTCCATCGGCGCGGTCGGCTGCTCGGCCCGCAGCGGCGGCGCCGTGAGGTGACGGGGGTCGAGCGGCTCACGGGTGGCGTCGGCCAGCACCAGGCCGCCCGCACAGCCCACGGCCACGACCAGCCCGGCCACCAGGGCCGGCACGATCCGGGGGCGGGGCAGCACCAGCAGGGCCGCCGCCACCGCGAACGGCAGGCCGACCACCAGCGGGGAGCCGGCACCGCCGACCCCGCAGACCAGGGCGGTGAGCAGCAGGCACAGGCCGGGGGCGGCCAGGAGCAGACCGCCCCGGCCGCGGGCGATCACCACGGTCACGGCCGCGGCCAGCGCGCAGAGCACCGCGAACTGCGGGAGCAGGTCCGCCGCCGGGGGCGCGGGCAGGGTGGTGGTGAGGATGCGGGCCAGCCCACCGGTCATCGCGCGGCCGACCCCGGCGACCGCGTCGGACGGCGTGACCGCCCGCGGCACCGCCACGGTGAAGGCGGTGACCAGCCCGGCCAGGAAGGCTGCCGCGATCCAGAGAACCAGCCGGGCGGCCGGGCGCACCGGACCCTGGGTGATCCGGTCGGCCAGCAGCACCGCACCGGCCCCGAGCAGCACACCGGCCAGCGCCGGGACGGGCAGGGACGCCGGCGGGTAGACGCGCCACCAGGCGCAGGCCGCGGCCAGCACCGCGAGCAGGCCCAGGGCGGTCCGGGTCGCGACCGCGGTGTGCCGGGCGGGCTGCGCCGCGGGCGGCTGCGCCGGGCGCGGGCGGGAGGGAGCAGGACGGGTGGGCGCGTCCAGCACCGGGGCGCTCATGCCCACCTCCGGTTCCAGGCCAGCGCGAGATCGGCGGCCGAGGACCCGGCGATCACGGCGACGCCGGCGTCGTTGCGACCCTGGTCCGGCTGCGGGCGCGGGTCGACGACGGCGGCCAGGACGGTGGCCCAGCTCTGCCGCAGCGACGCCAGGGCCGGCAGCTCCTCCAGCGATCCGGGACCGAGGACGGCGACCGCGCTGCGGCCGCCCTGGAACGAGTTGGCCTGCGCGGCGGCGGCCAGCGTGGGGCCGCCGGAATCGGGGGACGCCGGGGCCAGGGTGACGCCGGCCAGCCCGTCGAGGACGGTGGCGGCGGACCCGGCCAGGGCGGGTCCGGCCACCGCCGTCACCCGCACCGTGACCGCGGCCTCGAAGGCCATCGACGCGACCGAGGCCGCGAACGAGACGGCCTGCTCGAAGTCGTCTTCGTGGGCGTAGGAGGACGCCCGGTCGTCGAGGACGATGAGGATGTCGCTGCGGGTGCTGTCGACGTGCGTGCGCACGGTCAGCGGCCCACCGCGGGCCAGGCCCTTCCAGTGGATGACGCGCAGGTCGTCGCCCAGCACGTAGTCGCGCAGCCCGGAGAACGTGACCCCGCTCTCCGCCCCGGACGTGGTGCGCGGGCCCTCCAGATCGCGCGAACGGCCCTGGGCGGGCTGCCTCAGCGGGTGCACGACGGGCCGCACGGTGAGCTGGAGCAGGCCGCCCACCTCGCGCCGCCGGTGGGCCAGGTCGCACAGGTCGTGCTGGTGCAGGTGCAGGGGCCCGACCGGGAACACGCCACGGCGGCTGGTGTCGAGTTCGTAGACCACGCGCCGCAGTTCGCCGCCGCCGGAGGGAACCGGGATCTCGTGCCGACGGCTGCCGACGGTGTCGACCGCCCGCATCGCCCGGCCGCGACCCTTGACATGGATCTGGAGCATGCCCATGGCGGTCTCGCCGACGCTGACCCGCTGCGGGGCGATGCTGCGCTCGACCCGCACCGAGACGCGGGCCACCACCTGGGCCACCGCGACCAGCACCAGAAGCCCGGCGGCACCGGCCAGCCCGACCAGCTCGCGGTAGCCCAGCGCGAATCCGGCGACCAGGCAGACGGCGGCCACGGCGAGCAGGCCGCGCCCGGCCGGGCTGAGCCGGATCCGGCCCAGGTCAACGGTTTCCGGCCGGTTCAGCGAGGCCGGCTCGGTGATCACCACCGGCGGTTGCCCGCTCCGGCCGCCCGGGAGGTGGGCGTGGGCAGGCCGCTGATCACGCGGTCGACGAGGTCGTGCGTGGTGACGCCCGCCATCTCGGCCTGCGGCGTGAGGATGAGCCGGTGCGCGAGCACGGCCGGCGCCATCGACTTCACGTCGTCGGCGGTGACGAAGTCGCGCCCGTCGACGGCCGCGGCGGTGCGGGAGGCCCGCAGCAGGGCGAGGCTGGCGCGAGGGCTGGCACCGATGCGGACCTCGGGCAGCGAGCGGGTGGCCCCGGTGACGGCGACGACGTAGTCGCGCACCTCGTCAGCGACGTGGGTGCGCGAGACGTACTGGATCATCTGCTGCACCACGTCGAGACCGACGACAGGCTGGATCGACTCGACGGTGGGGGCGTTCGCCTCCTGCCTCAGCATGGCCGACTCGGTGGACGGGTCGGGGTAGCCGATGCTGATGCGCATCATGAACCGGTCGAGCTGGGCCTCGGGCAGCCGGAAGGTGCCGTCCATCTCGACCGGGTTCTGGGTGGCGACCACGACGAACGGGCGGGGCACCGGGTACTGCCGGCCGTCGACCGTGACGTGCCGCTCCTCCATGACCTCCAGCAGCGCGGACTGGGTCTTGGGCGAGGCCCGGTTGATCTCGTCGGCCAGCACGATGTTGGCGAACACCGGCCCGGGCCGGAACTCGAACTTCTGTGCCTGCTGGTGGTACACGGTGATGCCGGTGACGTCGGAGGGCAGCAGGTCGGGGGTGAACTGCACGCGCTGCCAGCGGCCCTCGACGGTGGCGGCGAGAGCGCGCGCCAGCGTGGTCTTCCCGACGCCGGGCACGTCTTCGACCAGCAGGTGCCCCTCGCTGAGGAGCGCGATCACCGCGAGCCGCACCTGCTCCGGCTTGCCCTGGAGCGCCCGCTCCACACTGGACCTGATCTGCCCGGCAATGTCGGCGAGTTCGGACATCGTGCTCTCCTGTGTTCCGTGGTGCTCAGTAAGGGGGCGGGTCGGCTCAGACCCAGAAGGACACACCGGTCTTGGTGAAGCCGGGGGGCGCGCTCTTGCCGGCGGCTGCGTAGTAGTAACCGCCGTTGGGGTAGTGCCACTCGACGATCTGGGTGGCGCCGGTGTGCGCGGAGGTCCAGGCCCAGAAGGCGACGTTGTTGGCGTTCCAGCCACTCGGGCACGCCTTCATCTGCCGCCGGATGATGCCCCGGTCTTCGGTGTGGTCACACCGCGTCCACTGAACGGTGCCGGTCTGCTGGGTCTTCGGCGCCTCGAAGACCGCCACCGCGGTCTTCCACCGATTGACCCCGGAGGTGCAGTCGGTGTCGTTGTTGATCATGTAGATGTCGGAGACCTCGGTCGACTGGCACTGGTACATCTGCTTGCGCGGGGTCACCGGGGCGACGGTGGTGGAAACCCAGTCGCCGGAACCGTTCTTGTTGATCGCGCGCACCTGCACGGTGGTCTTCACGTCGTTCGTCAGCCCGGTGACGGAGTAGCTGGTCACCGTGCCCACGTTCTTCGCCGCGGCGGTGCCGGCCTTCAGCTCGTACCCGGTGATCGCACTGCCGGCGGCGTCGGCCGCGGTCCAGGTGACCGTGGCCTTGGTGTCGCCGTTCGTGGTGGTGCCGAAGGTGACCTTGCCGGGGGTGCCCGAGGGCACGGCCGGATTGCCGGCGCTGCCCACCGCACCGTCGGCCGGGGAAGCGGCCTCGCCGGTGCCGCCCGTGGACCGGGCGGAAACCTCGACGGTGTAAGAGGTTCCGTTGGTCAGGTCGCCGACCGTGGTCTGGAGCCCGGTGGCGTCGGCGGTGGTGGCGCCACCGCCCACGGCCCGCACGGTGACCGTGTAGCCCTGGACCTGGCTGCGCGGCCCGTCGTCGGCCGCGGCCCAGGTCACCGCGATCTTGCCGTCGAGCGCCTCGGCGGCCACGTTCTGCGGCGCGCCCGGCAGGTCGGCGCTCGGCGTGACGTAGCTGATCCGCGACAGGTCGCCCTGCCCGGCCTCGCTCAGGGCCCGCACACGCACGCCGTACTTCTGGCCGTTCTCCAGGCCGGTGAGCGTGTAGCTCCGCCGGTCGGCCCCGACCTCCTGCACGGTCTCGTTGTCGACGAGGATCTGGTACCCGGTGACGGCCGACCCACGGTCGGCGGCGGCGCTCCACTCCAGCAGCGCCTGACCGTCGTCGGCGGTGAGGCCGGTGACAGCCGGCGCCTCGGGGGCCTCGGGCTCGTCCGGTTCCTCGGACGTGGTGGGCGCCTGCGTCGGCGTCGGGGAGCGCTCGGGCTCCGGGTCTTCGGGCCGCGTGGTCGGTCTGGCGGTGACCGGGGTCCCCTGGTTGCGCCGCGGGCCGCGGGTGGGCTCACCGGACGCCTCGTCCCGGGGCTCGTCGCTCGACTCGTTCCGCGGCTGCGAAGAGGCCGGCGGCTGGTCCGGCGTGGTAGGCCGGGTGGTGGTGGCCGTGACCGGCGTGGTCCGCTGCGTGGGATCCTGCCCCGGCCGGTACTTCTCGATCGGCACGATCACGCCGTCGGGCTTGACCACCTTGACCTGGTTGCCGCCGGAGTCGTTGAGGTAGAGCAGGTTTCCGTGGGCCACCACGTCGGTGAGGTCGTCGCCGCCGACGTTGGGCACCGTGGCGCCGGCGGCGGTGCCCAGGTCGACGCGCACCAGGTTGCCGGACTCACGGTCGGTGACGTAGCCCACGCCGGAGACGATGTCGACCTGGTCGACCTGCGTGCCGGTGGGCAGGGTGACCGAGCGGCCCTCGCCGTCCGGCGGGACCACCACGGCCTGGTCGCCCAGGCCGATCAGGAGACGGCCGTCGTTGTCGACGTCGACCTGGGGGACCTGGTTGCCGGAGGCGCCGGAACCGGTCGCGAACGCGGGGAACGAGCGGGCCGCGTCGTCGCCGTGCAGCGAGAAGGTGGCGCCGGCGGTCGCGTTCACCGCGATCACGTGCTCGCCCTGCTCGTCGGCGGCGACGGTGATGTTCTCGCCCGGGCGGCCGACCTCGGTGCGGCCGCTCTCGGTGTTCCAGAGCCGGATCACGACGCCGTCGGAGGGCACCGCGGCCCACAGGTATCCCTCGTCGTCGACCACGGCCTGGGTGACCCCCTCGACCGCCACGGCCTCGCCGAGCGTGGCCAGGGTGTCGGGGTCGAGGCGCTGGACCTGGCCCCTGGAGGTGTCGACCAGCCAGGTGGCGACGTCGTTGGCGACGATGTCGACGCCGCTGGAGAGGCGGTGGGGCGCGTCGGAGGCCTTGAGCTGTGCGCCGTCGATCAGGGTGGCGTTACCGTCGGCGTCGACGGCGTAGGCGCCGTCGGCCCGCTGCTCGACCGTGAACGGGGAGCTGAGGGAGCCGACCGGGACGGTCTTGCCGGCCGAGCCGGCGTAGCCGTTGACCCAGGTGACCGAGCCCTGCGCCACGTTGGCCAGCCAGGCACCGCCGTCTTGCAGGCGAACGACCGCACCGGTCGCCTGGGCACCGATCAGCCCGGCGCCCAGCACGAGCGCGAAAACCGCTACGCACGCGACCAAACCCGCACCCTGCCGTTGCTTGAACGGCAGGCTCCAACCCCAGTTCACCGGTCTCCCCCCAGAGCGCCGTGCCACTCCCGGCCAGGGAGTACACCCCTTCGACGCTCCTGCATCCACGGAACCGCACCGGTTCCGACCCTCAGGCTCCACTCCCAACCGTACCCAATTCCCGCGCGAACTTGGCAAACTCGCACGACTTTCACCCAGCGCTGACCGGTCGTGACAAGACGTAGCGCGCCCGCTCACAGGATTCACGTTTCCTTGACCGTCACTTAAGAATGACGGTCCGGAAAGACGTGACCGTGAGCCGCATTGGGCCGTTCGGGTCGAGAACACCTGCCCGTCGGCGGATATCGGTGCGGCAAGGGTTCCGGGCCAGCCGACGTCAGGCCAGGCCGCGGGCCTTCATCGCGGCGTGCGTACCCGGTGCCGAGTAGCCCTTGCCGGTGGAGTCGACGATGAGCTGGAGCCCGTGCAGCACCGCCTCCCTCTCGTCGGCGGCGAACCGGGCGAGGAAGGCGCGCAGCCGGTCGTTCAGCACCTGGCGGGACGCGGCGAGCACCTCGCGCCCCTCGTCGGTGAGCCCGAACATCACCCCGCGCCGGTCGCCCAGCACCTTGTCGCGCTGGATCAGCCCGCGGCGCTCCAGCACCACCGTGATGCTGGTGAGCGACGCCTTGGTGACCTCCGAGCGGGTGGCCAGCCGGGCCGCGCGCTGGGGCTCGCTCTCGATCAGCGCCAGGATGCGGTACTGCGGCAGGGTGAGATCCGAAAGGGCGCGCTCCAGGCTACGACTGAGCACCGCGACGGCGACCACCGCGTCGGTGAGGCGGTCGGCGCCGAGGTCTGACTCGGCCGGAACGGCGTCCACGGGAAGCATCTCGTCAATCTACCCAATCCGGTTCCGGCCGAGTCCTTCAGCCCGTGTCAGCAGCCGGCGAACGCTCAGCCCAGGGTGTCTTCCAGCACCGTCAGGATGCCCCGGGCCGCGGTCGGGCCGGTGTTCAGGTAGAAGGTGTCGTCGTCCACCTGCACCGCGTCGCCGGCCTGCACCACCGCCAGCGAGTCCCACAGCGGGAGCCCGGTGAGCCGGCCGGCGTCGCCGCCCTGCACGCCGTAGAACAGGTGGTCGCCGTCGGCCAGGTCGAGCTGCTCGGCGCTGATGTCGAGCGACGTGTCGTCGGTGAACGACTGGCTCTCCGGACGGGTCAGGCCGATGTCCTCGGCCACCGATCCGCTGAACGACGCGACGCCGAAAACCCTGGTGCGGTCCTCGTTCAGGCGCAGGAAGGAGACATTGCCCGGGTCGTCGAGCCCCTGGCCGAACGTGGCGGCCTCGGTCTGGTAGTCGTCGAGCCAGGCCTCGGCCTTCTGGCGCAGGCCGACGGCGTCCGACAGCAGCAGGAAGTCCTGCTTCCAGTACAGCCCGGTGCCCTGCGTGGCCACGGTCGGGGCGATCTCGTTCAGCCCGGCGTACAACGCCGCGGCGTCCTTGCCGGCGATGTTCATCAGGATCAGGTCGGGCTTCAGGTTGGCCACCGACTCCAGGTCGGGCGAGAGCCGGTCCCCCACCGACGCGACGGTGCCGAGATCGTCGTCGGGGTAGGCGTCCTCGAGGTACTGCGGGATCATCTCGGCGCCGTCGCCGGCCGTGGAGCCGACCGGCACCACCCCGAGGGTCAGCAGCGCGTCGGCCTGGCCGGTGGAGATCACCACGACCCGCTCGGGTTCGGCGTCGAGCGTGGTCTCGCCCTCGAAATGCACCACGGTGCGCGGGAACACACCGTCGTCCTCACCGCTGCCCTTGCCCTCGGGCATGGTGCGGGGCGTGACGTACCCGGCGGAGGCGGACGCCCCACCGGTCGAGCCGGACGACGGGGAACTGGATGACGACGAACTGCACGCCCCCAGCACGAGGACGGCGGAGACGACGCAGCTCACGGCCAGGAACGGCCGGAGGGAGGTTCGGTTGATCACGGCGGTTAGCCTAGGCTTACCTAAGTGTCGTCCACAAGATCGTACGGTTCTCTAACTACATCTCGTACTCTCGGTTCCCTCACCGTCACCCTGGGTCTGGCCCTGATCCTCGGGCTGGTCGTGGCCAGCGTGGCGATCGGCTCCCGCCCCATCCCGGTTCCGCGCGTGTGGCAGGGACTCTGGCACCGCGACGGCAGCACCGAGTCGATCATCATCTGGCAGCTGCGGATGCCCCGCACCCTGCTGGCCCTCACCGTGGGTGCGGCGCTCGGGGTGGCCGGCGCGGTGATGCAGGCCCTCACCCGCAACCCGCTGGCCGAGCCCGGCATCCTCGGCGTGAACGCCGGGGCGGCCTTCGCGGTGGTGGTCGCGGTGGCCGGCCTCGGCGTCACCACGTTCTCCGGCTACGTCGGGTTCGCCTGCGCCGGAGCGGCTCTCGCGTCCGTGCTGGTCTGGGCGGTGAACCGGAACGGGTCCGACCCCACCCGGCTGCTCCTGGCCGGGGTCGCCCTGTCGGCCTGCCTGGGCGCCTGCACCGGCATCATCACGATGTTCGACGAGGACGCCTTCGACTCCTACCGGTTCTGGGTGGTCGGCTCGCTCGCCGGGCGCGACGACACGGTGCTGCTGCCCCTGCTGCCGTTCGTGGCCGCCGGGGTCGTGGTCGCCCTGCTGCTCGGCCCGTCCCTGAACGCCCTGGCGACGGGCGACGACACCGCCTCGTCCCTCGGCGTGCGGGTGGGCCTGGTCCGGGTGCTCTGTTTCGTCGTCCTCACCCTGCTCTGCGGCGCCGCGACCGCGGCCGCCGGGCCGCTGGCGTTCGTCGGCCTGGTGGTACCCCACGCCGTCCGCCTGGTCGCGGGTGCGGACCAGCGCAAGATCCTCGCGCTGTCGCTGATCGCCGGTCCTGCACTGGTTCTCGCCGCCGACGTGATCGGCCGGGTGGTCGCCCGGCCGGGCGAGATCGAGGCCGGTATCGTCACCGCCTTCGTCGGCGCCCCGGTGCTGCTGCGCCTGGTGCTGGTGTCGAGATGAGCGTCGTGCCGGGCGTTCACGACATCAGGGTCCTCGGCCTGACCGTGCGGGTGCACCGCCGGTCGCTGATCACGGTACTGGTGCTGCTGGCGATCGCCGCGCTGGTGCTCACCGCCACGGTGGCCACCGGTGCCTACGAGATCACCCGGATCCGGCTGCTGCACACGCTTCTCGGCGGCGGCAGCGACATGGACCGCTTCATCGTGCTGCGGCAGCGCCTGCCCCGGGCGGTCGCGGCCGTCCTGGTCGGCGCGGCACTCGGCCTGTCGGGCGCGATCTTCCAGAGCGTCAGCCGCAACCCGCTGGGCAGCCCGGACGTGGTCGGCTTCGCCACCGGCTCGGCCGCCGGAGGGCTGGTCGTCATTCTCCTGGCCGACACCTCCTCGATGCCGGCGATCGCCACCGGAACCGTCGTGGGTGGTTTCGCCACAGCGATTTTCGTGTATCTTCTGAGCCGTGGGGGCAGCCGGCTGATCCTCACCGGTGTCGCCGTCGGCGCCATGCTCTCGTCGGTCAACGACTACCTCGTCACCCGCGCCACCCTCGACGACGCCGAGACCGCCCGGGCCTGGCAGTTCGGCAGCCTGAACACCATCGCCTGGCCGCAGGTCGCACCCGTCCTGCTGGCCCTCGTCGTGCTCGTGCCCCTTACCCTCACGCTCGCCGCGCCCATGCGCATGCTCGAACTGGGGGACGACGCCGCCGGCGCGCTCGGGGTCGAGGTGGGCAGATCCCGTATCCTGTTGCTGTGCGCGGGTGTTGCCCTGGCGGGGGTGGCCGTCGCCACCTCCGGGCCGATCGGTTTCCTGGCCATGGCCGCACCCCAGCTGGCTCGCCAGGTGGCCCGCTCCCCCGGCATCGCCATGCTGCCCTCGGCGGCGACGGGCGCGGTGCTGCTCGGCGCCGGCGACCTGCTGGCCGGGCGGTTGCTCAGCCCGTTCCAGATCCCGGTCGGGCTGGTGACGGCGGCGCTCGGCGGGGCGTACCTGCTGTGGATCCTGTCCTGGCGCAGACCGTGAGGGAGATGACATACTCTGCTGCGTGCGTGATTTCGCTGTCGATGCCGCCCGCAACAACGCCGAGTGGTGCGCGGCGGTCTGCCGGTCGCACGGCGTCGCCGGCCGCTTCGGCCCAGACGTCTGGAGCACCAATGCCCCCGCACCGCCGTTCTACCCCGACGTGATCACGCTGCGGCCCGGCGTCCACGCGCCCGGCGCGCTGAGCGGAATCGAGCGCGAGAACCTGTCCGTGAAAGACAGTTTCGCCGATCTCGACCTGACGGCTCACGGCCTCACCGTGCTGTTCGACGCCCGGTGGATCCGCCGGGCGGCCGCAACCCCTTCGCCCGGAGGTGCTCTGCGCACCGGCACCGTCACCACGACGGCCGGGCTGGAACTCTGGCCCGGCACCCCGTTCCGCCCGGGACTGCTGCATGAGAAAAGCATGCGGCTGCTGACCTTTCACCACGGCACGGAGCTCGCCGGGGGTGCCGCGCTGAACCGCAGCGCGACGGAGGTGGGGGTGTCGAACGTGTTCAGCACCGGAACCCACCCGGTGTGGGACGCCGTGGTGGCCGCCGCGTCCACCCTCTTCCCCGGGCTTCCCCTCGTCGGCTACGAGCACGGCGACGGCCTGACGGCCGCCCTCGCCGCCGGGTTCACCACGACCGGGCCGCTACGGGTCTGGGCCACACCGCAGAACAGATGAAAACCCTTTCGTCAAGCCGGAAAAGACACGATCGGAGGGCGATCCGCAACCCCCTGAGACAGTTCTCTCCCCAGGGTGCACCGGGGGTGCGGAAAGTGGCCGGACGCCGATCCGGGCGGCTACTGTGGCCGTCCCGACGACCTCTTCGCGGGGACATCCGGTGATGGGACCAGCCATGAGCCACGACATCTCCGACCGCCGGCACGCGGTGGCCGAGGAACAGGCGTTCCTCGACCTCGCACTCGCCCGGCACGCCGCCGTGCTGGCGCAGCTGGAGGCCGAGATCGCCGCCGCGCCCGCCGACGACGTCGGCCGGGCCCGCTCCGCCAGCCTGCGGCGGCGCCACGCGGAACTGCGCCACGCGGGCGAGGCCCTCGTGTTCGGCCGGCTCGACGCCGCCGACGGAAAGGTCCGGCACATCGGCCGGATCGGCCTGCACCGTGCCGATCCGGGTCTCACCGGCACACCGCACGACGCGTCGTCCACTCCGTCCGAAGACAACGAACCGCTCGTGCTGGACTGGCGCGCGCCGGCGTCCCGGCCGTTCTACACCGCGACCCCGCTTCATCCGCAGGGCCAGGCCCGCCGCCGGCACGTGCGCGTCGACGGGCCGACGGTGACCGGGGTGGACGACGAACCCCTCGACCACAGCCACGACGGCCGAAGCAGCCGGGCCGCAGCGCTCGTCGGCGAGGGAGCCCTGCTCAGCGCCCTGGGTCAGCGGCGCACCGGGCGGATGACCACGGCGATCGCCACGCTCCAGCGCGAGCAGGACGACATCGTGCGGGCCGACGCCGACGGGCCGCTGATCGTGCAGGGCGGACCGGGCACCGGCAAGACCGTGGTCGCGCTGCACCGGGTGGCCTACCTGCTGTTCACCCACCGCCGGATGGCCGACCAGGCGGTGCTGGTGCTCGGTCCCTCGGCCCGGTTCCTCGACTACATCACCCAGGTGCTGCCCGCCCTCGGCGAGACCGCGGTGGTGTCCACCACCTGCGACGACCTGGTGCCTGGTGTGCGGGTGCAGCGTGAGGAGAGCCGCGTGCTCGCCGAGATCAAGGGCCGGTCGTCGTGGCAGGCCGCGATCGAGAGTCTGGTCGCCGAACACCGGCCCACCGCAACCGATCTGACGGCGCACTGGGACGGCGAGGAGTTCGTGGTACCCGCCGCGCAGGTGACGCACTCCCTGGCCGCCGTGGCCGCCCGCCCGTATCACGATGCCCGGCGGGTGTTCTCGGAGCAGTTCCGGCAGATCCTGACCGACGCCGTGGTGGAGCGCCGGGAGGCGATGCTGACCGAGGTGGAAGAGGGCTACGAGGACATCCTGGAGAAGTTCGACCGCAGCTCCGCCGCCCCCGGCGGCCCGGCGGGCGGGGCGTCCGGCGTCGAGGTCGACGGCGCGCTGACCGAGGACGACGTGGAGGAGCTGCGCGAGCGCATCGCGGGCAGCGCCGCCGTGGACGCGGTGCTGACGGCCTGGTGGCCCGACCTGGACCCGGCGCCGATGCTGCGGCGTCTCCTGTCCAGCCCGCAAGCGCTGCGGCGTCACGCCCCGCACCTCACGGACGACGAGATAGCCCTGATAGCAGCCGAACCCGAGGGATGGTCGCCCGGCGACGTGCCGTTGCTCGACGCCCTCGCCGACGCGCTCGGCGAGCCCACACCGCCACCGGCGCCCGGGGAGTTCATCGCCGACCGGGCCCGTGCGCAGCGCGGCTGGGTGTACGGCCACGTGGTCGTCGACGAGGCCCAGGAGCTGTCCGAGATGCAGTGGCGCATGGTGCTGCGCCGGTGCCCCTCCCGCTCGGTCACCGCCGTCGGCGACATCGACCAGGCCGAGGCGTCCCACCGGCACACCAGCTGGGCCCAGGCCGTGCGGTCCACGTTCGGCGACCGCTGGCGCGCCGCGGAACTCACCATCTGCTACCGCACCCCGCGCGAGGTGATGGACCTGACCGGGCCGGTGCTGGAGAAGGCCGGTAGTCGCAACTCCCCGCCCCGGGCGGTGCGGTCCTCCGGCGTCACCCCCTGGGAAGAGACCATGACGGAGGACGAAATCCCGGCCAGAACGGCGCAACTGGTGGCCGGGATGCGGGAACGCTGGGCCGGTGGCACGGTCGGCGTGGTCACCACCGCGGCCCGGGCCGGCGCGCTGACGGCGGCGCTGCCCGGGGTGCCGGTGCTGACCGCCACCGGGGCCAAGGGCCTGGAGTGGGACGCCACGCTGGTGGTGGACCCGGCCGGGATCACGGCGGGCCCACGCGGCTGGAACGGGCTCTACGTGGCCCTGACCCGGTGCACCCAGGAACTCGGCCAGGTGCACGTCACGCCAGAATCGTCCCGGACCGGCGGCATCGTCAGTGAATGACGACACCGCTCCCGGACCTACGCCCTCTGGACGGAGGCGATGCTCACGCGCGCCGCCTGCGGGTTCAGCGGGTAACGTCGCGGCCATGGAGTACCGACGACTCGGACGGTCGGGACTACGCGTCTCGACGATCACCATGGGCACGATGACGTTCGGCGGGAAGGGAGGATTCGCGGCCGTCGGCAACACCGACGTGCAGAGCGCGCGACGGCAGATCGACCTGGCCCTGGACGCCGGGGTGAACCTGATCGACACGGCCGACGTGTACTCGGACGGGCTGAGCGAGGAGATCACCGGCGAGGTGCTGGCCGGGCGGCGTGACGACGTGCTGCTGGCCACCAAGGCGCGGATGGTGGTGGGCCCCGGCCCGAACGACGGCGGGGCCTCGCGCCACCACCTGATCCGGTCGGCCGAGCGCAGCCTGAAACGGCTGCGTACCGACCACATCGACCTCTACCAGATCCACGAGTGGGACGGTCAGACCCCGCTGGAGGAGACGCTGGAGGCCCTGGACTCACTGGTGCGCACGGGCAAGGTGCGCTACGTGGGCGCGTCCAACCACAGCGGCTGGCAGCTGATGAAGGCCCTGGCCACCGCGGACGCCCGCGGCTACCAGCGGTACGTGTCGCAGCAGATCCACTACACGTTGCAGGCCCGCGAGGCCGAGGACGAGCTGGTGCCGCTGACCCTGGACCAGGAGCTCGGCGTGCTGGTCTGGAGCCCGCTGGCCGGTGGGCTGCTGTCGGGCAAGTACCGGCGTGACGCCGCCGCCCCGGAGGGCTCGCGGCACCTGACGGACTGGAACGAGCCGCCGGTGCACGACGAGGCCAGGCTCTACGACATCGTCGACGTGCTGGTGGAGATCGGTGAGGCGCACCGGGTCTCGGCCGCGCAGGTGGCCCTGGCCTGGCTGCTCGGGCGGCCCGGCGTGACCTCGCTGGTGATCGGTGCCCGCACCGAGGAGCAGCTGACCGACAATCTGGCGGCGGCCGGGCTGGTGCTCACCGACGACGAGCGTTCCCGGCTCGACGCGGTCAGCCTGACGCCGCTGCGTTACCCGCACTGGCACCAGGCGGCCACGGCGAGCGACCGGCTCTCCCCCGCCGACCTGAGCCTGCTGGCACCGCACCTGTGACGCCCGGGTTCCCGGGCGTGCGCGCCCGGGAACCCCTGTGCGGCGCCTGGTTACGCGGGCAGCACCCCGGCGAAGCGGAACAGGTCACTGATGCTGACGATCAGCCCGCCGTCCGGGAACCGCACCCCCCTGGCGGGGGTCCAGCCGCGGTGCAGGTACGAGCCCTCGTCGGCGCGGATCTGGCCGATCAGGGTCTCGGCCACGATGCGGCTGCCGGCCGGGCCGAGGGCGTTGCCGTTGCTCTTCACCTCGGCCTCCTTCAGCAGGTAGAACCACAGCGGGGTGGCCTCCAGGAAGCCGCCGTCGGTCAGCGCCCGGTTGAGCTCGTCGCCGTTGCCGGCCTGGAGCTCGGCGGTGGTGAGCGCGGGCACGCCGAGCGCGGCGGCCACCGCCTGCCCGGTCGGGATCGCCAGTGAGTAGCCCCGCAGCAGGTTGCGCACGGCGAGGTGCCGGAGCACCGCCTGGAGCAGGTCCGGCAGCTGCGCCTCGTCGTCCGGGGTGACCTGGTTGACCATCTGGGTCAGCGGCGGCACCAGGCGGGTGTCGATCCGCCGGGCGAAGTGCGTGGCGTCGCCGTCTCCCTTGTGCACGAACCGGTTCCAGTCGATGACCCAGTTGAACGGCAGCGTGGTGGTGCCGCCGCCGTTGAACGGGGCCGGCCGGGCGCCGCCGGTGAAGGCGAACAGCAGGCCGAACGGTGCGGTCGGCAGCAGCGCCGTGCCGTCCGGGTTGCGGCCGAAGTTGAGGTTGAAGTCGTAGGCGCCGCGCACCATGCTGTGGCCGAAACGGTAGGCGGCGACCGAGAACTCCAGCGGCATGTAGGTGTCGTGCCGCGGCCGGAACACCCGGTTGCCGCCCAGCAGGATCTGGTCCACGGTGCCGGTCGCGGTGACGGTCTTCAGGTAGTCGTGCACCACCAGCCACTGGTAGTGGAACCGCACCAGGTCGCGTACCCGCCGGAACAGCGCGCGGCCGATCAGGTGCGGCTCGTTCACGCGCACCCACTCCAGCACGGCGTTGTGGAACCGCAGGAACGCGACGTGGAACTGGGCCACCACGAGATTCTCGTCGTTGCGGCCGTCGCCGATCACCGCTGTGGTGCCGTCGCGGAACAGGTCGTGCGAGTCGTCGCCCTCCGGCGTGACCCGCTGCCCGGGGACCGGGTCACCGGCGTCGGTGGTCAGGGCCACCCGGCCGACCCGCAGGGCGGGCCCGTCGTACAGCGCCGCGGAGGCGCCCTGCGGCCCGTCGCCGTAGACCGAGTCCAGGTTGAGCGCGGGCTGGCGCAGGTTGCGCAGGCCGGTGGTGACGTCTGCGGGCGTGCGGGGCTCGACCACCTCCACCGCCACGTCGCTGAACAGCGTCTTGCGGTCGGTGTTCGCGGTGATGTCGTGGTCGATGAACTGGCCCCAGTAGGTGTAGACCGCCGGGATGACGGAGTTCCCGGCCGGGTCCGCGGGCGCCTGCTCGACCATCGCGGTGCCCAGCGCGGTGAGTCTGGCGGTCATCCCGGCGGGGTCGCCGGTCGGCAGGTGGTGCTGCGGGAAGGCGTCGGCCAGGTCGTCGAAGAGATAGCCGAACGGCGTGGACACCTCGGCCACGTCGTGCCCGGCCACGACCGAGCCGGCCAGTGAGACGGTGGCGAGCCGGTCCGCCTCGGCCTTGGCGCCCGGCGCGTCGTCGGGCAGGACGTCGGCGCCGTGCCGGAGATGCTGGAGCATGCGTGTGCCATGGTCTGTTGCCATGATGATTCCCCCCGGAATCGGATTTTCCCCCTGTGCGACAAAGATTGTCATCCGTCCGGATCGCGGCGTCCATACGCATTGGTGCGTACCGGCAGCAGGCCCTCGTACTGCGCCGCGATGACGGCCGAAAGCCGGTCGTTCACGCGGAGTTTGCGGTAGATGCGTTCGAGGTGTTTGTGCACCGTGCGCTCGGAGATGTCGAGCTGACGAGCGATGGACGACGCGGTCGAGCCACCCTGGAGCCCGGCCAGCACCGCCAGCTCCCGGCCGGTGAGACGGCTGCCGGCCCCGGCCCGCACCACCGGTTCCGGCAGCGCCCCCAGGGTCTGCGCCTGCCGGTGCAGGGCGGCGAGCGCGGGGCGCACCCGCCGGGCCAGGGCGATCTGCGCGTCGGTGAAGTCGTCGCCCTCCCGTCCGGCCACGAACGCCAGGTGGGAACGCGGCCCCAGCCGCAACGGCACGGCCAGGCGCTGGTCGATGCCGAAATCCTGCATCAGGGAACGCCATCCGGCGAACGAGGCCTCGTCGCCGAAGCCGGGCGGCACCCGGGCACAGGTCTGCGGCCGCACCAGCTGGGTGCGGTCGAGCCAGTCCACCAGCGGGTCGCGGAACAGGGCGGCGCCCTGCACGAAGTCGTCGATGTGGTGCTGCGGCACGATCGGCGGCCAGACCTCGGCACCCCGCTGCCTGCCGTGCCCCTGGGTGCCGGCCCAGTTCAGTGAGACGGCACGGGCGTCGAGCGAGGCACGCAGTTCGGTCGCGAGCAGCCGGGCCGGGAAGGCCGTCGACACGGCGTCCAGCGCCTCGGTGAGAACCTCCAGCCAGCGCCCGGACTCGCGCTCGATCCAGTCCACGGTCGCCCCCTCCGGTCACGTGGGTCCACTCTGTGGGGAGGATCGGGCCGGGTTCCTGATACCTGTGTGGGGCCGGGGGCTCAGGTGTTGCGCGCCTCCCAGGTGAACCGCACCTGGGCGGCCAGCCCCTCGGCGGCGGCCCCCGCGGTCAGGGTGTAGACGATCCGGTACACCCGGGTCTCGCCGGCCCCGGCCGGTGCGAAGCCGCCGATCCCGCTGTCCCAGGTGGTGGCCGTGGCCGCGAGATCGCGCAGGGTGCCGGTGAAGTCGGCGGGCCCGGCGGCGGCGAAGCCCGCGCACGAGCCGGAACCGCCGCCGGTGCCTTCGGTGACCGTGAGGGTCAGGTAGCGGTCCAGGCCGGTCCCGGTCAGGTCGCCGGGGGCGACGAACAGGCGCACCTGCGCCGCCAGCGACCCGCTGTAGCTGACCGCGATGCACCGGCTGCCCGTGCTGCCGGGCCGCAGCGAGCCGGCGGTGAACATGGCGGCGCCCGTGTCGTCGTCCGTCAGTTCCACCGAGCCCGCGCTGAACGACCCCGGCGTGACGGGGGTCTGCGCCGAGAACACCGAGAACGCGACCGGCACCAGGCACAGGACCAGGGCGAGCGTCAGCACCGGCACCAGGAGGGCGAGCACGATCAGCCACCCACGCGCACGGCCGGGCCGCCCTGGTGTCGGGATCATCGTCAGGAATTGGTCCAGTAGTGCAGGGCCACCTGCTGCGCGGTGAGGCGGACCGGGTAGATCGCCACCTCGTCCATCTCGCCGTAGAAGTACTCGCTGGTGGGCGGCGTGACCCACTTCTTGCCGCCGCCCCAGCGCCAGTAGCCCGAATAGTTCTGCGGTGAGCCGGGACCGGCGTTGGTGGCGACCGGTACGCCGTCCACGTACATCACCATGCCGTCGGCGGGGCTCATGGTGAGCACGCCGTGGTGCCAGACGCCGTCGTTGTACGACGTGGTCGTGGTGGCCGAGACGATCTGCCCGCCGGCGTAGATGCCGAAGGTCAGGGTGCCGTCGTCCATCATCTTCCAGATCCGGTCGTACACGCTGCTGTCGCCGGTCATCGTGTTGCCGAAGCTGATCAGGTCGCCGCCGGTGGTGCCGCTGGTGCGGAACCACAACTCCAGCGAGAACGTGGTGGGGTTGCTGATCTGGGTCGGGTAGTAGCCGATGCCGGAACCGTCGAAGTGCATGGCGGTGCTGCCCGCCTCGGTGCCGGTCAGGGCCCCGGGCCGGCCACCGGTGACGCCCTTGGGCCGCACGTAGGAGTACCAGCCCTTGTGATTGCCGGTGCCGGCGTCGAGCAGCCGGGTCTGGAACTGGAGGCCCTTGTACGAGGTACCAGGCGCGTCGTTCAGGTGGTAGATCGCCCACGGGCCGTCGGCGGTGAGCGTGGAGGTGTAGGCCGCCAGCGAGGTGGCGGCGGCCCCGGCCGCGTAGTGGGCGCTCATCCGGGCCGCGGAGAGCTGTTTCGTGTAGAGCACGGCCTCGTCGAGAGTGCCGGTGTAGTAGGAGATGTCACCGCCCAGCCGCAGGTACCCGGTGAAACTGGTGGCGGTGGTCGTGGCGGCGTCGGCGGCGACCTCCACGCCGTCGGCGTACAGCCGCATGCCGGAGGCGCCGAGACCGGCGCCGACCAGGTGCCAGGAGCCGTCGTTGAGTCCCGTGACCGACGAGGTGATCGTGCTCGACCCGACGGTCAGGGTGAGGGCGCCGGACCCGGTGAGGGTGACGTAGCGGTCGACCGTGGAGCTGTAGCCGGAGCCGGCGTCACCGAACCCGACGACCCGCCCGCCCGCGGTCGAGGTGGTGCGGAACCAGACCTCGTAGGTGAAGGCGGCCGGCACGCTCATGCTCGGCGACGCGACCGTGGTGGAGTCGCCGGTGAGCTGCACGGCGGTGTCCGCACCCGCGCCGCTGCCACCGGCGGGGCCTCCGGGCACCTGAAAACTGGGGACGACGCTGAGGTAGCCGCCCGTCACGCCGTTCCCGGAACTGTCCACCGCCTGCGCCGAGCCGTCGGCCTCGTCACCGCGGTAGTAGACGGACGGCCCGTCGGCGCGGACGGCCTGCGGATAGGTGAGGAACGCGCCGGCGGCCGCGAACGAGTTGCCCGGGTTGGCGGTGGTGGCGCTGAACGCGGCCAGCACGGCGCGCACGGGACGGTGGGCGGGGGTCAGGCAGGCCAGGGCGCAGCACAGCACGACGAGCAGCACGATCGGCGGCACGCCCGTAGGCCGATTCACTCTTCACTCCCGGAACAGGGGCAATGAGACAGCCGTCGTCCGGCGGGAGCCGGGATTGAGGATTTCCGCCGCGCCGGCGGGCGGATTCGCCCGGGCGGCCGGGTGACCTGTCGAATTCGGAGTGGATTGGGGTCTTGTGGCACTATTTGGCCGCAAACTGCGATCACTGCCGCGACGGCATGAGTGACGGGGCCCCGGCTCCGTGAGGTGCGATCCGTGCGAATCCTGAAGAGTCTGCTCACCGTGCCGAACGGGCCGCGCCGCCACCTGATCCTGGCGGCCCTCGGGGTGGTGTCGGTGATCGCCGGCGTGGGCGTGGGCCTGGTGGCGTTCGGCCAGGGCGACGAGCCCGGCGACGGCGACGTGACCCTGGTGACGGCCCCGACCAGCTCCACCGCCGACCCGGGAGCCCCGGCCCCGCAGGCCACCACCGTGACCGCCACCGCCACCCCCTCGGCGACCAGGGGCGTCCACAAGACCACCACCCCGGCCGACGGGGCGAGCCCGACGAGCGCCACGAAGAAACCGGCCACCTCGACGAGCACCAGCACCCGGACCTCGACCACGACCGCGGCCGCCGTGCCCGACCTGAGCGGCCGGTTCCTGATCCGCAACCAGGGCACCGGTTTCTGCGTGGACCTGCCGAACTACGACGTGGCCGCCTCGGAGGACGTGGCCACCCAGTGGCACTGCAACCCGGGCGACGCCGACAACCAGGAGTACCAGGCCGCCGAGCTCTCCGGCGCCGAGTTCCTGATCCGCAACGTCAAGAGCGGCCTGTGCCTGAACGCCCACGGCGACGGCACCGTGCCGGCCGGCGACGACCTGCTGATCTGGGAGTGCATCGGGGGCGACGGCGACAACATGGTGTTCCGCGCCCGGCCGAGTGGGACCGGCTGGCAGCTGCTCAACGTGAAGACCGGCCTGTGCCTGGACGTCTCGGACGCCGACGGCAACCGCGACCAGCCCGACCAGAAGCTCGCCCTGACGGACTGCTCCGCCTCCGCCATCACCCAGGTGTGGACCTTCGAGCACTGACCCTGCGGGGCCCCGGCCGGTAGCCTGGTGGCCCGTGACCGGCACCCGTCTCGACACCGACCGGATCCGCGCCGCCCAGCAGGTGATCGCCCCGGTCTTCCAGCACACCCCCCTGTTCCGCTGCGAGGCACTCGACTCCGCGCTCGGCTGCGCGGTCAGTCTCAAACTCGAGACCGCCAACCCGGTGCGCAGTTTCAAGGGCCGCGGCACCGAGATGGTGACGGCCGGGCTGGCCGCGGCCCCCGGGCCGCGGGCCGTGGTGTGCGCCAGCGCGGGCAATCTCGGCCAGGCCGTCGCCTGGTCCGGCCGGGCCCGCGGGCTCGACGTCACGGTGGTGGCGTCGCACCTGGCCTCCCGCACCAAGCTCGACCGGGTGCGCGCCCTGGGCGCCCGGGTGGAACTGGTCGAGGGCGACTTCGAGCCGGCCCGCGAGCGCGCTCAGGAGATCGCCCGGCGCGACGGGATCCGGCTGCTGGAAGACAGTCTCGACATCGAGACCTGCGAGGGCGCGGCCACGGTCGGGCTGGAGCTGGTGCGGGCCCGGGAGGCCGGGCACCGGATCGACGTGGTGCTGGTCGCGCTCGGCGGAGGGGCGCTGGCCACCGGTGTGGGGCACGTGCTCAGAGAACTGGCGCCCGGCGTCGAGGTGATCTGCGTGCAGCCGCTGGGGGCACCGGCGATGACCCTGTCCTGGCACCGGCGGCAGGTGGTCACCACCGCCACGGCCGACACCATCGCCGACGGAGTGGCCGGTCGCCGGCCGATCCCGCAGGTGCTGAACGACCTGCTGCACACCGCCGACGACGCCGTGCTGGTGCGGGAGGCCTCGATCGTGGCCGGCCTGCGGCTGCTGTTCGAGCGGGCCGGGCTGGTGACCGAGCCGTCGGCGGCGCTGGGCGTGGCGGCGGTGCTGGAGCAGCCGGAGCGGTTCGCGGGCCGGCACGTGGCCACGGTGATCTGCGGCAGCAACGTGGACCCGGCCGCCTTCCGGCGCTGGACCGGCTGATCGTCGAGCAGCCCCGGCGGTTCTGGGGCGTTGACGCACGAATGGCTGGACCGGGTGGAGGATTCCACCCGGTCCAGCCATGAACCCGCGCCGCCGCACCCGGCCTGGTAGCGCTCAGCAGACCTCGGTGACGTCCTGGGCGCTGGTCGGGTCGGTCTCCTCGTCGTCCTTCTGGTTCTTGTTCTTGTCGCCGTTCTTGCCGGTGCTCCCGTCAGTGCCCCGAGTGGTCGCCTCGGCGGTACTCCGGGCCTTCGCCGTGGGGCTCACGGTGGGGCTCGCGGTGGCCGTGGACCCCGCCGACGCCGTGGCCGAAGCAGTGGCGGAAGAGGTGGCCGAAGCAGTGGCCGACGCGCTGGGCGTCGCCGTGGCGTCGGCCTCGGCGGCGGCCTGCTCGGAGGTCCGGATCGCCTTGCTCACCTGCCGGTGGATCAGCCCGTAGTCCGGGTCGGTGCGGTCGGGGACCACGTCGTCGGTGAACGGCAGGCTTGTGACCTGCGCGCCCTGCACCCGGGTGGCGAGCTCGACCCAGGCCTGGAGGTCGGACTGCGGGATGGCCGTGGACATGTTGCTCTTCAGCGCCTTGGCGATCTTGGTGAAGTTCCGGGCCAGGGTCACCGGGTCGGCCTGGTCGGTCACCGCCGCGATCACGCAGCGCTGGCGGCGCATGCGGTCGTAGTCGCTGGTGCTCCAGCGGCTGCGGGCGAACCAGAGGGCGTGCCAGCCGTCCATCTCCTGGTTCATGCCCGGCTCGAGGTAGCCGATGGTCTCTTCCGGGTGCTCGGAGTCGCCGCCGATCGGCAGCCGCTCGTACACGTTCAGCGTGACCCCACCGACAGCGTCGATGAACTCCTCGAACCCCTTCAGGTTGAGCATCACGTAGGTGTCGATCTCCAGACCGGTGACGCCGGTGACCGCGTCCTCGGTGGCCTGGAGGCCGGGGTTCTTGTACTTGGCGTAGCCGGGGGCGTCGAGCGCCCAGGTCCAGACGGCGTTGAGCAGGCACGAGTCGTCGGCGCAGTAGTAGCCGTCGGGCCAGGCCGCCGCGCCCGGGCTGTTCTTCTTGAACGGCACCCGCTCCAGGTTGCGGGGCAGGCTGAACAGCACCGTGTTGCCGCTGGAGGGCTGGATGCTGGCCACGATCAGGGTGTCGGGGCGGATGCCCTCGCGGGTCTTGCCCGCGTCGGAACCGATCAGCAGCACGTTGATCCGGTCGGTGCCGGCCCACGGGTCGGCGGCGACGGCGTCCGGCTTGGCGTCGTCCACGTCGACGTCCGCGTCGTCGGCGCTGTTGAACACGGTGGTCACCAGGTCGCGCTGGACCAGGGAGTAGTCGGCCACCGCGTAGGCGGGCACGCCCACCCCGACCACCAGGACCGCCACGACGACCCAGCTGAAGACCTTCTGCCACCGGCCCAGAACCGCACGGCGGCGCAGCTGGCTGCCGGTGAGCAGGATGAGCAGGGCCCACAGCACGCCGGCCACGACCGCGCCGACCGCCAGCACGAGCAGCCGCCCGGGGTCGACCGCGAACGACAGCCCGCGCTCCAGGATGTCACCGCTCAGCACCCAGAACGCGACACCCGCGAGGGCCAGCACGACCAGGGCGAGCAGGACCGCGCCGGCCTTGCGCCAGCCGGCCACGATCAGGCCGAGACCGGGCAGGACAGAACCGATCACGGTCCAGACCAGCACCCAGGAGAAGCCGTGGGACCCGGCCGCGGGGGCCGGGCCGGGGTCTGCGCCGTCCGTGCTCGTGGGGTTTGCGGGCGTCCCGGCCGAGGGCGAACCACCGGTGGACGCCGCATGGCCGGCCGAGCCGCCGGCGGCCACGTCGGTGGGCAGCGAGTCGGTGGACGACGCGTTGGTGGACGACGCGTTGGTGGACGACGCGTTGGTGGACGACGCGTTGGTGGACGACGCGTTGGTGGACGACGCGTTGGTGGACGACGCGTTGGTGGACGACGCGTTGGTGGACGACGCGGGCCCGGACGAACCGGCCCCGCCCTTCCCCGCGCCCGAGGTCACCGTCGGGGCCGTCCCCGCACCAGACGCCTCCGCACCAGACGTCCCCGCACCGGACGTCCCCACACCGGACGCCCTGACAACGGGCGCGGCGGCGACGGGCCGTCCCGTGGTGGGCATCCCTTCGGCAGGCGCCTCCACGACAGGTGGCGCGGCAACAGGTGGCGCGGCAACAGGTGGCGCGGCAACAGGTGGCGCGGCGACGGGCCGTCCCGTGACGGGTGCTCCCGTGACAGGCGGCGCGCCGGCGGGTGACGTGGGGACGGTCGCCTCGGGCGCCGGTGGTTCTGGCAGGGACGGACGAGTGAGGGGCTGGGTCTCGTCGTCACCGGTGGGGCGGGCGTCGGGTTGCCTCACCCTCGCCTCCTGTCATCTGGGCAGGCGGCGGCTACGGGGGAAAGCCGACCGGCGCCTGGCTGGTGGATCGTCCTTGCTCACCGCAGACCAGAAAGAAAGAATCCGGTTACTCAGCGGATACGCGTGGTCGCGCAAAGTGCTTATCTTGCAAGCACTTCCATTCTACGACTTCTCGGACGACCGAATTGCGCCCAGCCCCGCACCATGCCGGTTCCACATACAAGTCTCAGGAATTCCGGTCACAGCGAGAACCCAATATCACTTTCTCGCAACTCTTCCCGACGGCGGGCAACCTTTCACCGGAACGGCGATCAGACCTCCTCGTAACCGATCAGCTCGGTGGGCGCACCGGTCGGATTGGGCCCGTAGATGGCCAGCATGCGGGCGTACACCGGTGCCCAGTAACGCCCTTGGGCCCCGGGCGGCACGGTGACCGTGTCACCGGCCCGCGCGACCACCGTGGTGCCACCGCTCTCCACGTGCAGTTCACCTTCCAGCACCACGTTGGTCTCACTGTGCGGGTGATGGTCCGACCAGCTCGCGCCGGTGAGTGACCACTCCGACAGGCCGAAGTCGGGCCAGCCCTCACGCTCGGGCGGGAAGATCCACCGGCTCTTCATGCGCGGTGTGCCGGGAGCCGCACTGACCAGCGGCCGTGCCGGGCGCAGCCGGGGCTCGCCGGTGGCAGAGGGGGTGCCGGGGCGGATCACGTCGTCGTTCATCGGGCATACCTCGGTTTCGGTGCGGGCGGGTGCGGGCGGGTTGCCGGAGGAACCGATCACGGCGTCGGTGCGCACGCCGGGCACCGCGGGCGGGCCGAAACCCGGCCCGGTCCGGCGCTGCTCGCCCTCGTCCGCATCCCCCCCAGCCTGCGCGACCCGCCCCGCCCCCTGCCACGCCCGGGATGTAAAACGTGCGATAAGCCCTCTCCCGCAAGGGTCTGCTGCCAGACTTCCGGGCATGACCGAGTTCGCCGGCGTGAAGCTCACCGATGCCCGGGTCCACGACGTCCAGGTGGCGCGGGCCAGCTTCTGGAAGGTCCGGATGCGTGGCGTCTGGGTGGACCGGGTGGAGATCGACGGCGAGATCCAGGGGCTGCGCGTCAACGGCGTGGACGTGGGCCCGCTGATCGAGGCCGAGCTGGACCGCCGCCACCCGCAGCGCGCCCTGATGCGGCCCACCGACGCCGACGGGTTCCGGCAGGCCTGGGACATCCTGGAGACGCTGTGGGCCGGCACCGTCGAACGGGCCCGGGCCCTGCCGCCGCACCTGCTGCACGAGCGGGTGGACGACGAGTGGTCGTTCGTGGAGACGCTGCGGCACCTGCTGTTCGCCACCGACATCTGGGTGGGGCGGGCGGTGCTGGGCGAACCCCGGCCCTGGCACCCGCTGAGCCTGCCGTTCGACGAGATGGACCCCGACCCGGACGTGCCCTGGGACCGTGCCGCCCGGCCGGGCCTCGACGAGGTACTCGCCCTGCGCGCGCAGCGGGCGGCCACGGTGCGCCGGGTGCTCGACGGTCTCACCCCGGACCGGCTGGCCGCGCACACCGAGCCGGTCGACGGGCCCGGTTATCCGCCGGCCGACCGCTACCCGGTGGCCGAGTGCCTGGGCACCGTGCTGAACGAGGAATGGGAACACCGGCTCTACGCGGAACGCGACCTGGCGGTCCTGACGGCCCGGTCGTGACCGTCCGGCACTCGATACCGTGGCGGCATGTCCGAAAACTCTTTCCTGGGTAAACCGTTCGCCCTGACCCTGCCCGGCGACATCCGGTTCGGCGCGGGCCGGGCCGGTGAGGCGGCCGGGCTGGCCGCGGCCGCCGCGGACGGCGGTGGCGTGCTGCTGGTCACCGGGTCGTCCGACCGGCACGCCGCGCCGCTGCGCGAGCGGCTGGGAGAACTCGGCGCGACCGGCACCACCGTGCGGGTGGTGGGTGAACCGTCGGTCGACGTGGTGCGGGAGGCGGTGGGCACGGCCCGCGCGGCCGGGGTCACGGCGGTACTGGCCGTCGGCGGCGGATCGGTGCTCGACACGGCCAAGGCGGTGGCCGCCCTCGTCCACAACGGCGACCCCCTCGACCACCTGGAGGTGGTGGGCCACGGCCGGCCGCTGACCGGGCCGGTGCTGCCGTGGATCGCGGTGCCGACGACGGCGGGCACCGGCTCCGAGGTCACCCGCAACGCCGTGCTCACCGCCGGCCGGGTGAAGGTCAGCCTGCGCTCGCCCGCGATGCTGGCCCGCACCGCGGTCGTCGACCCCGACCTGCTGCGCGGTCTACCCCGCGCGCCCCTGGTGCACGGCGGCCTGGACGCCCTGGTGCAGCTGGTCGAGCCGCTGGTGTCGAAGCGTGCCAACCCGGTCACCGACGCGCTGGCCCGGCAGGGCCTGAGCGCGTCGCTGCGCTCGCTGCCGCGTGCCGCCGCCGAGGGCACCGACGACCCGGCGGTGCGCGAAGACCTTTCCCTGGCCTCACTTCTCGGCGGGATCTGCCTGGCGAACGCCGGGCTCGGCGCGGTGCACGGCCTGGCCGGGGTGGCGGGCGGCATGCTCGGCGCCCCGCACGGTGCGCTGTGCGCGGCGTTCCTGCCCGCCACCCTGGAAGCCGACCTGGTGGCGCTGCGCCGGGCCCCCGACCCCGTGGCCCGGGCCCGGTTCGACGCGCTCGGCCCGCTGGTGACCGGCGACCCGGAGGCCGGCGCCGAGCAGGCCGTGGCGGCGCTGGGTGATCTGGTGCGCGCCCTGGGCGTTCCCCGCCTCGACGACCTCGGGCTCGTGGACGACGAGGTGGGCGAGCTCGTCGAGGGCGCCCTGTCCGCGTCGTCCACCAAGGCGAACCCGCTGCCGCTGACCCGCGACGAGATGCGGGCGGCGGTGCTCGCCTCCCGCTGAACCCGTGACCCGCTGAACCCGTGGCACCGCCCGGCGGGCCTAACCGGCCCGCCTGGGAGGGGTCCGCAACCGGGCCCGCAGGCGCTCCGGCGGCCGCGAGACCAGCCCGCGGACAGCAACACTCAGCGGTGCGGCCAGCGGCAGGATGGTCAGGGTCGACAGCGTGCGGTCCGCCCCGGTCAGGACCGCCCGCAGGGCTTCCCGCTCGCCCGGTTCCGGCACCGTCTCCAGTTCCAGCGTGCAACGTTCCAGGGCCCGGGCGTAGGCCTGGCCGTAGGCGCGCACCGCCCGGTGCGCCCGGCGGGAGGATCGCCGGCCGACGATCCGGCCGGGCCAGGTCATGGTCTCCCGCCGGCCATGGAACGCCCGGATCGCCTCCTCCGCCTGGTCCCAGCGACGGGCGGCCCGGCTCAGATCGCGCCGGAGATACCAGCGGGAGTACGGTTTTCCGGCCACGGGCTGGTCGGTGGCCAGGGGCTGGCCGGTGCTCACGCGCTGGTCGATGGTCACGGGCGGGCTCGTGGTCACGGGCGGGCCGGCTGCCAGGGGCTCGTCGGTACTCCCGGGCCGGTCGGCCGTCACGGGCTGCTCGGTGTTCACGCGATCACGTCCTCGTTCGTTCGGGCGCCGGTCGGGAAGCCGGGCGAAGACGCCGGCCCAGATGCTGTTTCCGGTGCTGATTCCGGTGCCGGCCCAGGCTGCGAATCGGGTGCCGGCGCAGGTTCCGGATCCGGCACCGCGACCGCGGGGTCCCGGGCCTGGAGCACGAGCATCCGCCCCAGCTCGTGCCATTCGGCCAGCTTCCGCGCCGGGTCGAGATCACGGATCCGCCGGGCGGTCTCGTCCAGCGGGCCGAGCAACGGCATCGGGCTGCGGATCCCGGAGAAGAACTGGAAGACGTCGCTCTCCGCCTGACCGGTCGAGGAGGAACCGGCGGGGATCCCGTCCCGCAGGTCGATGACGACGTCGTCCGTCCCGCTCAGGGCCGGGGCCACGTCCCCGGCCCGGCCGTGCACGAACCGGGACGGCAGGATCAGCATCTCCCACACCCGGCCCAGGTCGGAGCGGGCCCGGCCGAGCAGGTCGTCGTGCAGGATGCGCAGGGCCCGCCAGGCGTGCTCCTGCTCACCGATCGCGGCGCGGGCGGCGTCGCGCCGGGCCACCACCTGCTTCAGCTGCTTCGCGGCGTCCTTCCGCGCCCGGGCCAGACTCGTGACGTAGGGGTTCGAGATCATCACCTCGACCGCGACCGTGGTCACCGCCAGCAGCAGCACCAGAGCCACCACGGCCTGGTCAACCGGCTGGAACAGCTTGTCCCGCATCACCTCTCCGCGGATCACCGCCCAGTTGACCAGGACCACCAGAAGATACAGCGGGAAGGCGCAGATCGCGACGACCTGCGTCACCCGCAGGGCCCGGTACGCCCAGGGGCTGGTGTCCGGCCCGGGCGGGCGCCGCCAGTGGGCCAGCAACCTCCAGACCGGCGCGCTCAGCAACCGGCCGGCCAGGACCAGGGCCAGCGGCAGCACCAGGCTGACCGCCTGGGCCGGCGCCCGCTCCAGCGGGCTGGGGTCGACCGGCACCCGCAGCAGATCGGTGAAAAGACGGTAGAAGAAAAAGAAGTCGAACACCAGAACCGTCCCGAACACGGCCAGGGCCAGCAGATGGATCACCACGCCCGGGGCGCGCAGGAACTCCGGCGGCAGCAGCCGGTAGTCCCGTTCCAGCCGCAGCATCAGTCCGGTCGCCCGGCCGACGCCGTTGCCGTGCACCGCCCGCCGGAACTCGTCCAGCCGCAGATCGGCCTCGGTGGCGCTGAGCTCCAGCCGGACACCGGCTTCCTGCAACGACTTACGGTGACCGGAGAGCATTCCGGTGGTGCGCCGTGCGGCGGCGAACAGCTGCGACATCTCGCCGTTGTCCAGTTCCCGCGGCGACCGGGCCGGCATCCGCAGGTTCCCGCTGACCAGCGTGTGAATGCCGCAGCCACAGCCGTGGAAGCAGACGCCGGGATGCCGTCGGGCCTCGGCCGGCAGCGGCACCACCGTGCCCGCCGTCACCGGATCGTCCTCGACGATCTCGGCCTCCGCGATGTCTTCCTGATCGGGCTCGGGGTGATGGTCGGTCATCGCCGCTCTCCTCATTCCGCCGCGTACTCGACATAGCTGAGGTGGATCTCGACCCGCCGGTTCCGCTTCCAGCACTCCGGGGCCGACTCCCGGCACAGCGGTGACGACTCCCCCGCGCCGCTGCTCTCCACCTCCTCGAAACCGTTCTTCTCCAGGAATTTTCGCACGGTCATCGCACGCCGCCCGGACAGCAGGTCGTTGTCGTGCGAACTCCCCCGCTCGTCGGTGTAGCCCGTCACCCGAACGTGCAGCTGCTTCTTGGTGCGGTACCGCTCCAGCCGGCGCAGCACCTCCGCCTCCCCTCCGGGGCGGAACGTGTGCTCGGCGGTGGCGAACAGGACGTCGGACTCCAGCGGGACGTCCTCATCCACCGTCCGCACGCCGTCGCCGGGAACCGAGGGAAGGGTGACGACGGGGTCGTCGGCGGACGAGCCGTCCGGATCGTCCGGCGGAAGCGGCTCCCCGGAACCGTTTCCGGTCTCGAAGGTCCCGCCGGCCGAGGTGACGAACCCGGTCCAGAACGCATCGAGCCATTCCTGCTGCGCCGGTTCGATCTCCTGCCCCAGCGGCTCCCCGATCGCGACGAACTCGACCGTGACACCGTTCAGGTCCAGGGGTTCGTGCTCGCCGCAGTTGGTGTAGATCTGCGACGTCGGCAGCGGCTCCGGCTCCCGCAGCTCAGGCCGGCCGAGATCGGCGCACCCGGCGTTCGAGAGCCCGTCGCCGAACACCACGATCCGCCGCTGCCCGGCGTCACGCACCAGCTGGCCCGCGCCCCGGCTCACCGCCCGGGCCACGTCCGTGCCGCTCACGGTCGTCGGCCGGAAGAGGTTCTCCCGCAGCAGATCCCCCACGCACGCCTGGGCCTCGTCGCGCTGGGTGGTGACGCCGGTGTCGTCGTTGCCGGTGGCCCCCGGCAGCTCGACCTGACTCGCCAGCCAGTGGATCTTCGCACCGGCGTCGAAGAGGCCCAGCGAGAACGAGCGGACGTCGGGCTCACCGTACGCGGCGACGGCGGCCGCGGCGGCCTGGTCCACCAGCGCCGCACCACGCTCACTGGCCTCGGAGGAGGCCCGGAAGGAGGCGCTGCGGTCGATCAGGACCACCCGGTCGTCCCGGGGGCGCTCCGGGGCGCCGGGCGCCGCGTCCCGGAGCCAGGAACAGGCCTGGCCGGCCACCTGCGCACCGGTGGTACCGCCGGCCCGCCCGGTGACACAGCCGGTGAGGACCAGGGCGGAGACCAGGACCACGGTCTGCGCCACGACCCGGTTCACGAGTTGTCCTGGGCGAAGGGCGAACCCGGGGCCGGGGGCGGCACCTGCACCATCATCGTGTCGAACAGGGCGCGCAGCGCCGAGTCGTGCTTGAGCGTGAAGTTCAGGACGCCGACGTCGGACTGCCCGGCCGTCATCCGGTGCACCTCGGTGAAGAGCGTCTCCACCTTGCGCTCCCGCTCGTCGTACATCTCGCGCAGGATCTTGCCCACCTGGCCGGGGTTCTCGGCCAGGTGCGTGGCCCAGGGCGCCATCCAGCCGGTGAAGGTGGGGCGCTCGCCGTGCTCGGGCCGGCCCAGCTGGTCCACGCCCTCCCTCAGGAAGGAGTGCCAGGCCTCGCGGGCCTGGGTCATCACGGTCGCTCCCGCCACCGAGAGCTCGCCCCGCATCTCCAGGTCCAGGTTCTGGAACGTGGAGGCCTCCAGCCGCTGCCGCACCGGCTCGGCCAGGGACACGAAAAAGGTCCGGTGGCACTCGATGTCACCGTCGGAGTGGCAGACCGTGGAGGCCAGTTCCCGGGCCAGCGCCTGCTCCGCCTGGGCGGCGCGCCACGGCGGGAACTCCCGGACGATGTCGCGCACCTCCTGGTGCAGTCCCGCCTCCAGACTCTCCCGGACGCCGGAGACAGCGTCCTGGAGCGCCTTCGTCACCTGGTCCTGCTTCTCGTCGTCCTCCCGCACCCGCTGGGCCGTCCAGGTGATCCGTGCCTGGACGACGAGGGGGAAGGCGTCGCCGCGGGCCGGGGTCTCCCAGCTGAGCACCACCGGGTCGGGGTGGATGAAGATCCTCCGGTCCTCCGCCGTGACCTCGTTCGCGGTGACGGCGGGCGGCCCCCCGTCCGCCGGTGGCTGCCCGGACCGGAAGGTGATCCACCTCCAGAACCGGTACATCAGGTCCCGGAAACGTTCCGTCCCGGTCGGTCTCGTCATGTCGTCCATCTCCTCAGGCCGTCCGCGTGCCACGTGACTGACGTGCTTCGGTCCAGATGTCGCGCTGGTCGCGCATCCGGTGACGCAGGTCCGGGTGCTGACCCACCTCGTCGATCAGGCTCCTGACCAGCGCCAGGGTCTCGGTCTCCAGCTGGTCGGCCGGTCCGGCCCGGTGGGCCACGTCGGACCACACCCGCAGCCGGCTCCAGGCCCGGTCGCCGTAGGTGCGCGACCTCAGGGCCCCGGTCCAGAGCCGCACCACGTCCGAGCGCCTCAGCCGTCGTTCGCGGACCAGCGCGGCGATCTCCGGCACCAGCCGGCCGGACGCCGTCTCGCGACCCTGGAGGACGATCTGCGTGAACGCCCCGCAGGCCTGTTCCCGCACCACGAAAACCTTTTTCTGCCAATCGGTCAGGTGCTCGACCACCTCCGGCCCGGCGCCGAAGCGGAACATCTGGGCCAGGGTCCACTGGGCGTAACGGCCCAGGCCGGCGTCGCGCGCCAGCACGTCGTCCACCGCCCGCAGCGCCGGGCCCGGCCGCTCCTGCCCGATCGGCCCGCCGTAGGCCTGGAGCACCGCGACCGCGCGCCCGGCCGACCCGCCGCGAGACCACCGGGTCAGCAGCCGCAGCGCCGGGACGGCCGAGTCACCGCGCAGCACAATGCCTTCCAGGGCCCGCCCGGTGGCCTGGACGAGCGCGGCGCGCCCACTGTCGGCCCAGGGGCGCAACAGCATCTCCTCCAGCGAGCTGAAGTCGAGCGAGGCCAGGCGGGCCGCCGCATAGGCCGCGCGCTGCCGCACGGTGACGTCGGGCCACTGGCACAGCGACTCCAGCCAGGTGCAGACCGGGTCGCGCGTCTCCTCGTAGTCGGACCAGGCGATCTCCAGCACGGAACCGGCCAGCATCGGCTCGCGCAGGGCCACCCGGGGACGCCCGGACAGGCCCCGTCGCACCGGAACCGCCTGCGGGTTCTCCAGTTCCAGGGTGGGAACGGCCACGTCGGCGTGCGGGAACCACAGCCGCACCGGTTCACCGAAGACCTCGATCGCGGCCGGCTCGGTGTGCGACTGGGCCAGGCGCAGCCGGCCGGTCAGGTCGCGGGCGGCGATGATGACGTCGTTCTCCGCCTCGCCGTCGAGCACCGAGGCGGCGAGGACGAATCCCTGCACCTTCGGCGCCCGGGCGCTGCCGGCCAGCAGTTCCCGGGCCGACGCGCGCAGGGCACGTTCGCGGGCCCTGCGGGTGCCGGGCCGGCCCCGGCGCCCGTCCGCCTCCCAGGCACCGAGCGCCTCCGCCTGGGCCGCCGCGTCCCACGGGTCCGACATCCGGTCCAGGGTCTCGGCCACGTCCGGCGCCCGGCGCGCCTCGGCGATGCACGCCTCCGGGTCGGTCACCGAGTACAGGCTGTGCAGATGCCTTCTCAGCACCTCCAGGGCCGGCGGCGGAACGTGCTCCACCAGGTAGGGCCGCCAGATGTCCGACACGTCCTCCTCGTCGGCGATGACCACCATGGAGGGACGCCGGCCCTGCGGCGACGGCTTCACCAGCTCGGCGATCATCACCCCGGCCGCGGCCAGGTCCGGGCGGCTCATCCAGTCCCTGCCCGTGGCGTCGAGGAAGTAGCCGGGCGCCTGCATCCCCTCGGTCTCCGGGTCGGCGGGCAGAGGGCCGGGCTCGAAGGCGCCCGGCAGCTGGTACACCCCGCCACCGCTGTTCGGCCCGAGAGCCAGGGCCGCGACGGCGGTGTGGTGCCGCCCGGTGTTCCGCGGCCCCCGCAGCACCACCAGCCGGTCGGCCCGCAGGCGCTCCAGCACCGCGTTGAAACCGGGCGTGCCGACATGGGTTCTCAGCACCCTGGTCAGCTGCTGTTCCGGCATCCGGCCGGCCTGGTCGGGCCGGCCGCCGCCGTAGTGCACGTGACTGTGCTTGTCACCCGCCACCTTGTCGCCGGCCACCTCGTCGCCCGCCGTCTTGCCGCCGTACACGACGTCGCCGTTCTCCAGCTGGTGGTGGTCGCCCGCCACGTCCGTCACGAAGGACTGGCCGCCGTTGTACTGGTCCCGGCCGGCGTACCCGGACCCCTCGCCCATCGTGACGTTGTCGCCCCGGTGCGTCCGGGCGGAATGACTCGCCACACCGAGCAGGCCGTACGCACCGTCGTCCGCGCTCCGGATGCTGCGCGTGCGCTCGTTGACCGGATCCTCCGGCTCAGCCTCCTTGCTGCGCCGGCCGGTCCGCACATTGACGTCGTCCCCGGGCGGCCGGTGCTCGCCCCCGGCGTCACCGGGCTCCGGCAGCCCTCGCTGGGAGGGAACCGGGAAAGCCACGTCGTCCGTGGACTTTTCCCCGGACACCGATTCCCGGGGCGGCCCGGCGCCCGGCCCGCCCAGCCCGCCCGGCCCGGTCTGACCCGGCCCGGCCTGCCCCGGCTCGGCCCGACCCGACTCGGCCCAACCCGGATCGCCCCGACCCGGTTCAACCTGGCCGGGTTCGTCCCGGCCGGGTTCGTCCCGGCCGGGTTCGTCCCGGCCCCGTTCGTCCCGGCCCGGTTCGGCAGGTCCCTCCGCCGGGTTCCCGCTCACGGCTTCTCCCGGCGCGAGCGCGTTCCGTTGTACTGGTCGCGCCTGACGAAGCTGCTGTTCGGCCCCAGCGTGATGTTGTCGCCCTCGTGGAGCAGCGCATCGTGACGCACCACGAAGGCCGGCGGTTCCGGTTCCTTCCCGACCGGGGAGTCCCCCGGTTCGCCGGCCACCACCCGGGTCGGCGGCACGTACAGAAAAGCGTTGCCCCGATAGCCCTTCGACGGGATGTCGATCTCGATCCGCCGGAACGTGTCCATGTTGTACTCGTGGTCGAGGTGCCCCAGGTGGTCTTCGTGCAGCACCTCGGAGATCACCAGCGCGAAGTCGGCGTCCGGGTTCAGTTCCATCGCCTCCCGCACCGGCGCGCTGTCCCGCATGCGGGTGACCGCGATCGGGGCGGCACCGACGAAACCCATGTCTCCCAGGGCGGTGATGCCGACGTGCATGGCGACCCGCATGCGCAGCCGGACACGTTCCGACACACCACGATTCACCTCGTACAGCCGCCGTCGCAGGGCGCGGGGGAACTCCCGGATCACCTCGCCCTCGTCGATCCCGGGCGGCAGCACCGCCAGTTCCGCGTCACCGGCCGGCTGGAGGTACCAGGACTCGATCGGGAGGCCGGTCGCCGCGGCGGCGGAGCGCAGCACGTCCTTGAGCCCGCTCTGCGCCTTCGCCTGCTCCTCGCGCGACCAGCGCGTGTACCGCTCCAGGTCGGCCGAGATGTTCATGCGCCGGATCGCCGGCGCTCCGGGGGCATCACTCACGGCACCTCCTCGGGATAGTGGGGTCATACGTCCACGATGAGCCGCCGCGGGCTGAGAGATCCCGTCAGGGAGCGGGTTCCCGGAAGTCGCGCACCCGGTTTTCCGGAATGCGCCGTCCCGACGACGACACCGCCGACCGTAAGTCGGATTCGGGGCGGCCGAATGCTTTCTCCGGGAGATAGTCCGTACGGATGAGTAGCACCGCGCAATTACCGGGGGAAAACCCTCGGTGCCGGGCGGTCACACAGCGTCAGAGATCCATTGCTAATAGTGATCCAGGATAAAAGCGCGGTTTTCTTTCGGCCTTTCCCGGGCATCGGCTACCACCCGGTTCTAACATCGAGTTCCGCTCGACCGCGACGGGGAGGGGAAAACACATATGTCGCCGGAGACGTGGCCCCGGGGAAGTTTCATGACGCTGGTGGAGAACCCCGTGCGCGAGGCCATGCTGGCCCTCGGGAGGGTCCGGGAATTCAGTCCCGGCAGCCATCTGGTGATCCAGGGTGAACGTTCGCGGCACCTGTTCCTGATCACCGCGGGGGTGGTGAAGGTGCTCGGCGCCACCGACGAGGGCGACCTGACCGCGCTGGCCGTGCGCGTGCGGGGTGACGTGATCGGCGAGCTGGCGGCCCTGGACGGCCAGCCGCGCTCGGCGAACGTCACCGCGGCCGGGCTGGTGATGACGCGCGTGATCAGCCCGGCCGAGCTCCAGGGCTTCTTCCGCGAGCACCCGTCCGCGGCCCTGGCCATGAGCGCCGTGGTGAGCGCGAAACTGCGCTGGGCCAATCATCGTCGCGTCGACTTCGGCACCTACGAGGTGAACGTCCGCCTGGCCCGGCTCCTGGTCGACCTGGCCGGCCGGCACGGGTACCCGACGTCGGAGGGCGTGCGGGTCGGCGTCGCCCTGACCCAGCCCGAGCTGGCCGCGCTGATCGGGGCGTCCGAGCCGGCGGTGAACCGGGCGCTGCGCAGAATGAAGGACGACGGGCTGGTGATCTCCCGGTACCGGGAACAGATCATCACCGACGAGACCGGGCTGCTCACCCTGGCCGCGCTGGAGGAATCCATCCGGGAACGCTGGAATGCCTGATCCCGTGGCCTGACGATATCCGGCGTCCGGAGAGCCGTTCACCACGATCAGACGATCATCGGAATTCCGCGCCCGGAGGACGGCGTGATCGCAGAACGCGAGTTCAGCAGCAAAGGCGACAAGATCGTGATTCACGGAAAGCAGGTGATCGCGAAATACCTGGAACCCGGTTATTCGACGCCGTCGCCGATCGACGGCCCGGCCTGAGCCCCGACCCGGCCGGCTAGTTCTCCCCGGCCAGCCACCGCACCACGTCGGCCACCGGCCCGGAAGGTGCCGCGCGGTAACCGGTTCCGGCCCACAGATGCAGCACCTCGCGATCCCCGGCGGCGAGGGCGGCCTGACGCAGGGCGCGGGTGAGGTGGTGCACGGCGGGATAGGCGACCGGGGCGGCCTCGCCGTACCGCTCGGCGAACCGGTTGGCGAGCGCCCGGGCCGGGCGGCCGGTGAACGCCCGGGTGAGCACGGTCCGGCCGGACGCCGGGTCGGCCAGGGCCGCGAGGTGCGGCGCGGAGGTACCGGCCTCGTCGGTGCGCAGCAGCAGGGTGCCGACGGCGACCGCCTCGGCACCGGCGTCCAGGATCCGGGCCACCGCCGCCGGGCCGTCCACGCCGCCACCGGCGACCACCGGCAGGGCGACCGCCTCACGCACCCGCCGCACCAGCGCCGGTGTGCCGCCGGGATCCGGGGTGCGCGACGGGTCGTGGGTGGCACTGTGGCCGCCGGCGTCCGGGCCCTGCACCACCAGGCCGTCGACGCCGAGGTCGCGGGCGGCCTGGGCCTCGGCCGGCGTGGTGACGCTCGCCAGCACCCGGGAACCGGCGCGCCGCAGCATCGCCACGTCGTCCGCGGACGGCAGGCCGAATGTCAGCGACACCACCGGAACCGGCTGCGCCACGAGCATTTCCACCTTCTCGCGCCAGCGGTCGTCGTCGCTGACCGGCTCCGGGTCGAGCCGTACACCGTGGGCGGCGGCCTCGGGGGCGATCAGCTCCGCGTAGGCCCGGAAGGCCGCCCGGTCGACGTCCCGCCCGGACGGCACGAACAGGTTGACCCCGAACGGTGCGCCGGCGGCGCGCAGCTGCGCGATCTCGGCGGCGAGCGCACCGGGCGTCCGGTATCCGCCGGCCAGGAAGGGGAAGGCGCCGGCCCGCGCGGCCGCGGCGGAGAGGGCCACGGTGGTGGGCCCGCCGGCCATCGGGGCGGCGACGATCGGCAGCGGGGCGTCGAGGAGTCGGGCGGCCATGGCCCCTGTCTACCAGGGGCGCTCCGGGGTGACATAGCGTGCGGATCATGACGGACGACGCGGCGGGCCTGCGGGTGAGGCAGTACGTGTACTTCGCCCTGAAGAGCGAGAGCGTGCCGGTGACGGCGATGATCGCGCGGCTGGGCGCCGAGCCGGACCGGCGCTCGGTGCGTGGTGCGCGGCGGGCCGAGCCGCCGCTCCCGGTGTGCCACCTGTGGATCGTCGAGTGCCGCACGCCCGGGTTGCGGCTCGACGAGCAGATCAGCCGGGTGCTGGACCGGGTGCGCCCGTTGGCCGGGGAACTGCGGGGTCTGGTGGCGACCGGCGAGGTGAGGGCGGTGCTCCAGGCGGTCCGGTACCACGACGCGGACGACGGCGAACCGGAGACGCACGAGCCGGTGACCACCGGGGACGGGCGGGTGCTGGAGGCGATGGCGGGGCAGCACCAGCTGCTGGGCTGGCACCTGGCCGCCGCCGATCTGGCCTTCCTGGCCTCGGTTCCCGCCGATCTGGACGTCGACGAGTACAGCTGACGTCGGCCGGTGCGGGGAGCGCGGCGCGGGTTCGCTAGGGTCCCGGAGGTCGGGCCCCGTTCCGGGGCACCGCTTTCCAGGGCAGTGTGGCCCCCTCTGTCCTGAAAAGCCCCACCGGAGACGCCGTGCCCGCCCAGATGCCCGCCCAGATGCCCGCCCAGGCACCTGTCCAGATGCCGGTCCAGATGCCCCAGCCAGGCGCCCGCCGGGTGCTCAGCATCGTCTGGTTCCCGTTCTTCTTCGTCGCGGCGATGTCGCTGCTGTTCTCCGCGACGTTCGCCGATCCGCACCTGCGCCGCGCCGAAGTGGCCGTGGGACAGGGGGATCAGGCCGAGGCTCTGCGCGCCGCGCTGGCGTCGGGGGGCCAGGCGTTCTCGGTCACCGTGCTCGACCCGGCCCGCGTGGTGCGCGAGGTGGCCGACGGTTCGCTGGCCGGCGGGGTGGTCTGCACCTCCGGCGGGTGCCGGGTGCTGGTGGCCTCGGCGGCCGGGCGGGCCAGGGCCAACCTCCTGGGGACGACGCTGGCATCGGCCGCGCGCGGCGTGGTTCCCGGAACCCCCGTCGTGCAGGACCTGCGCGCGCTGCGCCCCGGCGACACCAGCGGCAGCGGGATCTTCTTCTTCGCCCTGCCCCTGGCCATGGTCGGCATGGTCACCTCGATCATGCTGCTGCAACTGCCGATGTGGGGCAGCCGCAACCGGTTCGCCCTGATCGCCCTGGTCGGGGTGTTCGCGGTGACGGCGGACGAGCTGGTCGCGATCTCGCGCGACGTGCTGCCCTGGGACCCGGTGATCGCGCTGGCGGGCCTGGCCCTGGTGCAGGCGGTGGCCTGGGTGACGAGCGGGCTGGCGCCGTTCGTGCGTCAGTTCTTCGTGCCGGTCGCGCTGACCTTCGTGCTGGTGCTGGGGGTGCCGACCTCCACCGGGACCGTCACCCGGGACATGCTGCCGGGCTGGCTGGCCGGCCTGCACCAGGTGCTGCCGCTGGGGGCGTTCGTCGACGTGATCCGGTCCCGCGCCTACGGAATCGGGCACCCGTTGATGCCGTCCCTCGTTCTTGCGGGCTGGGCCGCACTGGGTCTGCTGCTGATGCTGCTGGCGCACCGCAGGCGCCGCGCGGCCCACGTCGTCCATGCCCCGGAGCCGGCCACCCCCGCGAACGGGACGGTTCCGCCGGAACTCACCGGTGTCGTCACCCGGCTGTCCGGCGAGCCACTGGCCGGGGCGGCCGTGCTGGTGCTCGACGAGTCCGGGCAGGAGGTCGAGCGGGCCCTCACCGACGTCGCCGGGCACTACCGGGTGACCGCCGGGACCCCCGGACTGCACCACGTGGTGGTGACGGCGCGGCACTGCGAGCCCGCCGTCGTCTCGGTGGTGCTGCCGGCGGCACACGCCGGCGGTGCCGCGGTGGTGCACCGCGACGTGCGGATCGAGGACTGGAACGATCCGGCGGGCAACCTGACGGCCGGGCAGGCCGGCTGATCCACCCGGAATCCACCTGGAATGTTGTGCGGGGCCGGGCGGTTGTAGGCGCCGTGAGTGAGCAGAACCTGATCCCCGACGAGAATGCCCACGACCACGACCTCTACCAGCGGGCGCTGTCGCTGCTGGAGATGCGCCTGCCGATCGAGGCCGCACAGATCGCCGCCCCGCTGGAGCAGCGCGAGCGGGTGCCCGAGTCGTACCTCGAGCTGCTGGCCCGGGCCTACTTCAACTCGGCCCAGCTGGGCAACGCCGAGCGGGTGCTGCGCCGGCTGATCGAGCAGTCCCCGGCCAACGGCTGGGCGCACCGGGTGCTGGCCCGCACGCTGGCGCGGCGCAACGCCGACGTCGAGGCGGCCCGCTACCACCGCATCGCCGACGGTTTCGGCGTCGCCTGACCGGACGTCCCTCGTCATCGGAGCCCGCCTCGCGCCCGAGGCGGGCTCCGGCTCGTGTCGGGCCCCCTGATCAGGCGGTACGGTTCTGCACCACGATCCCGCTTACCTGGAGTAAGGTCCCTCACCATCAGTTACAGATCGTGGGCTGGGGGCATCGCATGGCGGCAGATCCGCAGCTGGATCTCGCGGCCGACGTCATCGATCTGACCGACGCCGCCCAGGCGCGCCTGGGTCACCTGCCCGCGCCACGGCTGGTGCTGGCCGACTTCGCGCCGCGCAGCAAGCCCGAACTGCACATCGCCGCAACGCTTCTCGCCTACCGCGGCGCGGCGTCGATCAGCGGGCTGGTGTCGCTGATCAGCTCGCTCCCGGCCTGCCGCACCGCCCTCGGCCTGGGCCTGCGCACCGCCGCCTGGACCTCGCTGACCACCGCGATCGGCGCCTGCGTGCTGCTGACCGCCGGCCAGGTGCACGCCACCCACGCCCGGGCCCGGCTGGCCCCCGACACCCGCAAGAAGGACGAGCCGGCGGCCGGCCCCGACCGGACGGCCGCGCCCGACGACCCGGTGCGCGCCAACGAGATGCAGGTGCGCTCGTACCAGGAGCTGGCCCTCAGCCAGGCCCGCAGTTCCTACCGGCAGTCCCAGTCGGCGATCGGCGCGACCCTGGGCATCCTTCTGGTGGGCACGGTTTCGGTGATGTTCTGGGCGCAGGAGGGCACGCAGGCCGTGGTCGGCGCGCTCACGGCCCTGGGCACCACGATCTCGGCGTTCCCCGGAAAGACCTTCCTGGACGAGCGAAACCGGTCGGTACGCCAGCTGAACCGCTCGTACGCACTTCCACTGACGAAGAATCTGCTGATCTTCGCCCAGGACATCACCCGGGACGTAAAATCGGACCAGAAGCGGGACGCACTCGTGGCCACCGTACTCAGCACCACCCTGGCCGCGGTGAGGTCCACCATGTCCGGGTCGTGGGAGACGGAGAGCGCAGCACGCCCGAAACTCCCCGGGCGTAAGAGAATCCGGCACCATCCCGGTGAGCCGGCCGGGAACCACGACGGAGAAGGCGATGCGGGCTGACCCCCCGCCGGCGGCCGGGCAGGCGGGCCGCACGGTGAAGGTCGAACTCTCGCAGCACAATCTGGCCTTCCTCCTGAAACGCCAGGAACAGGAGAACATCAGCGTCACGAACTCGATCTCCGACGCGCTGGCCCTGTTGCAGATCCTCGACGACACGAAGAAGGAAGGAGGACGGCTTGTCGCTCTATCAGCGGATGACGAATTCATCGGTCAGGTCGATACTCAAACACCCTGAGAACCCGCCTGCGACAAGGCCTCTCCTGCGGGTCGAGCATCCCGTCGAACGCGGGGCCGAGTACCTGGACGACCACCGGGCCGGACGCGGGGCGGGGCAGGGGATCGAGCACGGGACCGAACGCGGCCGGCCGGTCCCGCCCGCCGACGAGGTCATCGACCTCACCGGCGGGCAGCCACCGCCGGCCGACCCGTTCTCCCGATTGCGCCTCGTCCCCGCCGCCCGCACCGACCCGTCGGCCGACCCGTCACCTGACCCACGAGCCGACCCGCCACCCGACCCACGAGCCGACCCACGAGCCGACGCCGGCCGGTCACCGCGTCACCGGAAGTGACCGGCCCGCAATCTAGTGTTCCGATGTGCACCATTCATCCCGGCGTCTATGGTTTGCCCTGATTGAACGTTCTATCTCTTTGACACGGAGGCGACGTGAAGATCGGAATCGGCATCCCGAACCAGGTCCGCGACGTACGGGCCGAGCTGATCCCCGGCTGGGCGGCCAAGGCCGAGAGCGCGGGGTTCTCCACCCTCGGCACGGTGGGGCGCCTGGCCTACCCCGGTGTGATGGACACCGTGGCGCTCGCCGCCGCGGCGGCCACCACCTCCACCATCGGTCTGTTCAGCAACGTTCTGCTCGGCCCGGTCTGGCCCGCCGTGCTGCTGGCCAAGGAGCTGGCCGGCATCGACGCGATCTCCGGCGGCCGGCTCACCCTGGGCATCGGCCTGGGCGGGCGGCCCGACGACTTCGTCGCCGAGGGCTACGGGCCGCGGGGCACCGGCCGGCGCCTCGACCGCGACATCGAGACCTACCGCAGTGTGTGGAACGGCGACCCGGTCGGCGGTGGCACCAACCCGGGCGTCACCTCCGCCCACCGCCAGATCCCGCTGATCATCGGCGGCAACGTGGAGGCCACCTTCCGCCGGGTGGCCCGGGCCGGCGACGGCTTCGTGGCCGGATCGGTGCCCGCCGCCATGGTCGCGCCGTCGTTCGAGGGGGTGCGCACAGCCTGGCGGGAGGCCGGCCGGGAGGGCTCGCCCCGGCTGGTCGCGATCGCCTACTTCGCGCTGGGCGACGGCGACGCCGGGCGCGCCAACGTGCACGACTACTACAGCGCCCACGGCAGCGAGCTGGCCGACTTCATCAGCGGCACGGTGTCCACCGACGCCGCGGCGGTGCGCACGGTGGTGGACCAGTTCGCCGGGATCGGCGCCGACGAGCTCATCCTCAACCCGGCCACCGACGACCCGGACGACATCTCCCGGCTGGCCGAGATCGTCCTCTGACCGGACCGCCACCTGGTCAGCACCGTGAGACCGGGCTCACAGCGCCCCGAGCGCAGAAACGCCGGGCCGTACGACTCCTGTCCCGTTCCCCCCGAGAGAACTGGAGACGAGAATGTCCGAGAACCAGCAGGACCCCGGGACAGCTCAGGAGCAGCCGGCGATCATGCAGGCCCTCGCGGCCCGCGGTGTGGTGCGGGAGTGGGTGAAGGGCGCGCAGACCCTGGCCGTGGTGTCCGCGGCCCGGCGGATGGGCTGGCTGGACCGGTTGCGCGAACCGGTCACCGAGCAGGTTCTCACCGGCGGGTCCTGGACACCCGCCCGGGTGCGCGGGGTGCTCGACGTGCTGGCGGAGGCCGGCGTGGCCACCGCGGGCCCGGACGGGTGGCGGCTCACGCCCCCGTTCACCGTCCTGCTCGACGGCGCGTCCGGTGTGCAGCTCGACGTGGTGCTCGACGCCGCGCGTCTCGATCTGGACGCACTCGCTCACCTCGACCGGCCCGGTGCGTCAATGATGGACGGCGAGGGTGCGCTGATCGTGGCCCGGGACTCCGGCGTCACCGCCGGCCCGGTCACCCGGACGCTCTACCGCTCGGTGTACGACGCGATGCCCGAGGTCTCGGCGGCGCTCACGGACGGCGGGCCGATGCTCGACCTGGGCAGCGGCATCGGCGGGGCGCTGCTCACCACCGCGCAGCTGTTTCCCGGGCTGAAGCTGGTCGGGGTCGACCTGGTGCCCGAGGTGGTGGCCGAGCTGGCGCGCCGCCGCGACGCGCTGGACCTGGCCGGGCAGGTGGAGGTGCGCTGCCTGGACGCCCGGGACCTGCCCGATCGCGGCACGTTCCGGGTGGCCTACTGGGCCCAGGGGTTCTTCACCGACGACGCCCGGGCCGGCACCCTGGCGGTGCTGCGCCGGGCGCTCGCCGGCGACGGGCTGCTGGTGCTCCAGGAGCAGCCGTCCACCGCGGCCGACGCGGTGCGGCAGGGGCAGCACGGCATCGGCGCCGGGCGCACCGCGGCCGAGCTGGCCGCGGAGGCGCGGGAGGCCGGGTTCGTCCTGGTCCGGCAGGTGCGGACCGGCCTGGGCAACCTGGTGGTGGTCCGCAACCAGCCGTAGGGCGGCCCATTCTGTCGGTGGGGACCTCTATCGTCACCGACGTGATCAATCGCGCCCGCCTTCTCGACGAACCACCTGCCGCCGTTCACGGGTCACGGACGACCCGTGAACGGCGCACGCCGAACCCGACGGGTGGTGAGCCCCGATGACGAGCGGCACCGTGAGCAGTCAGGTCACCGGCGCCGCGGGCGCCGAGCTCCCCCACGACGACTACCTGGCGGCGGTCGCGGCCGTCCGGGCCGCCGCACAGCTCTACTACGCCACCACCGAGCTGGCCGAGGACGCCACGGCCGGCGCCGACGTCACCGTGCTCGACGACGCCACCTACGACCAGCTGGTCCGCAACATCGCGGCCACCGAGGCCGCGCACCCCGAGTGGCAGGTCGCCGACTCCCCCACCCAGGTCGTGGCGGGCGCGGCGGGCGACGTCGAGCACATCGCGCCGATGCTCTCGCTCGACAACGTGTTCGACGCCGCCGAGCTGGCCGAGTGGCACGCCGGCCTGGTCCGGCGGCTGGGCCATGAGCCGCCCTACGTGGTGGAGCCCAAGCTCGACGGCCTGGCCCTGGCCGCGCGCTACCAGGAGGGCGCGCTGGTGCAGCTGATCACCCGCGGCGACGGCGTGCACGGCGAGGACGTCACCTTCGCGGCCGCGGCCATCGTCGGCCTGCCCGCCCGGCTGGCCCGTCCGCTGACCCTCGAGGTGCGCGGCGAGGTCATGCTCACCGACCCGCAGTTCGAGACCGCCAACGAGCTGCGCCTGGCCAACGACGACAAGCCGTTCGTCAACCCGCGCAACGGCGTGGCCGGGGCGTTGCGTGGTTCGCGTGACCGCACCTACGCCATCCCGATGACCTTCTTCGCCTACCAGGTGCTACCCCTGCCCGAAGGCCGTCCGGGCGCCCGGCCCGATGCGGGCCTGGCCTACTCGGCCGCCATCGAGCTGCTCGGCGAGCTCGGCGTGCACACCGCGGCGGCCTCGGCCGCGGGCATCGCCGCCGTCACCACCCTGGAGCAGGCCCAGGCCTACATCGACTCGCTGCTCACCCGCCGGGCCGAGCTGGGTTTCGGCATCGACGGCGCGGTGATCAAGGCCGACTCCCCGGCCGACCGTGAGGCCGCCGGCTCCTCGTCGCGGGCGCCGCGCTGGGGCATCGCCTACAAATACCCGGCCGACTCCCGGCTGACCACCCTCGAAGAGGTGATCTGGCAGATCGGCCGCACCGGCATCATCACCCCCCGCGGCCGGGTCGCGCCGGTGTTCGTCGGCGGCGTCACCGTCACCTACGCCACTCTGCACAACCCGAACGACCTGGCCCGGCAGGGCCTGATGATCGGCGACACGGTGATGGTGCTGCGCGCCGGCGAGGTGATCCCCCGCATCGAGGGTTTCGTGGCCGCGGCCCGCACCGGCGCCGAGACCGCCATCGAGGTGCCGCAGGTGTGCCCCAACTGCGGCAGCGAGATCGACCGCTCGCAGGAGCGCTGGCGCTGCCGCCGGGGCCGGGCCTGCGCGCTGCCCCAGTCCATCAAGTACGCCGTGGCCCGCGACTGCTGGGACATCGAGTCGGTCGGCGAGAAGCTGGTGCGACAGCTGGTCGACACCGGGCTGGTCACCGACGTCGCCGACCTGTTCGCCCTGACCGAGCCGCAGCTGCTCGAGCTGGAGCGGATGGGCCAGGCCTCGGTGGCCAAGGTGCTGGCCGAGATCGAGAAGGCCAAGGCCCAGCCGCTGGCCCGCACACTCACCGCGCTCGGGGTGCGCGGCACCGGGCGCTCGATGAGCCGCCGCATCGCGCGCTGGTTCGGCACGATGGAGGCTGTGCAGCAGGCCGACGCGCACGCCTTCGAGGAGGTCGACGGGATCGGCCCGGAGAAGGCCCCGGTGATCGTGGAGGAGCTGGCCGAGCTGGCCCCGGTGATCGCGAAACTGCGCGAGGCCGGCGTCGGCCTGACCGAGCCCGGTGTGCCCGGCCGGGAACTGGCCCGGCTGGCGGCCGAGGCCGCGCAGGCCGGTGAGCAGGAGGCGGCGGCCGCCCTCGCCGCGGCCGGGGCGGGGCTGCCGCTCACCGGTGAGAACGGTAAGCCGATGACGGTGGTGGTCACCGGAAAGATGACCGGTCCGCTGGCCGAGCTGTCACGCAACGAGATGAACGAGCTGATCGAGCGGGCCGGCGGCAGGTCCAGCGGCTCGGTGTCGAAATCGACCAGCCTGCTGGTGGCTTCGGAGGCCGGGTCGAGCAAGTACGCCAAGGCGGAGTCGCTCGGCATCCCGATCGAGACGCCCGGCGAGTTCGCCGAGCGGCTGGCCGACATGCTCTGACGGGAGCTGGAGTGCTCGCTCCGACAGCGGCGGGGGCGCGCCGGTCGCGCCCCCGTATCCTGCCCGCATGAACCCCCGGATGCACGCCCGCCCGAAACCGGAGGCAGCCGGTCTCGGCTCCGCCGCCGCCGTGCTCTGGGACGTCGATGGCACTCTGCTCACCTCGGGCGGAGTGGCGGCCAGGGCGTTCCTGAAGGCGGTGGAGCACGTCACCGGCCGCGCCCCGCTGCCCGACGGCATCGAGTTCGGCGGCCGGATCGACCCGGAGATCGCGGCCCTGCTCCTGGCCACCGTCGAGCACGACGAGGAGCACGTGCCGGCCGTCCTGGAGCGGCTGCACCACCTGGTCCAGCTCGACCTGGAGACGCTGCGCGCACAGACCCGGGTGCTGCCGGGCGTGCGGGAACTGGTTGGCCGGCTGGCCGGTGCCGGGGTGCGGCAGACCGTGGTGACCGGCAACATCCGCAGCGTCGCCGCGGCGAAACTCGGCTCCACCAGCCTGGTTCCACCGATCGAGCTGGAGCCCGGCGGCTACGGCGACAGCGCCGCCACCCGCGCCGACGTGGCCCGGGCCGCCCTGCTGGCCCTGTTCGGCGAGGGCTGGGCCGACCACACCGCGGACTGCTGGATCATCGGTGACACCCCGCGCGACCTGGCCTGCGCCCGGGCCGTCGGCCTGCGCTGCGCGCTGGTCGCCACCGGGCGCACCCCGGTGGAGGCGCTGACCGGGATCGGGGCCGACGTGGTGCTCAGCGGACTGGAGGCGCCCGGCGACGTGCACCTCCTGTGGGGCTGACGCGGCCCGCCGGCCCTCTTGGTCGTCCGGGCGCCGGAAGGGACATTCGAGGCCGCGAAACACCCTCTCAGCAGTTCGGGTCCGTGTTAACTTCGCCGGATGCCGCCAGACGATTCGGTCGTTCCGGTCAATTCACCGGTCCCGGGCGGAACACCGGCCCCGCAACCACCGCCCCGGCGTGGCCTTGTCGGCCGAGCACTTTCACACCCGGCCTGGGCCGGCATCGGTGGCATAGCGGCCGTCCTCGCCGTGATCCCGCTCGCCATCGCCGCCGTGAACTGGATCGACGGCGATCCTCCCGCCGAACCGGCCGCCTCTCCCTCGGTCTCGCCGCCGGCTTCCCCGGAGAACGACAAGGTTCTGCTCGCCACGGTCGAGAAGGACTGGAACGAAGCGGTCTTCTTCGCGGCCACCGACACCCGCGTCCCCAGCCAGGACGTCGATGCCATCAATGCTCGCTATCGCAGACTCCTGCCCAGCCTCGGTCCCATCGAAGCGGCCGGCCGGGCGCTGGAAGAGCTGGGGGCACCCCGCGTGGACTACGTCACCGGTGACCGGTGCAACCCGGTCACCGGAATCACGCCCCTCAAGATCACTTTCCAGTCCCGGCAGGACGACGTGATCATCACCGATATGCAGGCACGCATCATCGACACGCACGACCTGGCCCGGCGGACCCGTTTCGCCATCACCCCGGAAGGCAGTGGCGAGAACGTCACCGGCGCCTTCAATCTGGATTCCCCCGACCTGTCGCTGGTCGACGACACGACGTACGGGCCGGGCCGGCAGCGCTACTTCGATTCGCACCACATCACCGTGCGGAAGAACGACCCGACCGTTCTCCAGATTCACGCCTACGAGTCCACCCGGCTCACCCAGTGGGTCATCGACGTCACCGTGGTCCACGAGGGAAACAGGTCCACCGTGACCCTCGACGACTCGGGCCGGCCGTTCCGGACCACCGGGGTCGGGTCGGCAGCGGAGACGGCCTACGCGATCAGCCCCGAGGACGTCGAAGCGGGCTTCGTCCAGGTCCCCGCCTCACCCATCGACCTCTGTACCGGGTGACGCACCCTCAAGGTCACCGCCCGGGCCGCCGATGCCGACAGGGTGTACGAGCTGATCTACGTCAGCCAGGCCCTCGTGGACCTCAGCCAGGACGAGATGGAGAAGTTCCTGGGGGTCAGCAGGACCCGGAACGCCGCGTCCGGGGTCACCGGGCACCTGCTCCACGTGCACGACAGACCGCACGGAACCGCCTATTTCGTGCAGATGCTCGAAGGCCCCCAGGACGCCGTGCAGGAGACCTTCGGCCGGATCCGCCGGCACATGCTGCACACCGACGTGCGCCTGGTGCACCGCGGCACCAAGGAGACGCGCTCGTTCCAGGGCTGGCAGATGCGCCTGGCCACCACGACCACCGACACGGTGCTGGCGATGATCGCGGCGGAACCGGCCCTGGCCCACCTGACGGGCAGCACCCTGGACCTGCTGGCCGACCCGTTCCTGGCCCGCACCCTGCTGATGCTGTCGGCCGGCCAGCACGCCTGAACAGGAGCTACGCGACGCGGGTCAGCTCCAGCACCGGGATCGTGCGGATGCCCTCGGTCTTCTTCTCGTACTCGGCGAAACCCGGGTAACGGCGGGCCTGTTCGCCGTAGATGCGGTCCCGGTCGGCACCGGTGACCTCGCGCACGGCCACCGGGTAGGTGCCGGTGCCGAGCTCGATCGACGCCTCGCCGGCCGACGTCAGGTTGAAGTACCAGCCCGGGTTCTCCGGCGCCCCGGCCTTGGACGCGAACACGTACAGCACCCGGTCGTCGCTCTCGTGCGCCAGATACACCATCGGGCTGACCATCTCGGTGCCGCTGCGGCGCCCGCGATGATGCACCAGCACCATCGGGGCCCCGGCGAACCGGCCACCGACCCGCCCCTCGTTGGCGCGGAACTCCTCGATGATCATCGTGTTGAAGTCGGTCATCGGCATCCACCTCCCTCTCCTGCGAGACGAATCCTGCGAGACGAACGAGAGGATACCGTTCCGTCACGCACCGGACACGCTCAGTCCCGCGACCGCGGCACCCCGGGTTCCCTCGCCCCCTGCTCCTGGGTGGCCACCCAGCTGGCCAGCAGCCGCAGCGACGCCTCGCTGGGCGAGCCCGGCTCGGCCGCGTAGATCAGGAAGTTCAGGCCCGGCTCGTCCATCGGTTCCATCGCCTCGTAGGACATGTGCAGGTCACCCACGACGGGATGGATGAAGTGCTTCTGCCCGTTGGCGTGGTGCCGCACGTTGTGCGCGCCCCAGCGCACCCGGAAGTCGTCGCTGCGGGTGCTGAGCTCTCCGATCAGGTCTTGCAGGTCGCGGTCGTACGGGTTGCGCCCGGCCTCGGTGCGCAGGATGGCGACGTTGATGTCGGCCGACACGTCCCACTGCGGGTAGTACCTCTCGGCCAGCTCACGGTGCAGGAAGGTCAGCCGGGCCAGGTTGAGCGGCCGCTCGCGCAGCTGGTAGGCATCCCAGTACAGACCCCGGAACAACGCGTTCTCGGCCAGCACGTCGAGCCGCCCGTTCCGCACGAAGGCCGGCCCGCCGGTGATGTTGTCGAGGGCCCAGCGCACGGCCGGGCGCACCGCCGCGGCCGGTGCCCGGCGCCGGCTGCGGGCCGCCGGGCCCGCGCAGGCCCGGGCCAGGTCGAACAGGTGGGCCCGCTCCGCCTCGTCCAGCCGCAGCGCGTCGGCGATCGCCGCCAGCACCGCCTCCGAGGCACCGGTCAGATCGCCGCGCTCCAGCTTGGAGTAGTACTCCACACTCACCCCGGCCAGCAGCGCCACCTCGGTGCGGCGCAGCCCGGGCACCCGGCGGTTGGAACCGCCCGCCAGCCCGGCCTGGTCCGGGGTCACCCGCGCCCGCCGAGAGGTCAGGAACTCCTTGACCTCCTGCCTGACCTCCTGCTTCACACCCATCCCCGCATGCTAGGCCCGGCCTCCGCCGGGTGGGGTGCCCTACCGGTACACCCCACCCGGGCCCGTCCGACCCTGGTCCCGCGACCCCCAGGACCGGCGGGGTGATTCCTGCACCGCGCGAGAACCGGCACCTTCAGGAGTGACCGCAGCACCACGAGGAGGAACACATGAGCAAGCTCGCACTGGTCACCGGCGCCACCTCGGGCATCGGCCAGGCGTTCGCCACCCGCCTGGCGGACGACGGCCACGACCTGATCGTGGTCGGCCGCCGTCAGGACCGGCTCGAGGAGTTCGCCGCCGCGCACCCGGAGGTGAGTGTGCGCGTCCTGGCCGCGGACCTGTCCACGCCGGAGGGCATCGACGAGGTCGCCGCCGTGTGCGCCGCCGAGCCGCTGACGATGCTGGTCAACAATGCCGGGGTGGCGCACTACATGCCGCTGGCCGAGCTGCCCGCCGACCGGGCGCGGGAGCTGGTCGGGGTCAAGGTGCTGGCCCCCACGCTGCTCACCCGCGCGGCCGTCGGCGGCATGGTCGAACGCGGCGGGGGCACGATCGTCAACGTCGCGGGCATGATCGCGTTCAGCGGTGCCGCCCCGCAGTCGCAGGGCCCGCGCCGCGTGGTCTACGCGGGCAGCCTGGCCTACCTGGTGACGATGACGCAGACCCTGGCCGCCGAGCTGGAGGGCACCGGGGTGCGGGCCCAGGTGATCTGCCCGGGCGTGGTCGCCACCGAGTTCCACGAGGTGCAGGGCCTCGACCTGAGCTCGGTGCCGCGGATGAGCGCGGACGAGGTGGTCACGGCCGGCCTGCGCGGCCTGGAGCTGGGCGAGACCGTGTGCGCCCCCGGCGTGCAGGACGCCTCCCTGCTGGACACGGCGTTCGCGGCCGCCCTGGCGGCCTTCGGCGGGCAGAGCCCCCGGCTCGCCACCCGTTACCAGGCCTCCTGAACCTCGAATCATGGACGACGGGGAGCCCGGTCGCGGCTTCCGTCGTCCATGATTGCGAACCCGTGCCACGCTGCCCTGCACCCCGGCGAAAGCGCGATTATCGTGATGGGATGGACACCTTCGAGGCCGCCGGCGGCCGGTTCGACCTCGCCGCCGCCGACGAGGTGATCGCCCGCGTGCTCACCGGGCCGGACGGGATCACCCACCCGGTGCTCACCGGCACCGGCACCGGCACGCCCCAGCTCGGCCTGTTCTGCACCCGCGAGCCGGGCGGGGTGCGGCTGGAGGGCCGGATCACCCTGCGGGAGCCGGGTTTCGACGGTCCGCTGCACCAGTTCATGATCGGCGCCGACCAGGTGGCGCCGGTGCTGGAGGCGCTGGGCCGGCTGTTCGAGGGCCCACCCGGCCGGCCGCTCACCGAAGGTGAGCTCACCGCCACGACCCTCGCCGGGCGTCCCCTGCTCGACGGCCGGGTCACCGACCGGGCCCTGGTCACCGTGCCGGCCGATCGGCTCACCGCGCGCACGCTCGCCGCCCTGCTGCGGATCACGGTGCGACTGGGCGCCCGCAGAGCCGGCGCCGCACCCTATCTGGCCGGGCGCGCCTTCCGGATCGGCCTGCCGGGCGAAACCACCGGCGCCGCAGACGAACCCGACGCCGTGCGGCTCGACGACCTGGGTGGCCTGGACGAGGTGGTGGCCCAGCTGCGCGACGTGGCCGACTCGTTCCGGCACCCCGAGGTGATGGCCCGCTGGGGCGCGCGGCGGCCGCAGGGCATCCTGATGTGGGGACCGCCCGGCACCGGCAAGACCACCCTGGCCCGGGCCCTGGCCCAGGAGATCGGCGGCACCCTCGAAGAGGTGCGCAGCAGCGACATCCTCGACCGCTGGATGGGCGCCTCCGAGCGCAACATCACCCGGGTGTTCGAGCGGGCCCGCCGCTACACCTCGCCCACGGTGCTGCTGTTCGACGAGTTCGACAGCATCATCGGCTACGCCGGCCGGCCGCGGGGCTCGGCCGACCAGGCGGTCAACTCGGTGGCGGGCATCTTCAAGCAGCAGATGAACGACCTGGCCGAGGTCAACCCGAACGTGATCGTGGTGGCCACCACCAACTTTCCCGACCGGGTGGACGAATCCCTGATCCGCTCGGGCCGTTTCGACGTGAAGCTGGCCGTTCCGCTGCCCGGCGCCCGGGCCCGGGCCGACATCCTGGCCAAGCAGATCCGCTCCCTCCAGAACCGGCACACCGCAGACGGTTTCCGGATGTTCGCCGACGACCTGGATGTCTCCGGGCTGGCCCGGCAGGCGGCCGGGCTGTCCGGAGCCGACCTGGCCGAGGTGCTGCGCCGGGCCCGGCTGGAGAAGGCCATGGCCGAGGCCCGGGGCGGCGCACCCGGGCCGATCACCCAGGCCGACCTGCTGCGCGGCATCGAGCGGCTGACCCGCGCCACCACCTGATCCGCCCGATTCCGCCCCGGATTCCCGGTGAACCGGGATGATGATCAGCGCAGAGGACCGGGTGCGAGCACGGGAGGGATCCGTCGCATGGGCGAACCGAAGCTGACCGTCTCCGGCAGCCCGGGGCGGGGCTGGGTGATCGCGCTGGTGCTGGCCACGGCCGGGGTGGCCGTCGGCTGGTTCGGGCCGATCCAGATCCTGCTGCCGGCCCAGGCCGAGGTGATCGGCCTGGGCGGTTCCGGGGGCCGGGGCAAGGAGTCGCTGCTGGCCCTGGTCACCGGGGTCGGGGCGGCCGGGTCGATGATCGCGAACCCGCTCTGGGGCGCGCTGTCGGACCGGTTGCGGGCGCGCACCGGCAGCCGGGCGCCGGTGCTGGTGGCCGGGGCCCTGCTCGGGGTGAGCGGGCTGCTGGTGCTGTCCGCCGCGTCGTCCGTCCCGACGATGGTGATCGGCTGGCTGGCCGTGCAGGTGGGCCTGAACGGGCCGTTCGCGGTGCTGGCGGCGCTGATCGCCGACCGGGTGCCGCCCGCGCGGCGGGGCCTGGTCGGCTCGCTGTTCGGTGTGGCCCAGCTGGCCGGCACGGTGGCGGGCACGGTGCTGGCCGTGGCCACCGGCGAGGGCCGCCTCGGCTATCTGGCCGTGGCGGTGGCGGTTGCGCTGCTCGTCGTCCCGATTCTGCTCACCGGCGCGCCGTTTCGGGGCGAACCGCTGGTGGACGACGCGAGACCGGCGCGGCGCACCGCCGTCGGGAGACCTCGCCCCGGGCGGGCGTTCGCCGCCGCGTTCGGCCTGCGCCTGCTGCTGAACCTGGTGAGCGCGCTGGGACTGCTGTACCTGTACTACTTCCTGTCCGACCGGGCCGGAGTCGCCGATCCGGGCACCTGGGTGCTGGTCCTGACGGTCTGCTACGTGACGGTGGCCGGCGCCGCGGCGGCGTCGGCGGGACCGGTGTCGGACCGGCTCGGCCACCGCCGGGGCATCGCCGGGGCGGCGGCGCTGGTGCTGGCCGCCGGCTCGGTGCTGCTGGCCGCGGCCGGCCCGATGGCCGTGGTGGTGACGGCGGTGCTGGTGCTGGGCCTGGGCTACGGCCTGTTCCTGGCGGTCGACGTCGCGGTCGTCACCGACGCACTGCCCGATCCGGGCACCCGGGCCACCCTGCTCGGCGTCGCGAACGTCGCGAGCTCGCTGCCCCAGGTGCTGGCGCCGGTGCTGGCCGCGCCGGTCGTCACCGGGCCCGGCTCCTACACGCTGCTCTACCTGGGCACCGCGGCGATCGCGCTGGTGGCCCTGCCGGTGCTGCCGTTCCTGCCGGTGGCCCCGGTGCCGGTGGCCGCCGGCCCGGAGGTGATGTCCCGGTGACACTCCCCGAAACCGGCTGCGCCGCGCACCGGATCAGCGCCGAAGACCTGTCCCTGCCGGAGAAGGCAGCGCTGCTCGGCGGGGCGAACGTGTGGCAGACCCGAGGCGTGCCCCGCCTCGCCGTCCCACCGCTCTGGATGTCCGACGGGCCGCACGGCCTGCGCCGGCAGCCCGCCGACGCCGATCATCTGGGCCTGGGCGAGAGCGAGCCGGCGGTGTGCTTCCCGACGGCGGCGACCGTGGCCAACAGCTGGGACGAGGCGCTGGCCGAGCGGATCGGGGCGGCCCTGGGCCGCGAGGCCGCCGCCCGCGACGTGCACGTGCTGCTCGGACCGGGCCTGAACCTGAAGCGTAACCCCCTGGGCGGTCGCAACTTCGAGTACTTCTCCGAGGACCCGGAACTGTCCGGCCGGCTCGCCGCGGCCTACGTGCGGGGCATCCAGTCGCAGGGCGTGGCGGCCGCGCCCAAGCACTTCGCCGTCAACAGCCAGGAACTGCGGCGCCTGGTGTCGGACTCGGTGGTGGACGAGCGCACGCTGCGCGAGATGTACCTGACGGCGTTCGAGATCGTGGTGCGCGAGTCCCGGCCGTGGCTGATCATGTCGTCGTACAACCTGGTCAACGGCGTTCACGCGCACGAGAACCCGCACCTGCTGCTCGATGTCCTGCGCGGCGAGTGGGGTTTCGACGGCGTGGTGGTGTCGGACTGGGGCGGCGGTCACGACCCGGCGGCCGCCGTCGCGGCCGGTGGCACGATCGAGATGCCCTCCAACGGCTTCAACTCCGCGCGGGCGATCGCCCGGGCGGTGCGGGAGGGCACGCTGGCCGGGGCCGACCTGGACGCCCGGGTGAACGAGCTGCTCACCCTGGTGCAGCGGGTCACCGGTGACCGGCCCGGCGGTGGCGCTGGCGGTGGGTCGGGTGACCACCACGCCCTGGCCCGGCTGGCCGCCGCCGAGGGCAGCGTGCTGCTGCGCAACCAGGGCGGCCTGCTGCCCCTGGCGCCCGGCACCCGGGTGGCGACGGTCGGGGCGTTCGCGGCGGCGCCGCGCTACCAGGGCGCCGGCTCGTCGCTGGTGAACCCGACCCGGCTGAGCACGCTGATCGGCTCGTTCGCCGCGTCGGGCCTGCGATCGGCCGGTTACGCACCGGGTTTCACCGCCGGCGGGGAGCGCACCGACGCGATGACGGAGCAGGCCTGCGCGGTCGCCCGGGGCGCCGACGTGGTGGTGCTCGCCCTGGCGGTGCCGGCCTCCGACGAGTCCGAGGGCCTGGACCGGCCGCACCTGGAACTGCCCGCGGCACAGGTGAACACGCTGATGGCGGTCGCCGCCACCGGCACACCGGTCGTGGTGGTGCTGGCGGCGGGCGGCCCGGTCGAGACCCCCTGGCTCGGGCACACCACCGCCCTGCTGCACACCTACCTGGGTGGCCAGGCCGGGGCCGAGGCGGTGTGGGACGTGCTGACCGGTGCCGTGGAACCGGGCGGCCGCCTGGCCGAGACCATGCCGGTGCGGCTGGCCGACGACCCGGTGTCGGCCCGGTTCCCCTCCCCCGGCCGCACCGCCGAGTACCGCGAGAGCGTGTTCGTGCGTTACCGCTATCACGCCAGTGCCGGAGTGGCTCCCGCCTTCCCCTTCGGTTTCGGGCTCGGCTACACCACTTTCGCCTACGACGGCCTGGAGGCCGGACCGGACGGCGCGGCCTTCACCGTCACCAACACCGGGTCGCGGGCCGGTGCCGACGTGGCCCAGCTCTACGTGCGCCGTCTCACGCCTGGTGTGGTGTACCGGCCCGCCCTGGAACTCAAGGGATTCCACAAGGTGCGCCTGGCGCCGGGCGAGCGGGTGCGGGTGACGATCCCGTTCGGCGGGCGCACCTTCCGCTTCTTCGACGTGCGCACCTCGACCTGGGAGGTGGAGCAGGGCGAGTACCGGATCCTGATCGGCCCCAGCAGCGCCGACCTGCCCCTGACCGCCACGCTCACGGTGGCCGGGACGGTTCCCGCCGGGCGGCCCGACCCGCTGCTGGAGCCGTACGCGCGGGCCGACGTGCGCCACGTGCCGGACGCGGTGTTCGAGACTCTCCTGGGCCGGCCACTGCCCGAGAGGCGCTGGCAGCCGGGCCGGTTCGACCAGGACACCCCGCTCGATCAGCTGCGTCACTCCCCCGGGCGCCTGGCGCGTCTCGGCTTCCGGCTGCTGGAGCGGCGAAAGCGCGCGGCCGACCGAAGTTCTCACCCGGACCTGGACACCCTGTTCGTCTACTACGCGCCGTTCCGGATCGTGCACACGATGACGGCGGGGGCCGCGACCCGCGCGGTCACCGACGCCGTGCTGGAGATCGCCCGCGGACGTGGGGTGCGCGGGACCGCCCGCGTGGCGTTCGCCTGGATGGCGGGGCGCCGTCTGGAGCGACGCTCGCGGGAGGAGTTCGAGCGGCTCACGGCACCGCCCCCGGGCAGGTTCACAACGTGACGATGATCTTGCCCTCGTTGCCCGGGGCGATGCGGTAGCTGCGGTAGAGCCGGCGCACGTGCGGCTGGCCCAGGAAGGTGAGCACCTTCTGCCGCAGCTGCCCGGTGCCCTTGCCCGGGATGATCTCGACCTCGCGCTGGCCGGTGGCCGCGGCTCGCACGATGAACGTGCGCAGGGCCGTGTCGATGTCGCGCTTGCTGCGGAACACCGGGTGCAGATCGAGCGACAGCATGGCCCCAGTCTACGGCCCGCGCGCGGCTGGCATCATCGGCGTCATGACCACGCTCAGCGTGCGGCCGATGACGCCGCCGGAATTCGCCGACTGGCAGCGGGAACTGGCCCGCGTCTACTCCGCCGAGCAGGTGGCGGCCGGCCGGTGGGCCGCCGAGGGCGCGTTCCGGCGGGCCCTGGACGAGAACGCCGCGTCGCTGCCCCAGGGCCTGGACACGCCGGGCATGCTGCTGCTCAAGGGCGTGCTGGCCGACGGCACCGTGATCGGCCGGGTCTGGATCGGCCTGGAGCACCCGCGGGGCACCCCGGACTGCGCGTTTCTGTACGACATCGAGGTGGACGAGCCGCATCGCGGCCGGGGCCTGGGGCGGGCCCTGCTGACCGCCGCCGAGCAGGCGGTGGCCGAGCGCGGGGTCGGGGCGCTGGAGCTCAACGTCTTCGGCGACAATGCCTCCGCCATCGGCCTTTACGGGTCGGCGGGTTACACCGTGATCACCCAGCAGATGCGCAAGCAGGTGCGGCCCTAGCCGCGCTGCCGCGCCATCCACTGCCAGACGTGGGTGCCCCGGATGCTCGGGTCGTTGCGGGCCAGGTAGATCCACGACCAGTGGCCGGGAAACTGGTGGCCGTCGCGGATCACGTGGTCGTACAGCGTGACCCGGGACCCCGGGATCAGCTCGTGCGCGTGCACCGTGTTGGCCTGGGGGTCCACGGTGGTGTCGTCGAGCGAGGTGATCAGCCAGGTGGGCGTGCGGACGGCGGCCAGCTCGGCGTCGGGGATCAGCGGCGGGCTGCCGGCCACCACACCGCAGACCGGCACCGAGGCGGCGAACAGGCCGGGATAGGTGGTGGTCATCTTCAGGCTCATGTAGCCGCCGTTGCTGCACCCGGCCAGGTAGATCCGGTCACGGTCCACGTCGTGGCGGTCCGCCACCTCGCGGATCACCTGACGGATCAGCGGGGCGAAGCGCGGGCCGTCTTCCATCCAGTACGAGGTGCTCTGCGGGGCCACCACGTAGGCGCCGCCGAACACGCGCTGCCCCTGCGGGGTGGCGAACCCGAGCGCACCCCGGTTGGCGCGCAGCGTGGTCTCGTTGTCGTAGTAGCCGTCGGGCAGCGAAGCGCCCTCACCGCCGCCGTGCAGCCACACGATCAGCGGTCGCCGGCCCCGGCCGGGCTGGTACAAGCGGTATTTCAGACCCGAGCCCGAGGTGTGGCGGCTGAACGCGTCCACCTCCGGACTGGACACCCGGCCCTGCTCGAAAGCGCTGATGGTCAGTGGTTTTCCGCGGCGCACGGCGAGCGGTGCGTTCTGTGTGAGGGTGTAGGTCAGGCCGAGCCGCACGTTGCGCCCCGGGTGAGCACGTAGCCCAGGGTGTTGGCGCCGAGAACGCCCTCGCCGTGCTCCAGATCGAGCACGATGTCGCCGTCGCGGCCGACGTGCGCGCCGGTCACGGTGCGGTCGACGTCGTACACCCCGGAGATCTCGGCGTCGGGGACGCCGGGCAACGGGCTGGTGGCCCGGGCGTGCACACTGAACGTGGCGGCGCTCAGGCTCGCCGGGTCGACCGGCCCGAGGGCAGCGGTAGCCAGGGTGATCCCGGTGATCTGCTCGCCGCCGTCGAGAACCTCGGCGTCGAGCGTGAATTCGACGACACCACCGGACCGGGCGGTCGCGGCCCGGGCCGTGGCGGCGGGGAGCACCACCCCGGCGGCGGCCCCCACCCCGACTCCCATCCCGGCGGCCAGCACACCGCGCCGGCTCGGGCCGCTGACGGCATGACGACTGGAACCGTGCGACGGTGCAGGCATCCGTGCCCCTGTCCTCGGGGGAATCGCCGCTTCGTAGGCCACGAGCGGGATTTCGGTGAGGACGTCAATTTATCCCGGGTGATTTGTCCGCGCAACGGCCTGATTCGGCGCATCGTTACCGCTCGGCGCTGAATCCGGGCCGGGCCCGGCCCGCCTCCGGTCCGGAACCCGGTCCACGGCCCGGTCCTGGACCGGCACGGTGGCGGCCTGCGGCGGAACCAGGTGCCGGGGCAGGTCCTCCACCGCCTCCGGCGGCAGCGGCCGGGAGAACAGGTAGCCCTGCGCCTCCTCGCAGCCGTCCGCCCGCACCCGGGCCAGCTGGGCCTGGGTCTCGATCCCCTCGGCGATGACGCGCAGCGAGAAGGTCTGCGCGGCACGGGTGATCAGCGTGGCCAGCTGGTGGTGCCCGACGTCCTCGGAGTCGATGAAGCTGCGGTCGATCTTCAGGATGTCGGCCGGGGTCACCGCGAGCGCGCTGATCGAGGTGAAGCCGGTGCCGAAGTCGTCGATCGCCACCTGCACCCCGCGCTCGCGCAGCACCCGCAGGTGCTCGCGGGCCCGGGGGTCGTCGGTGAGCACCGTCTCGGTGATCTCGACCACCAGCAGACCGGGCGGAAGACCGCTGGCCGCAAGGGCGTCCGCCACGTCGTCCAGCACCCGGTGGTCGGCCAGGTGCCGGCCGGAGATGTTCACGGCGATCGTCGGCTCGGTCTCGCCCGGCACGAACCCGCCCTGCCCGGCGGCGCGCCAGCGGGCCGTCTGCGCGGTGGCCTCGTGCAGCACCCAGCGGCCGAGGTCGCAGACGAACGAGGACGCCTCGGCGGCGGCGATGAAGACGTCCGGGCGCACCGGCCCGACCCCGGGCCGCTCCCAGCGCGCCAGGGCCTCGAAACCGACGAGCACACCGCTGGTCAGGTTCACCACCGGCTGGTAGTGCAGGTGCAGCTCACCGGCTTCCAGGCCGGCCCGCAGGGCGACCTCCAGGGCGGCCCGCTCGGACAGCTCGGCGCGCAGCCCGTCGTCGAAGATCTCCACCCGGCCGCGGCCCAGCCGCTTGGCCCGGTAGGCGGCCATGTCGGCCTCGGCCAGCAGGCTGTCGGCGGTGCTGCCGGGTGACGACAGCGCCACGCCCACGCTGGCGCCCACCCGCACCTGCTTGACCGTGGTGGCGCCGACGTTCATCGGGCCGGACCAGCTGACCGCGCTGATCAGCCGGCGGCCCAGGTCGAGCAGCGCCTCCGGGTCGCGGATCCCCTCGATGGTGACCACGAACTCGTCGCCGCCGAACCGGCCGGCCGCGTCGCCCGGGCGCAGGGTGGCGGTGAGCCGGTCGGCCACCTCGCACAGCACCCGGTCGCCGACGGCGTGGCCGTGGGTGTCGTTGACCAGCTTGAAGCCGTCCAGGTCGATGAACAGCACGCCGGTGGCCCCGCGGGTCAGCAGCACCGACAGGCGGGCCAGGATCTGGGCCCGGTTGGCCAGGCCGGTGAGCGCGTCGTGGGTGGCCTGGTGGGCCAGCTCGTCCTGGAGTGCCTCGCGGGCCCGGAAGCTCTCGACGATCTGCTCCACCGAGGCGTGCACCACGTCGCCGAGCGGGCCGGGCAGCGGCTTCTGCCGCAGGGCCTCCTCGGTGTTGCCGTCGACGACCGCCCGGGCCTGCTCCTGCACCCGGCGCAGCCCGGCCACGGCCGACGACAGGGCGCGCGCGGCGGTCCGCAGCTCGCGCGGGCCGCGTGGCGGCACGTCGACCAGGTTGCCCTGGCTGACCTGCTGGGCACCGGAGGCCAGGGACCGCATCGAGGAGGTCAGCCAGCGCACCACCAGACCGCCGTTGACCAGGGACAGCAGCACCAGGCCCAGGCACACGGTCAGGGTGTTGCGGCGGCGGTCCAGGGCGGCCTCCAGATCGGCGCCGGAGGCCTCGATCACCTGGGCCACGGCGTCCTCCAGCACCACCGACAGGGCAGCGTCGCGGGCCTGGCTGCGCTCGGCCAGGCCGGGCAGGTCCGCGGTGGCCAGCACCTGCCGGGCCGGGTCGAGGGCCTGCTCGGTCAGCAGCCCGGAGAACTCGCCGACCGCCGGGTCGTTGCGGTACACGGCCCAGTTGTGCCGGATCGTGCCGACGGTGAAGTCCCCGGCGTAGTCGGCCTGCTTGGTGTAGGCGCCCCAGGAGGCGACGAAGCCGTTCTCGGCGATGCCGGCGGCCGGGTCGGCCAGCACCCGGGAGGCGAACAGCTCGCCGAGCTGGCGGCTGGCCGCCTCGCTCAGGGTCAGCAGCTGGTTCAGGTCCTGGAGCGCGGCCACGCTGCGCCGGCCCAGGCCGGCCGAGACCGCCTCGGCGCTGGCCCAGCGTTCGGCCGTGGCCAGTTCCGAGGAGCTCTGCCCGAAGCCACGGATGACGTTCTCCAGCGGCTTGGAGACGTCAGCGGCGGCGGAGCGGGCGAAGGCGATGCGGGTGCGGGCGGAGGTGACCGCCTGATCCAGCCGGGCATCCGGCTGAAGGTCGCCGGCGGCCTCCAGGGCCGCGCCGACCGCACGGTCGGTCAGGGCGCGGGCCCGCTGCACCACCGCGGGCTCGGCGGCCCGCAGCGAGGCGGCCTGCCGCGCGGTGAGGCCCACCCGGGTGGCCCGGTCCCCGTCCGCGAGCACGTGCACGAGCATCGACGGCACCACCTCGCCGTCGGTGGCCCGGCGGGCGGCATCGAGCAGTTCCACGGCCGACACCAGGCGCTGGGCCCGCAGGGCCCGGTCGGCGGAGCGGTGGGCGGAGGCCACCGCGACCCCGCCCAGGTACACCGTGGCGAGCAGCGGCAGCAGGGTGAGCACCGCCAGCGGCTGCCAGACCGGCCGGCCACGCAGTCCGCGCTGGGCTCGGTCGCTCACCGGCCGGCTTCCGGACCGGACCACGTCGTGATCGGCACGCACAGGATGTCGGCAGGTACCGGCCGCGGGTTGAGGCCGGTGCGGCAACGACCCGAAAGTGCCTAACTCCGGCCATATCAGGCGGCGGTACCGGCGGATCCCTCACCGTGAGAACGAAGCACGGCGACTCGACGCCGGTCGCGGTTCCCCCAGCCGCCGAGACCCCATCGACGGCAAGGCAGACAGATGAGAGACGACACGCGACGGCTCACCGTGCTGGTGGCCCGGGGGCTGCACCGCTACCAGGGCAGCTACCCGGTGGTGCCGCGGTGCTGATCGGGGCCGGGCTGGTCACCGGAATCCGGCTGCGGGCCGTGCTTCTGGCGTTCTTCGTGCACATGGCCGGGGTGGTCTCCACCCTGGCGCTGCTGCCCCGGGAGGTCTGGGTGCACCCGCTGGTGCCCTCGTTCGACGGGCAGTACATCCTGAAGAACGTGGTGCCGGTGGCCTGCTGGCTGCATCTGGCGGCCCTGGAACTCGGCGCCCCGCAGGCGAAGTCAGAGCCGGTGGGCGAACGCCAGTAGGTGCGCACTGGCGTGGATCATCGCCGGGTCCTGCTCCACCAGGCGCGCGCAGCGCAGGGCGGCACCCAGGTCCTGGCGCCCGGAGACGTCCGCGGCCGGCCAGGCCGGGCCCTCCACCCCGAACACGCCGGCCCCGGCGAAACCGGCCGCCCCCACCTCGCCGAGCAGCTCCGGCGCGGTGTGGAACCGGGCCGGCACGAAGCCCGCGTGCCCGTCGTAATCGCCAGTGCTCAGTACCTTTTCGATGCCCGGCAGCAGGTCGTGGGTGAGCCGCCCCTCGGCCCCGAGCTGTGGCGGCGGATCAGCTCCTGCGTGCGCAGGAACTCCAGCCGCCCGTGCGGCGAGCGGGAAAGTCGTGTCGCCTCGGCGGAATCCGTTCCGTAGTGCGCGATCACCGATGGGTCCATGCGGGCCAGCATCAATCATGGACGACGGGGGCCGCCACCGGTTTACCGTCGTCCATGATGCCGGCCACCACCGCACCGGTGACGCGCTCACGGCATCCTGGTGCGGCCGGGCCGCGCGCCCCTGCGATGATGGGCGCCCGCCCGCACCCGACCAGGAGCTGAGATCCACGTGACACGATCATGGACGGCGAGGTGGCTCGCCGGCTGGGCCGTCCTGATCGGGCTCACCCTGCTCGTCGTCGCCGGTGCGAGCCTGACGGTGGACGACGCGACGCTCGGCTGGTTCACCGTGCTCGACCGGCCCGGCGCCGGGCACCTGGTCTGGCGCACCCTGGTGATGGGCGGCCAGTTCTGGCTGGTCGGCACGGCCGCCGCGGTGATCGGCCTGGCCCGTTCCTGGTGGTCCCGGTCGTGGCACCCGTTCCTGGTCACCGCGGTCGCCGTGGTGACCCTCGACGTGCTGCTCCTGACCTCCAAGCACCTGGCCGGGCGCACGTCACCACACAGCGGCCTGAACGAGGTGCTGGTGGGCGGTTCCTCGTACCCCTCGGGGCACACCGCCAACGCCACCATGTGCCTGGCGCTGATCGCCGTGCTGCTGACCGGCGCGGCCGGCCGGGCCCGGCGCCGGGCGCTGGCGGCGGCCGTGCTGATGGCCGTGGTGGTCGGGATCTGCAACCTGGTGCTGGGCTACCACTGGATCAGTGAGGTGGTGGCGGGCTGGCTGCTGGGCGCGCTCGTGGTGCTCGGGGCAGCGCGCCTGCTCGACCGCACCTGACCGCTCACGCACGCGCTCGTCCGACGGCCCGCACCACCACGGCACCGGCCGGCCGTCTGACCGGAACCGTCTGCCGCACCTGGATTTCCGTGACCAGGTCGGCCAGATCGACCACGGCCTCGGCCTTCCCGCCGGCCCACTCCCCCACCCGCACATCGGCCCGCAGCGGCCGGGCCACCATCACGTTCACCGCGATCACCACGCCCTCGGGCTCGGCCTCCACGGTCTGCTCCCCGGCGAACCGGGCCAGGCCGCCCGGCCCGAGCCGCAGCTCCTGCCCGCCGACGCTCAGGGTGAGCGTGCCGCGGGCGACCACGAGGGTGCGGTCCAGGCCGGGAAAGGCCGAGAACCCGCCCGCCGCAGCGATGGTCGCGATGCTCAGCCGCCAGCGTCCGTCGCGGTGCACCTCCCGGGTGGTGCCGCGGCCGTTGCGCCACGGCAGGTCGGGCAGATCGTCGTAACGCACGACGGGCACGGCCGTTCCTCTCGGGTCGAGGTGTGTCGCCCCACCCGGCCGGAAGCAGGCCGGGAGCCGGATGGGGCGGCACGCGTCATCGCGGGATCAGCTCACCGAGCTGATCGCGGCCTTCTCCACGGCGAGCCCGGCGTGCCAGCGCTCCAGGAACGCGGCGTAGCCGGCGACGCCCTCGGCGTCCGGCTGCACCACCTGGGCCTGCGCGCCGGCGAACACCACCTCGTCCAGCCAGGTTCCGAGGGTGCGACCGGCGGCCGAGCCGTCGCGCACGGCGGCGGCGTAGGCGGCCAGGATCGCGATGCCCCAGGAGCCGCCCTCCCCCGCGCCCTCGCCGACCGCGACCGGTGAGCCGACCGCGGAGGCCAGCACCCGCTGCGCGATACCGCCGGTGCGGAAGAGCCCGCCGTGGGCGAACATCGTGTCCACGGTGACGCCCTCGGCCGTCAGCACCCGCATGCCCAGGCTCAGCGTGGCGAACACGCCGTACAGCTGGGCGCGACCGAAACCGGCCAGGCTGAGCCGGGATCCGGGGGTGCGCACGAACAGCGGGCGGCCCTCGTCGACGCCCGCGATCGGCTCACCGGAGAGCAGGTTGTAGGCGAGCAGGCCGTCGGCGTCCGGGCCCGCCTCCAGCGCACCGCCCAGCACGGCCTGGAACACCGCGTCGGAGTCCGGCTTGTGCCCCAGGGCCACCGCGAACTCGCTGAACAGGCCCACCCAGGCGCCCAGTTCGCTGGAACCGTTGTTGCAGTGCACCATCGCGACCGGGTGGCCGTCGGGGGTGGTGACCAGGTCGATCTCGTGGTGCGTGCCGGCCAGCGGGCCCTCCAGCACGATCATCGCGAAGATGCTGGTGCCGGCGCTGACGTTGCCGGTGCGCGGGCGCACCGAGTTGGTGGCCACCATGCCGGTGCCGGCGTCACCCTCCGGCGGGCACAGCAGGATGCCCGGCCGCAGCTGGCCGGAGGGGTCGAGCAGGGCGGCGCCCTCGGCGGTCAGGCTGCCCGCCTCGGCACCGGCCGGCAGCACCGTCGGCAGCAACGCGGCCAGCTCGCCCTGGTACCCCTGGGCGGCGGCGAGCGCGTCGAACTTCTCCAGCAGGGCGGCGTCGTAGCCGCCGGTGGCGGAGTCGATGGGGAACATGCCGGAGGCGTCACCGACACCGAGGACGTGCTGACCGGTGAGGAGGCGGTGCACGTAGCCGGCCAGCGTGGTGAGCGCCCGGGTCTGCGGCACGTGGGTCTCGTGGTCCAGCACGGCCTGGTAGAAGTGCGCGACCGACCAGCGCAGCGGGATGTTCAGGCCGAATGCCTCGGAGAGCGTGGCGGCGGCCGGGCCGGTGTTGGTGTTGCGCCAGGTGCGGAACGGCACCAGCAGCTCGTCGTCGCCGTCGAACGCCAGGTAGCCGTGCATCATGGCCGACACGCCGATGGCGCCGTAGGTCGACGGGCGCTCCCCGTACTGCTCGGCGACCGCGGTGACCAGGTCGGCGTAGGCGGCCTGGAGCCCCTCGTGCACCGCCGTCAGGGAATACGTCCAGAGTCCGTCGACGAGCTGGTTCTCCCAGGTGGACGACCCGGTGGCCAGGGTGACGCCCGCGTCGTCGGTCAGGCTGGCCTTGATCCGGGTCGAGCCGAGCTCGATGCCCAGGGCGGTACGTCCCGCGACGATCGACTCGCGCGCCGCAGTCTTACGGGGGGTCATGGTTCTGCTCCGTCCTTGGAGGTTGCAGGTCACACGGGACTCGTGGACTCCAAGCAGAGACAGTACAGACCTGCCGGGCTGCTCCTGGATCACTCCGGGCCGACGTCACCGGGCTCACGTCGGCGGTGACCGGAGGACCCGTGACCAAGGGCATCCGGGCAGGCATCCGGGCGGACATCCGGGCAGGCATCCGGGTGAGCCGGGGCGCCCGGGCTTGCCCCGCCGCCCGGCCGGGCCGATCACCTCGCCGTGGAACCAGGTCACCCCCGGGTGCTACCGGGACTGCTGTCACTGCTGGAGGCGGGCCGGGGCGAGGCGGACGAACGGATCCGTCACGCCCTGGAGGTGCTGGTGGAGCAGACCGGGGTGGACACCGCCTTCGTCAGCCGGTTCCGGGACGGGCAGCGGCACGTGACGCACCTGGCCGGGCTGCCGCTCCCGCCACACCGGAAGGACCCGGTGGCGGTGCACGACACGATCTGCTGGCTGGTCGCGACCGAGGCGGTGGAGACGCTGGTCACCGACACCGGCCGGCACCCGGTGCTGAGCCGGCACCCGATGACCAGGCGGTCCGGCACCCTGCTGTCCGGCCTGGGCACCCACGCCGGGGTGCCGCTGGTGGTGGACGGCGACATCGTGGGGGCGGTGTGCGCGGTCGCGGCCACGCCGAGGCCAGACCTGACGGCGCGCGACGCCGACCGGCTGGCCACCACCGGTGAGTTCATCGGGCAGGTGCTGGCCCGGTCCGTGCGGGGCACACCAGATCCCGTTGTCGCGCAGGACCTTCCTGACCTTCCCGATGTCGGGTACCTGGCCGAGCTGGTGGCGCGCAGCGACGACCTGGAGTCGCTGACCCGGCCCCTGCTGGAGCTGCTGCACGCCGCCACCGGCCTGGAGTCGACCTACCTGACGTTCGTGGACTGGGCCGGGGACCGGCAGCAGATCGTGCACTCCCTGAACACCGGCTCGCTCACCATCCCGGAGGGGCTGAGCGTGCCGTGGAGCGACACCCTGTGCCGCCGGGCCCTGGACGCCGGCATCCCCTACACGGCGGACGTCCCCGCGGTGTGGGGAGACAGCGACGCCGCCCGGGAGCTGGGGATCCGCACCTACGTCAGCGTGCCGGTGGTGGACCAGAGCCAGGCGATGATCGGCACCCTGTGCGGGGCCGCCGCGTCGAGTGTGCTGCTGCACGACCACGACCTGGTCACCATGCAGCTGTTCGCGCGGGTGCTGGCCGAGCAGATCAGCCGGGAACGCGCCGCGGGGCGGGAACGGGCCCGGGCCGAGATGCTGGCCCGGCGCACCCGCCCGCTGCGGCGGCCCGACACCGTGGACGACCTGACCGGGCTGTACAACCGCAACGGGATCCGGGAGTGGCTGACGACCGCCATCGGCACCCTCCAGCCGGGCAGCGAGCAACTGGCGATCGCGTTCATCGACGTGGACGGTTTCACCGCCATCAACGACCTCTACGGCCCGGACACCGGCGACGACGTGCTGCGCCTGATGGCCGGGTCGCTGCGGGCCGCCGGGCGCCCGGAGGACCTGCTGGGCCGCCACGACCGGGACCGGTTCGTGGCCGCCGCGGTGCTGGCCCCCAGCGACGCCTCGTTCGGCAACTGGAACCACCGCTTCCGGGCCGCCACCCACCTGCTGCACCGCACGGCCTACCGGCCCACCGGTTCCCTGCCGGGCGGCGACCTTCTGGTGCACGCGGCCGTGGGCGCCATCACCGTGGTCGAGGCGGCCACCACGCCCGAGCACGCCCTGGAGGTGGCCGAGCAGGCGATGCGCCGCAGCAAGGTGCGTGGGCACGCGGGCTGAGCGGGCGTTCGGCGGTCAGTTCATGGACGACGGGAGCCCCGGTCCGGGCTCCTCGTCGTCCATGATTCGCCGGTGCCGATCCAGGGGCCGACGCCGCCGGCGAAGCTCCCATCGACAGCCAGCCCTTTTCCGCGCACTGCCGGGACCCGCGGTCCCGGCCGTGGCGTCAGGCGTACGTCAGCTCGCGTTCTCCCCGTAGTAGGCGGCCCGCATCAGCCGCTGCATGTCGTCGAGCATCGGCATCCGCGGGTTGGCCGGTGCGCACTGGTCCTCGTAGGCGTTGAGGGCCTGCTGCGGGAGCGAGGCCAGGAATGCCTGCTCGTCCACACCGATCTCGGCGAACGACGACTCGATGCCCACCCGGTCGCGCAGTTGCTCGACCGCCGTGGCCAGGGCCTCCACCGCCTCCTGCGGGGTGCTCGCCGGCAGACCCAGCATTCCGGCGATGTCGGCGAAACGTTCCGGCGCCCGGTAGCTCTCGTACTTCGGCCAGCCGGACAGCTTCGACGGCGCGGTGCCGTTGTAGCGGATCACGTGCGGCAGCAGCACCGCGTTGGTGCGGCCGTGGGCCACGTGGAAGGTGGCACCCAGGGTGTGCGACATGGCGTGCACGATGCCCAGGAACGCGCTGCCGAAGGCCATGCCCGCCACGGTGCCCGCGTTGTGCATGCGCTCGCGGGCCTCGGCGTCGCCCTGCTGCACCGATTTCTCGAGGTTGGCGAAGATCAGCCGGATCGCGTGCAGGGCCAGGCCGTCGGTGAAGTCGTTCGCGTACACCGACACGTACGCCTCGATCGCGTGCGTCAGGGCGTCGAAACCGCTGTCGGCGGCGATCTTCTGCGGCATGCTGGCGGTCAGCGCCGGGTCGACGATCGCGACGGTCGGGGTCAGGGCGTAGTCGGCCAGCGGGTACTTCTTGCCGGTGCGCTGGTCGGTGATGACGGCGAACGGCGTCACCTCGGCGCCGGTGCCCGAGGTGGTGGGAACGCAGACCAGACGGGCCTTCTCACCCAGCGCGGGAAAGGCGAAAGCCCGCTTGCGGATGTCGAAGAACTTCTCCCGCATGTCGTCGAAGTCGATCTCGGGGTGCTCGTACTTCAGCCACATCACCTTGGACGCGTCCATCGCCGAGCCGCCGCCGAGGGCGATGATCGTGTCCGGCCGGAACGAGCGCATCAGCTCGGCCCCCCGGTCGACGGTGGTCATCTGCGGCTCGGGCTCGACGTCGTCGATGATCTGGAGCACGACCCGGTTGGGACGGCGCTGGAGCACCCGGTCGATCCGCTCGACGAAGCCCAGCCGGGTCATCGTGGCGTCGGTGACGATCGTGACCCGCTCGACGTCGGGCATGTCCGAGAGGTAGCGGATGGCGTGCGGCTCGAAGTAGATCCTCGACGGCACCTTGAACCACTGCATGTTGTTGGTGCGCCTGCCGATCCGCTTGATGTTGATCAGGTTGACGGCCGACACGTTGTTGGACACCGAGTTACGGCCGTAGCTGCCGCAGCCCAGGGTCAGCGACGGCACGAACGAGTTGTACATGTCACCGATGCCGCCCTGCGAGGACGGCGAGTTCCAGATGACCCGAACGGCTTTCACCCGCTTGCCGAACTCCACCACCAGGTCCTCGTCCTGGGTGTGGATGACGGCGCTGTGGCCCAGGCCGTGGAACTCGACCATCCGGGTGGACGCCTGGAGCCCCTCCTCCCGCGAGCGCACCCGCAGCACGGCCAGCACCGGGCACAGCTTCTCCCGAGTCAGCGGCTCTTCCGGGCCCACCTCGTTCACCTCGGTGAGGATGATCGAGGTCTGCTCGGGCACGCTGAACCCGGCCTGCTCGGCGATCCAGTGCGGCGACCGGCCCACCACGTCCGGGTTGAGCTTCGCTCCGCTGCAAGACTTTCCGTAGGCGGTGGCGCCGAAGACGAACTGCTCCAGCTTGCGCTTCTCGTCCTGGGTGGCGACGTGGGCGTGCAGGTGGCGGAACTCCTCCAGCGCGGCGTCGTAGATCTCGTCGTCGACGATGGCGGCCTGCTCGGAGGCGCAGATCATGCCGTTGTCGAACGACTTCGACAGCACGATGTCGTTGACGGCCCGCTTGAGCCTGGCGCTCTTCTCGATCCAGGCCGGCACGTTGCCGGCGCCGACGCCGAGGGCGGGCTTGCCGGCCGAGTAGGCCGCCCGCACCATGGCATTGCCGCCGGTCGCCAGGATGGTGGCGATGCCCGGGTGGTGCATGAGGGCGTGGGTGGCCTCCAGCGAGGGCTGCTCGATCCACTGGATGCAGTGCTCCGGCGCGCCGGCGGCGACGGCCGCGTCGCGCACGATCCGCGCCGCCTCCACGCTGCACCGCTGGGCGGAGGGGTGGAAGGCGAAGACGATCGGGTTGCGGGTCTTCAGCGCCAGCAGCGACTTGAAGATGGCCGTGGAGGTCGGGTTGGTGACCGGGGTGATGCCGGCGACAACACCCACGGGGTCGGCGATCTCGGTGATCCCGTTGATGTCGTCCTGGCTGATCACGCCGACGGTGCGCAGTTTCGCCATGCTGTGGGTGACGTGCTCGCAGGCGAAGATGTTCTTGACGGCCTTGTCCTCGAACACACCGCGGCCGGTCTCCTCCACCGCGAGCTGCGCGAGGGCGGCGTGCCGGTCCAGGGCGGCCACCGAGGCCTTCTTGACGATGTGGTCGATCGTCTCCTGGTCGAAGGCGCCGTAGTCGGCGAGGGCCTTGAGCCCCGCCTCGACCAGCGTGTCGACCGCCACCGCGACGTCGGAAGGCGTTTCCGGCTGCGGTTCTCCGGTCGGGACTGCGGCGGGCTTCTGCTCCGCGGTCATGTCTCTCCTCAGATACTTGTCGGGATACGGCTGCGGGACGCCCGGCGCGCCATCACCGGCGGTCCGGTCCGGACCTCCCGGCAGGCCTCGCTCCGGCGGGTGTGCCCGGGAACCCGGGGACGACGACCGGTCCCCCGCGTCGCGGGCGGCCCGATCCCGCTTCCTGCGTGACACGCTCGCCGCCTCCTCCGTCGTCGGTCGTTTCACCTCAAGGGTGGCGGCGCGGGGCGGGCGGACACAGGAGTCCGTGGACCCCAGCGAAACCGACCGCAAGTCCCGTCAATCTGACGAGATGGGGGCACGGCCACGCCGGAAGTCCCGCTATCCGCCAGATGTCGGACAACCGTCCGAAAGGGGCCTGCCCCGAGCATCTCCCGCCGTGCGTACCGGCATAAACTGCGCACATGACCACACCGGACTGGGCCCCGCCCGGGGTCGATCTCGATGTCCCCTCGCCCGCGCGGGTGTACGACTACCTGCTCGGCGGCGCCCACAACTTCGCCGCCGACCGGGCGTTCGCCGAGCGGGTGGCGGCGGTGATCCCCACCATCGCGGGCGCGGCGCAGACCAACCGGGCCTTCGTGCAGCGGGCCGTCACCTTCATGGCCGGGCAGGGCATCGACCAGTTCCTCGACCTCGGGTCGGGCATCCCCACCGTCGGCCACGTGCACGAGATCGCCCGGGCACTGAGCCCCGGGTCACGGGTGCTGTACGTCGACCACGACCCGGTCGCGGTGGCCCACAGCGAGCTGATCCTGCGCGACGTGCCCGGCACCGCCGTGCTACGCGCCGATCTGCGCCACCCGCAGAACGTGCTGGACTCGCCCGAGCTGGCCGGGCTGCTCGACCTGACCCGGCCGGTCGGCATCCTGCTGGCCTCGGTGCTGCCGTTCGTGCCGGACCACGACCGGCCGCACGAGGCGGTGGCCCGGCTGCGCGACGCGGCCGCCGCCGGCAGTTTTCTGGCGATCACCCACGTGGTGCCCGAGGGCGACGCGGACGGCACCCACCAGGCCGCGAGCCTCTACCGCGGCGCCTCCGACTCGATGGCGGTGCGCGACCGCGAGCAGGTGGCCGCCTTCTTCGGCGACTGGACGCTGGCCGAACCCGGCCTGGTCCGGACGCCGCGCTGGCGGCCCAGCCACCCGGACGACGTCCAGGAGGCGGCGGGTGCCGTGGCGGTGGCCGGGGTGGGCCGCAAGGCCACCTGAAAACCGACCCTTTCCATCTGCTTTCGGGCGAGGCCGCACGACCTCCTCGCCGCCCCGGAACGCGCGCCGAAGTGGCCCGGCGGCAGGCGCTTCCGGGCCACTTCGCCGTCCATGACCTATTCGGCCGACGACGAGGAGACCCGCCCGGCCTCCCGGGTGCTGCGCAGGCTCCAGACGATCGACACCGTGATCGTCACGACGATCACCCCGAGGGTGAGCGGGATCGGCAGCTTGCCCACCGGGGTCTCCGACAGGATCAGCTTGACCCCGGCGAACGCCAGCAGCACCGCCAGGCCGTAGTGCAGGTGCACGAAGCGGCGCAGCAGGCCGGCCAGGCAGAAGTAGAGGCTGCGCAGGCCCAGCACGGCGAAGGCGTTGGCGCTCCAGACGATGAAGGTGCTGGTGGTGATCGCCAGGATCGCGGCCACCGAGTCGATCGCGAAGATCAGGTCGGTCGCCTCGATCGCCACCAGCACCACGAACAGCAGGGTGGCGACACGCTTTCCGTTGATCCGGGTGAAGAACCGGTCGCCGTGGTAGGCCGGGTCGGTGGGCACGACACGGCGGGTCAGGCGCACCACCGGGTTACGGTCCGGCGGGCTCTGCCCGCTGTGCCCGAAGGCCATCCGGTAGCCGGTGTACACGAGGAACGCGCCGAACACGTAGGCGGTCCAGAAGAACGTCTCCAGCAGCCCGGCCCCGACGAAGATGAAGGCCAGGCGCAGCAGCAGCGCACTGATCACGCCCCAGAACAGCACCTTGTGCTGATAGGCGTCGGGAACCGCGAAATGTGTGAAGATCAGCGCGAAGACGAACACGTTGTCGATCGAGAGCGCCTTCTCGATCAGGTAGCCGGCGTAGTAGGTGCCGGCCACGTCGCCGCCCTGCCAGGCCCACAGCACCAGGCCGAACAGCAGGCCGGCGGCGATCCAGACGCCCGACCAGATCGCGGCCTCACGGAAGCCGACCACGTGGTTGTCGCGGTGCAGGAACAGGTCGACGGCCAGCATCGCGGCCACCACCAGCATGAGGGCGGCCCAGACCCACCAGGAGACGTGCAACGGAACGACCTTTCGTCCAGCCGGGCCCGCGTCGGCGGGCCGGCGCTGCTGGACGAAGGTCTCCCCGGGCCGTCGTGACGACGGCTGCACCACCGGGGCCCGGTCGGCCGGGCCCGTAGTGACGGCGGTGCGTGTGGCGTCGGGTACTCCCCTTCGAACTACTGGCAACTATCACCGAGGAGACGTCGCACGTCAACCGGGGAATCACGAACCCGCAGCGGCACCGCCGGTCTCGGGTCGGTCGTGCCGCAGGTAGGCCACCCAGTACAGGCCCCCGACGATCAGCCCGCCGCCGATGATGTTGCCGATCGTCACCGGCAGCAGGTTCTGCGCGAACGCCGTCCAGCCGACGTGGCCGAAGGCGTCGGGTGTGGTGCCGGTGGACGCCCAGAACGAGGACGGCGCCGAGCTCCTGATCATCGCGGCCAGCGGCAGGTAGTACATGTTGGCCACGCTGTGCTCGAAACCGCCCGCCACGAAGGCGGCGACCGGCATCACGACCGCCGCGATCCGGTCGGTGGTGGTGCGCGCCGAGTAGCTGAGCCACACCGCCAGGCAGACCAGCACGTTGCACAGCACCCCCAGCACCAGGGCCTGACCGAAACCGAGTTCGCCCTTGCCCTCGGCGATGTTCAGCGCGTTCAGCCCGACACCGCCCGCCGCGGAACGGTACTCGTGCGAGTACACCACCAGGGCGGCGGTACCGGCCGCACCGGCGAAGTTGCCGGCGTAGACCAGCACCCAGTTGCGCAGCACGGCCACGCCGGTGATCCGCCCCGACGCCCAGGCCATGACCAGCAGCACGTTGCTGGTGAACAGCTGCGCACCGCCCACCACCACGAGGATCAGGCCGACCGAGAAGGCCAGTCCCATGAGCCCTTTGGAGATGCCGTAGGGCAGCGCGGCGGAGCCGGGGACGGTGGCGCTGACCACCGTGGCGAACATCGCGCCGAACCCGATGAAAGCACCCGCCAGCACCGACAGCACGAAGGTGGTGAGGGCGTCCTCACCGGACTTGCCCACCGCCGTGCTGACCGCCCGGAGCGCCATCTGCCGTGGCCCGAGGGCCTCCGGCGGTGAAATCATGGACGCCTGCGCGGGCGTTCGTGGGGGCACGCCGGGTGCGGCCGGTTCGGCGGGGAGCGTGGGCAGGCTCGTCATCGGAACATCTCCGGGGGATCGCGGACGCGGCACACGTCGTCGGTCCGCGCTGAACTGCTGTACGGGGCAGGAGAACCGGAAGGTCCCCCTGCCGGGTCAATCTACGCCCGGATTCCGCCCCGGACCGGAAAGCCGTTCAGATCCGGGACTTCTGGCCCGCGAGTGGATGCCCTAAGCCTCGCGGCGCCCGCTGGTACCGGGCCCGGTACCAGCGCTGGGCCAGCAGCACCAACGGGAACGCCGCGCGCCGGCGGCCCCGGGGTGCCCGGGTGAGCGAGCGCGGCACCAGGTTCACCGACCCGTCGTCGCGGCGGAGGTCGTGGCCGTGGTCCCGTGCAGGGCGTCGGTGACCTCGCCGGGCACCGGCTCACCGAGCATCTCGCAGACCGTCACCTCCTGGGCGGCCACCGCGACCTCGACGAAACGCTCGGCGCCGTCGCTGGTCTCCAGGTCGCCGGGCTCGGCGGTGGTGTCGCTGACCGCGGTGCGGCGGCCGTCCCCGGTGGCCACGGCCGTGCTGTGGTGGCCGTTGGTGTCGCCGCCGTGGCCCCAGACCGTGCCGCAGGCGGAGTCCAGCCGGAAGATGCCGAGGCCGTAACCGCCCTGGTAGAGGAAGTCCCCGGGCAGGTCCACGGTGGTCTTCATCTGCCGCAGCTGCTCGGCCGAGAACAGCTCGCCGCCGAGCAGGCCGGAGAAGAACCGGGACAGGTCGCGCTGGTCGGAGACGATCGCCCCGGCCGCGCCGCCCCAGCCGCCGATCGGCCAGGTGGCCGTGTCGGTGTACGCGGGTTCGGTGCCGGCGAAGCTGACGGAGTAGCCGTGCGCGTAGCCCGGGCCGGTGTTCGTGGCGGCGGGGTCGGCGAAGTAGGTGTTCCGCAGCCCGAGCGGGGCGGCGATGCGCTCGCGCACCAGGTCGGGAAGGCGCTCGCCGGTGAGCTTCTCCAGCAGCATCCCGATCAGCGTGTAGTTCGTGTTCGAGTACGACCAGCCCTGGCCGGGGGCGAACTCCGGGTCGTGGGCGAACGCGACGTCGAGCAGCTCCCGCGGCGTCCACACCCGTTCCGGGTCGGTGGTCAGGCCCTTCGCGAAGTCCTCGTCGGCGGTGTAGCTGAACAGACCGCTGGTGTGGTTGAGCAGCATCCGCACGGTGATCGCGTCGCCGCCGGGCACGGTCCCGGGCAGGTATCCGGACACCGGTGCGTCCAGATCGACCTTCCCGTCGTCCACCAGCTGGAGGGTCAGGGCGGACATGAAGGTCTTGGTGTTGCTGCCGATCTCGAACTGGTCGTGGCCGGTGAGCTTTCGCCCGGTGGCGCGGTCGGCGACACCGGCGGTGGTGAGGGAGACCCGGTGGCCGTCGTCGATGCGGGCCGTGTAGCCGGGGGCACCGGCGCCGAGCACCTGCCGGGCGACGTCACGCATGACACGGTCGCCCTTCGGGGCCACGCCGGATGCCGGGCCCGAACCGGACGCCTGGCCGGAGCCGAAGGCCGTTGCGGCACCGGTCACGACGGCGCCGGAGACGGCCAGCACGACGGCCGCGGTCAGTGCGAGGGACGTGGACGGGGTGGTGGTTTTCGTCGTCATGCTTCGAGCCTGCCGCCGGGCCGGCCCCGGGTCACTGCCCCCTGCTGCCCACCGCACCGGGTGGCTCTCCCCCGGGCCGTGGTGGTGCAGGCACTACCCCGGCGGCACGGGTCAGGCGCCCACGGTCTCCAGGTTCGGGCGCACCACCGCGTTGCGCCGCTTCCACACGAAGAACCCGGTGAGGGTGAACACCCCGTAGAAGGCGTACATCAGGCCGGAGGCGTAGTAGCCGGCCGAGAACAGCAGCGGCACCCCGACCACGTCGACGGCGACCCAGATCAGCCAGAACTCCACCCAGCCCTTGGCCATGCCGTAGGTGGCGAGCACCGAGCCGGTGAAGATCCAGGCGTCGCTCCAGACCGGCTCGTACGAGCCGAGGGCCCGGAACAGCGGGGTGAGCAGCAGGGTGCCGCCGATCAGGCCGGCCACCAGCAGGGCCCGGGTGCGCCACGACGCCCACTGCGGCTCGATCACCGCGCCCTCCTGGTCGGGACGGCGTGTCCACCGCCACCAGCCGTAGACCGACACGACGATGAACATCACCTGGCGCCCGGCCTGGCCGAGCAGGTTGACGGGATTCGGCGTGCCGAACGCCACCCCGAGGAAGACCGTGAGCAGAAGGGCGTTGCCGACGATCCCGACGGGCCAGGCCCAGGCCTTGCGGCGCATCCCGCCGAGCGCGCTGAGCAAACCGAACAGGTTGCCGAGCACCTCCCGCCAGAGGATGGTCTGGCCGCCGATGACCAGCTGCGCGTCGAAAAGCCAGTGGATCAGGCTCATTTGTCACCCTTTGCACACGTCCCGCGAGGTGGGCGTTCCACGACGCGCACGACGATCTAACCTGGCCGCCGCCCGGCTCATTCCGTCGCCGGCCCGGCCGCTAGCGGATCACGAACTGGTCCAGGTCGGGGGCCGGGCCGGCCGGGTTGGCGAAGACCAGGGTGTTGGTGCCCTTCGTCAGCTCGATGCCCACGGTGACGGTGGCCGGCGTCACCCAGTCCCCGGCGCCGGGCAGGGAGGTCAGGGTGCGGCTGTCGCCGTTCACGGTGACCGTCAGGTCACGCAGGTTGTCGCTCTCGTAGACGATCGTCAGCTGCCGGGCGCCGGCCACCGGCACGCCGGACAGGGTGAGCGTGACGGCGCGCGTTCCCTCCAGATAGGCCACCCGGCTGCCGGAGCGGCACCCGGAGCACTCGACCACGGCGGCTCCGCCGCTGACGCTCGCGTCGGCCGCCGCGACCGTCACCGGGCTGAAGGTGGGGGCGGGCTGCGTGGTGGTGGTCTCCGTCGTCCTCCTCGCTCTCGGCGTCGCGGTCGACACCAAGGACGACGAGGCCGGGACCGACGTCGCCGTGGGCCTGGCCCTGACCGAGGCCGAGACCGTGGTCGTGGGGGTGGTCGTGATCTTGGGAGTGGTCGGGGTCGGGGTCGTGGACGGGCCGGGCGGATAGGTCTCGTCCGCGGCGGCGGCCGGGATGGTGATCCGTGGGGGTGGGCCGCCGGCCTCAGCGGCGTTCCCGGCGGACGAGCCGCCGGGTGACAGCAGCAGCACGGTGACCAGGGCGGCGAGCGCGCAGGCCGCGCCGAGCCCGGCCACCCGCCAGCGCGGCGGGCCACCACGCCACAGCAGGGACGGCGCGGAGGCGTCGAAGGTGGTGCGGGTGCGGGTCATCGGGTCAGCCGGATCCGGATCGTGGTGCCACCGTACTGCTCGGAGGAGACGGTCAGGGTGGCGCCCATCGCGCGGGCCCGCCCGACCATCCGCTCCAGACCGGGATAACGCCCGGCCAGCAGGATCTTTCCGTCGGGAACGGTGAAGCCGCCGCCGTTGTCGTTGATCGACAGGTCGATGTCGTGGTCCTTGCCGCGCAGCACCAGCCGGGCCCGGGTGGCGCGGGCGTGGTGGGCGATGTTGTCCAGGCTCTCCGTCACCAGCACGGCCAGACCGTGACGCACGACCCCGGAGGGCCAGAGGGGCTCCATCCGGGTGGTGATCGCGATCCGGTGGGTGCTGGACCACTCCCGGCACAGCTGTTCCAGCGGCACCGCGAGATCGACGAGCGGGTCGTCGAACCGCACGCCCCGCACCGGTTTCCGGGCCTCGTCGAGCTGCCCGGCGGCGTCGTGCGCCAGGGCCTGGGCGCACTCCCCGGCCAGCCGGCTGCCGGGCGAGACGCCGCGCAGGGCCCGGCCCAGGCCGGTGACCAGGCCGGCCGTGCGCACGCCCGGCTCGCCGGCCTCGTCCAGCACCTGGTTCAGGCGTGAGCGCACCGAGCGGGCCACGGCCACGGCGAGCAGCCCGGCGGCGGGCACCAGCACCAGGCCCACGAGGAGCACGGGAACGGCCGCGGCCGGGGCAGGGGTGTCGAGCGTGTGGTGCGGCACCAGCCAGAGGATCAGGCCGAGCTGGGCGGCCTGACCGGCCCAGACCGGGGCGGCCGCGGTGCCGAGCAGGGCGGCGGCCAGGGCCGCGGTGCCGATCTGGAACACCACCAGGCCGAGGTCGGTCAGGCCGAGCACGGGGCACAGCACGGCCAGGCACAGGTCGGTGGCCAGGGCGGCGAGTCGCGATGTCTCCCGGGCGAAGTCGCGCACCCGGCCGAGCTCGACCAGGGTGACGGCCAGCAGCAGGCCGAACGGGACGGCGAGGTGCAGCGGGTCCGCGCCGGTCGCCAGGGCCACCCCGGCCGCGGCACCGAGGCCGGCCGCGCGCAGGAACAGGACGGAACGGGCCAGGCAGAGCGCTGTCGCCAGGTGCACGCCGGCCTGCCCGGAGGGAAGGAGGTGAGGGGCGGCACTGCCCCGCGGGCGAATCGGGTCGGACGTCGTCGTCATCGGCCCGGTGGGACCGGTGCGCTGGGCCAAGGGGGCTCCACAGGATCACAGGACCGGCAGGTCATGAAGCACCGTCAGGCGCGGTGAGGGAGCACTCATCATCGGGCGCACCCGTCACGGTCCCCGGAAAGTGACCGCTCAGGGCATGTTTTTACCCGAAAGTCTGCCCTCCGGAACGTCTGGGCCTTCCCCTGCATGCAGTATTCCGCCTACCGTCTGCGGAAATGCCGGCCCGGTGCGGATCCGCCCGGGCCGCCGCACCGTGGTCGCCCCGCCCTCGACGCCTACTTCGGCGTCTTCTCCTGAAGCACCTGCTCCCTGGCCAGTTTCGCGTAGAGATCCTCGAACACGAGACGCGTGTCCACCCGGGTGTACACCCGCAGAGGACGCCCGTGCGGGTCGGGTTCGTAGGTGCCGCGCGGGGTCAGCCGCGGCATCGGGACGGTGACGTGGGCGCTGGAGGAGGTGTCCGGCTCGAACGAGGAGCGCAGCGCGGTCAGCAGCACCAGCGGGCTGTCGCCCAGCACGTAGGTCTCGCCGAGATCGCCACCCCAGTCCCGCGCCAGGCCGGCCACCCGGTCGAGCGCGCGCATCAGGTGGGCGCCGAGCCGGCCCGCCGGGCGCACCCGCAGGTCCAGCTCGGCCTGCGACACCAGGCACTGCCGGTACACGTCGCGCGGCACCTGCCACAGCGGCACCCGGGAGTGGTTGAACACCGAGATGCCCGCCGCCAGGTCGATGTTCAGGTTGTACTCGATCTCGGCCGCGCCCGGCGGTGGCACCGCGAGACCCTCGTGCTCCGGACCGCCGATCCAGACCGCGGTCAGCCGGTCCGCGATCGCGGGCTCGATCAGCAGCGCGCTGGCCAGCTCGGTCAGGCCGCCGCCGAGCGCCACCACCAGTGGCAGATCGGTGTCGTCGCGCAGCGCCTCGGCCACGATCGCCTCGGCCCCCGGGGAGCGAACCGGCTCCAGCGGTGAGGTGAGCGCGGTGTCGGAGCCCCGCAGCACCGGGATCCGGCCGGCCCCACCGATCAGCTCCAGCAGCTCGGTGGCCACCCGCACGGCGTTCCCGGCCTGCTCCGCCGAGGGGTCGAAGCCGTCGCCCGGCGCCAGGTGCGAGCCGATCACGAAGGGGATCTCGACCGACGGCGACAGCACGTGGTGGGCCAGCTGGAACAGGTCGTCCGGGTCGCCGGAGAAGTCGTTGTCGACGATCACTCGCAACCGGGGTCCGGGCATGTCGTTCTCCGTCCGTGGGTGATGGTTCCCCGACGGGGAGAATCTACGGCGTGCCCGTCTCCAGCTCGGCGTGCACCACCCAGCGCTGCCGGGCCGAGAACTCCGGGTGGCAGGTGGTCAGGGTCAGCCGGGCCCGGTCCGGCACCTCCCCCGGCCGCCCGGGCACCGGGTCCAGCACGTCCGCCCGCTCCGGCCGCACCACCTCGTGCCCGGTGACCCGGTACACGTACCGGGCCTGCCGGGTCTGCACCACCACCTGGTCGCCCGCCCGCAGCCGCTCGATCCGGCGGAACGGATGGGCCCAGGTGGTGCGGTGACCGGCCACCGCGAAGTTGCCGACCGCGCCGGGCAGCGCGGTGTCGGTGTAGTGCCCCACCCCGGACCGCAGCGGCGCCGTGCCGGTTCCCTCGAGAACCGGCATCTGCCAGTCCTTCCCGAACCTCGGCACGGTCATGATGGCGAACGCGTCCCCGGGGACCGGCGTGACGCCGGTGGTGACGCCGGTGGTGACGCCCGTGGTGACGCCGGCCGCGTCCTCACCGGTACCGGCCGGCCCGGGGGTCCGCGCCCCGGTGACCGGGGTGTCCCGCCACTCCTGGCGCAGCGCCTCCACCGTCTGCCCGGCCCGCTGCTCGCCGACGTGCCGGCTCCACAGCAGCCAGCCCCCGGCCCCCAGCAGCAGGACCACCCCGGCGACCACGGCCAGCGTGGCGAGGGACGCCGGCCCGGGACGCACCGGCACGATCCGCAGCCGGGCCCGGGGTGGGGCCGGCGCCTTGTGCCGGGCCACCCGGTGCCGCACCGGGTACTCGGTCACGGCCGCCACCCGCTCGGTCCCGGCCCCGGCAGCCCCGGCAGCCCCAGCAGCCCCGGCCACCTCGGCACCAGCCACCCCAGCCCCGGCCACCTCGGCACCAGCCGCCCCCGCAGCGGCCACACCCGCACGGCCCGGCTCATGCCTTGTGCCGGCCGTGCGTCCGCACCCTCACCCGCTCGCGGGGCCGGGCCACCAGCCGGTGGGTCATCAGCCCGGCGAGGATCAGCGTGATCCCGGTGACCGCGACCGGCCCCAGCATGCGCGTACCGGTGAACGCCAGGCCGCCGCCGCTGACCGGGGTGCCGGCCACCGTCAGCACCACCTCGCCGTCCGAGCAGGCACCGGCCTTGTTGCAGACCTGGTAGCCGATGGTCACCTCGGTCCCGGCCTTCAGCCCGGACGGCGCCTGGTAGCGGATCTGGTTGCCCTTGACCGTGGCGGTCCCGGTGCCCGGGTACCGGATGATCGTCACGCTGCCCAGCGGGTACCCGGCCGGATCGCTGTCGTTGCCGAGCACGTCGATGAGCGTGGACCCGCCCGGCCGCACGTCACCGGTGTCCGGCTTCAGCACCGGCGGCTGCGCGGTCACCGCGATCTTCGCGGTGGCCTGGGAGCACAGCCCGCCGGAGTCGCAGACCTCGTAGCGCACCGTGTCGGTGCCCACGTACCCGTCGTCCGGCGTGTACACGATCTTGCCCTTCACCACCTTCGCGGTGCCGTGCTCCGGGGCCCGGGTGATCCGCTTGAGCGTCAGCGTGCCGCCGTCGGCGTCGGTGTCGTTCGCCAGCACGTCGATCTTCACCGTCGACCCGGTCACGACCGTCGCGGTGTCACCCGTCGCGGACGGCTCGTGCTGCCGGCCGGCCACCGTCACGGTGATCTGCGCGGTGTCGCAGCCGGAACGGTCGTCACAGGCCACGTAGCTGAAGGTGTCCTCACCGGTGAAGTCGGTGTCGGTGAGCAGATACCGGATCTTGCCGTCCACGATCGTCGCGGTGCCGTGGGCCGGCTTGCCCACACTCTTCAGCGTCAGCGGGTCGTCGTCGGCGTCACTCACCCCGGCCAGCGCGTCGATCGTCATCCTCAGCACCGACGAGCCCAGCGTGGCCGCGTCGTCGGTGGCCACCGGCGGCGTGTTCAGCGCGACCGACGCCGTCGCGGTGTTGTTCGTGCTGTCCGGGTCGGGCGATCCGCCCTTCACCGCGGCACTGGCCGTGGCCGGGTCGGCGGCATCCGCGGGAACCGTTGCGGTGAAGGTGATCTCGGTGGTCTCCCCGCTGTCCAGCCCGGTCAGCGGGCAGGTCGCCACCACACCGCTGACGGTGCACGCGGCCAGCGAGGTGGCCACCCCCGTCACCCCGGCCGGCAGGGTCTGCGTCAGCACCGGCGCCAGGGCGCGTTCCGGCCCGGCGTTGCGCACCGTCGCCGTCCAGGTGGCCACCCGGGAACCGTCCCGTTGCAGCACCTTCGGGCCCGCGGTCTGGGTCACGCCGAGGTCGGCGACCTCGTGGTCGGCCACAGCCACCGTCACCGACGCGCTGTCACAGGCACCGCGCCCGTCGCACACCGTGTAGCTGAACGTCTCGTCCCCGACGAAGGTGCTGTCGGTCAGCGTGTAACGGATCCTGCCGCCGACGATCGAGGCGCTGCCGTGCGCGGGCGAGGTCACCGAGCTGATCGTCAGCGTGTCGCCGTCCGGGTCGGTGTCGTTCTTCGTGGCGTCCAGGTCCGCCGTGAGGACGTCCGCGGGCAGGCTTCCGGTGTCGGAAGTGGCCACCGGGGAACGGTTCACACCGATCGGCGTGGTGACGGCGTTGTTGGACGCGTCCGGGTCGGCGATCGCGCCGGACACCGTCGCGGTCGCGCTGGAGGGGTCGGTCGCGGTCGAGGGCAGCGTCGCGGCGAACTTCACCGTGGCCGACGCCCCGCTCGCCAGCGCACCCAGCGCACAGGTGAGCGTGGTGCCCGACGTGGTGCAGGTGGCCCCGGTGGCGGTCACCCCGGTGACGCCGGTGGGCAGCTTCTGCACCAGCACCGGGCTGGGCTCGCTCTGCGGCCCCTGGTTGACGACGGTCGCGTTCCAGGTGACCGCGAGGCTGCCGCCGCGCTGCACCACGGTCGGCGCGGCCACCTGGGTCACCTTCAGATCCGCTCTCCGGTGGTCGTTCACGGCCACCGACACGGTCGCGGTGTCGCACCCCCCACGGCCGTCGCAGGTGGTGTAGGTGAAGGTGTCGGTACCGATGAAGTCCACGTCGTCGAGCGTGTAGTTCACCTTGCCGCCGACGATCGTCGCCGTGCCGTGGGCCGGGGCGGTCACCGACGAGAGCGTCAGCGTGTCCGCCGCGTCCGGGTCGTCGTCGTTGGCCAGCACGTCGATGTCCGTCGACAGGGACGGGGAGTTCAGCGCCGCCAGGTCGCCGGTCGCGTCCGGCGGGGCATTGACGCCCACACCGGTCGAGTTCGTGTTGTTGCCGGTGACCGGGTCGGTGCCGGCGCCGGAGACCACCGCGGACGCCGCCGACGGGTCGCTCGCCGTGGCGGGCAGCGTGGCGGTGAAAGTGACGGTGGTGGAGGCGTCGTCGGCCAGGGAGGACAGCGGGCAGGTGTAGGTGCCGCTCGCCAGGGTGCACGTGGCACCGCTCACGCTGACCCCGGTGACCCCGGTCGGCAGCGTCTCCTTCAGCACCGGGGCGGTCTCGGTGTCGGGACCGTTGTTCGTCACCTTCACCGCCCACGACACGGTGCGTGAACCGCTCGCCTGCACCACGGCCGGGCTCGTCGTCTGGGTCACGGTCAGGTCGGTGCGTGCCGGGTCCACCGTGGTCGAGGTGGTGTTCGACGAGGTGGAGAACGAGCGGGACTGCGGGTCGGAGTAGGTGGCGCCGGTGACGCCGGTGATCGCGCCGCCGGTGGTGTACTGACCGGTGACCCGCACCACGTAGGTGACCGTGGTGGCGGCGGCCGGCGCCAGGGTGCCGCCCGAACCGCCGCTGCCGCCGGCGCCGGTCCCCAGCCGCACCGCCAGGGTGCCGCTCGACAGCTCGCCGGTGTCGGTGTCGGCCGCGTCACTGACGGCCGCGCCGTCCACCTGTAAAGACCCTGCCACGTAGTCGGTTCCGGCCGGGATCGCGTCGGTGATCCGGGTGCCGGTGGAATCCGCCTGCCCGTTGTTGGTGACCTTGATCGTGTACCTGATCAGGTCACCCGGCCGGGTACGGCTGTCACCCGAGCCGTCCGTCACCGACGCCGAGCGCACCAGGTCCAGCCGCGGCGCGTAGATGTTGGACACGAACGAGGCCACGGCCGGGAAGAAGGTCTCGCCGGAGGTGCTCATCCGCAGCGTCGCCGTGCTCTCCGAGGGGCCGATCAGGGCCGAGGACTGGAACACGTCGGCGTCGAACCCGAAGGTGTTGCCGTCCGGCACCCGGCCGGCCACGTCCACGCCGTTGTCGGAGACGGTGGAGTTGAACGGGTTGTCCGCCGGGTTCACGGCATTGCTCAGCACCGTCGTGGCGCCGCTCGGCGGGATGAACTGGAACTGGTCCCCGGTCAGCCCGGCGTCACCCTCGAAAACCACTGCCCCGAGCCGCACGTCGATCGCCCCGGAGGGCGGCGTGGACAGGCCGGTCAGCCCGATGTCGAGGGACGTGTCGCCGCTCTCGATCGTGCCGAAACCGTCGAACACCACCATGTGCCGCTGCGGCAGGGTGGGGTCCCGGATCACCAGCACCAGGGCCCAGGCGGCGTAGGCGTCCGGGCCGGTGGCCGCGTAGATGTTGGCGGCCGTGTAGTCGCCCGAGGTCTGCACCTTGGCGGTGACGTCGGCGAACGCCAGGTACGGCGTGCCGTTCGACGCGGTGCCGTCGACCGGGAAGTCCGACGCCGGGGCGGCGGTGATCGTCTCGTACGCCCCGCCCGGGACCTTGAACAGCAGCTCGTTCTTCTTCGTCACGCCCGACGGGGCGGTGCGGCCGTTGCCGGCCGTGCTGTAGCCCGACCAGTACAGCCCGGCGAACTTGACCGTGGCCCCGGCCGGCAGCGCGACGTTCGCGGTGGAGCTCGACACCGTGGAGGAGTCGCTGTCGTTGTCGACGTACTCCATCGAGTAGGCGTTGTTGTTCATCGGGGTGCCGGTGAGCGAGTTGCTCCGGGCGGCGAGGCAGTTCGTCGCGGCCGCGGGACAGGTCACCAGACTGTTGCCGCGCAGCAGGATGTCACCGGTGTCGTCGGTCTGGTACCGCAGGCCGAATGCCTTGGTGATCGCCGCGTCGGCCGACCCGGCACTGGCCACCAGCCCGAACAGCCCGGCCAGGCAGACCACGACACCGGCCGCCACCCACTTGGAAAGCCGCCCCATCTCGAAGGCCCCCTCAGCCGAAGCTTTCTGGCGACCGCTCAAGGCTCGGCCGCTCAGGGGATGGCGTCGGACGGGGCACGGGGGCGGTGAACGCCGGGGGCCCGGTTCGGGGCCGCCGCCACACGACCGGTGGTAGCGGGTACCCCGATCGGGTCGCCGCGGACCCGGCCGATCCGTGGCGGTTCGCCGGGTCCGGCCTCGGTGAGGATCACGCCAGGGGGCCGAAAGCGTGTCCTCCGGGCACCGGCGAGCCGGGCCGGGCGATCACCCTGCGTGTCGGACGCCACCGGCCGGCGCCGACCGGGGACGCCCCGCCCGGACGGACACACCCGGAAGATCCGGGCGCATCCGCCAGGTCACTGGTTGCTGAACGCGGCGTCGAACGACGCCGCCGGGGGCTCCCACAACAGCGACCGCACGAACTTCACCGCCTCGGCGGCACCGTGCAGCCGGTCCATGCCGGCGTCCTCCCACTCGACCGAGATCGGCCCGTCGTAGCCGATCGCGTGCAGGGCGCGGAAGGCGTCCTCCCAGGGCACGTCGCCGTGCCCGGTGGAGACGAAATCCCAGCCCCGGCGCGGGTCTCCCCAGGTCAGGTGCGAGCCGAGCACACCGCTGCGGCCACCGGCCGGGCGCACCCGGGTGTCCTTGCAGTCCACGTGGTAGATGCGCTCGCGGAACTCCCAGATGAACGAGACCACGTCGATCTGCTGCCACATCATGTGCGAGGGGTCCCAGTTCACCCCGAACGCCGCACGGTGGCCGATCGCCTCCAGCGACCGCACGAGAGTCCAGTAGTCGTAGGCTATCTCGGACGGGTGCACCTCGTGCGCGAACCGCACACCCTGGTCGTCGAACACGTCGAGGATCGGGTTCCAGCGGTCGGCGAAGTCCTGGTAACCCGCATCGATCACGGACGACGGAACCGGCGGGAACATCGCCACGTAGGGCCAGATCCTCGACCCGGTGAACCCGACCACGGTGTCCACCCCGAGCTTGCGGGCCACCCGGGCCGAGCGCTTCATGTCCTCGGCCGCGCGCTGGCGCACCCCCTCGGCGTCCCCGTCGCCCCACACGTACGGGCGCAGGATCGCCTCGTGCCGGAAGTCGATCGGGTCGTCGCAGACCGCCTGCCCGGCCAGGTGGTTGGAGATCGCGTAGACCTTCAGCCCGTGCCGGTCCAGGATGTCCAGGCGGCTCCGGACGTAGGCCGGGTCCTCGTCGGCGCGCCGCAGGTCGAGGTGGTCGCCCGACGCGGCGATCTCCAGGCCGTCGTAGCCCCAGCTCGCGGCCAGCCGGGCGACCTCCTCGAACGGCAGGTCGGCCCACTGGCCGGTGAACAGGGTGACGGGCTGCCGGGCGGGGGTCTGGTCCATGCGCCCGACGCTAGCCCGCGCGCCGGTGCGGGAAAAGCGCCGGATTAGGCTTTCTGGCGACCTTATTCGGCCATTCTCTCGAGCAGCACCTCCGGCCGCAGGAACTGCTCGGCCCCGATCACGAACCCGCCCGCGCAGCCCGCGTCGTCCGGTTGCAGCGAGCCGGTGATCGTCAGGTTGCGGGTGGCCAGCGGCAGCGCCCGGCGGTACACCACGCTGCGCACCCCGGCCAGCAGCTCGTCGGTGGCCTCGGCCAGCCGCCCGCCGAGCACGATGTGCGAGGGGTTGAACATGTGCACCAGCGAGGCCAGCACCTCACCGATCGCGGTGGCCGAGCGCTGCACCGCCTCCAGCGCCGCCGGCTCCCGGTGCACCAGGGCGCGCAGGAAGTCGTCCGCGGCGTCCGGGCCCCCGCCCGCCGGCCCGGCCGCGGCCCGGCTCAGGGCGCCCAGCCCGGCCACGGCCTCCAGGCAGCCGGTGTTGCCGCAGGCGCAGACCGCCGTGGCGTCGGGCACCCGCACGTGGCCGATGTCCCCGGCCGCACCGTCCGCGCCCCTCAGCAGCTGGCCGTCCGCGGTCACCAGACCGGCCCCGATGCCGGTGCCGATCTTCACGAACAACAACGGGCCGGGGGACGGCGGACGGGCCCGGGCCTCGCCCAACGCCCGCAGGTTCACGTCGTTCTCCAGGGTGACCCGGCCACCCAGACGCTCCCGGATGTGCCCCGACACCCGGTACCCGTCCCAGCCCGGCATGATCGGCGGCCGCACCACGGTGCCGTGCCGGTCGTCCACCGGCCCGGGCAGACCCACCACCGTGATGAGACGGGTTGCCCCGCCCGGGATCCCGGCCAGCAGCCGGGCCGCCTCACCAGTCAGCGTGTCGAGCACCGGGCCCGGCCCGTCCGCCATGGCCAGCTGGAGGTCGGCCGAGCCGAGCAGGTTCTGGCCGAGGTCGAACACCGCCAGCCGCACCTGCTGCGCCCCGCAGTCGGCCACCAGCACCCGGCCGAAGTCCGGGGCGATCTCCAGGGCCTCGGCCGGCCGGCCCCGCCCGGCCAGGTGCTGGAGACCGCCCACCCGCACCGCGCCGATCGACTCCAGGGCCCGGATGCCGGTGTCCACGGTGGAGCGGGCCAGGCCGGTGACCCGGCCCAGGTCGGCCTTGGAGGTGGCGGTGCCGCTGGAGATCAGCCGGGCCAGGGTGCTCGCGATCGTCTCCGGGCTGACCCGCGCCGACAGCGGCGGCACCTGGAGCCACACCGTCTCGGGCAGCCGCTCGGGAACACCGGACGCACGCACCTCGCTCACGTCCGCAGACCCTACCCACCGCGTCCGTGGAACCGCCGGGCGCGGCCCCAATTCCGTCGACCAGGGCCTGATTAATTCCCTGACCCGGCGTAATTCAGTCGTTGAACGACGGATTGACGGATCGCAGACTCGTCGCAACCGGTCCGGCGCGACGCCGGAGAAGCACAGGGGCAGGACGGCATGACTACGGACATTGCAGACGTACCAGCGAGGTTGCGTCACGGGATCGTCGGCACCGGCTTCATGGGCCAGGTGCACGCCCGGGCGATCGCGGCCGGCGGCGGTGAGCTCACCGGCGTCGCCAGCGGCACCCTGGAGCAGGCTCGCGAGGGCGCCCGCGCCCTGGGCGCCGGCCAGGCCTTCGCCGACTGGTCCGGCCTGGTCTCCTCCGACCAGGTGGACGTCGTGCACGTGTGCGCGCCCAACGCCGTGCACGCCGAGATCACGCTGGCCGCCCTGGCCGCCGGCAAACACGTGGTGTGCGAGAAGCCGCTGGCCGTCTCGGTCGAGCAGGCCGTGAAGGTGACCGACGCCGCCGCCGACTCCGGCCGGGTGGCCGTGGTGCCGTTCGTGTACCGGTTCCACCCGATGGTGCGCGAGGCCCGGGCCCGGGTCGCCGCCGGGCAGGTCGGCCGCCTGAACGTGGTGCACGGCAGCTACCTCCAGGACTGGCTGCTCGGCGCCGACGACGACAACTGGCGGGTCTCCTCGGCCACCGGCGGCCCCAGCCGGGCGTTCGCCGACATCGGCTCGCACTGGTGCGACCTGCTGGAGTTCGTCACCGGCAGCCGGATCACGGCCCTGTCGGCCCGGCTCGCCACGGTCAACGGCAGCCGCGGCTCGACCAGCGCCGTCGACACCGAGGACGTCGCGGTGGTGCAGTTCGAGACCGACGCCGGGGTGCTCGGCTCGACCGTGATCAGCCAGGTCTCGGCCGGCCGCAAGAACCGCCTGTCGCTGGAGATCTCCGGCTCGGCCGCCACGCTGGCGTTCGACCAGGAGAACCCGGAGCAGCTGTGGGAGGGCCGGCGCGAGGGCAGCCTGCTGCACGTGCGCGACCCGCAGACCCTCTCGGCCGCCGCCGCCCCCTATGCGGTGCTCCCGGCCGGCCACGCGCAGGGCTACCAGGACTGCTTCAACGCCCTGGTGCGCGACACCCACGCCGCGATCAACGGCGAGAACACCGACGGCCTGCCCCGTTTCACCGACGGCCTGCGGGCGGTCCGGCTCGCCGACGCCGTTTTGGCCTCCGCGCGCGAGCGTTCCTGGATCACCGTCGAGAACCACTGACCAGAAACTGGAGTCGAACGATGGCAAAGATGCATCGTCTCAGCATCAACCCGCTGCCCTGGATTCTGGGCGACCTGGCCTACAACCTGAACGCCGGGGTGGTCGACACCGCCCTGAGCGACCTGAAGGCCACCGGCTACACCGCGATGACGGTGGAATGGCCCGCGGAGATGAGCGTTCCGGACTACGGCGCGCTCTTCGCCAGGAACGGCATGGCCCCGGCACCGGGCTACTTCTCCGGCGCGTTCCACGACCGTGAGGCGCACGCCGGGCTGGTCGAGGGGATCAAGCGGCACGCCGAGGCCCACGCCCACTTCGGCCTGGACCAGGCGTTCATCGCCAACGACCTGGTGCCCGAGCGGATCGCCGCGCCCGCCGTGGGTGCCGGTGACTTCACCGGCTCGGCCGCGGTGATCGCCGAGGGCATGGCCCTGGCCGCCGAGGCCGCCGCCTCGACCGGGGTGCGCTACGCGCTGCACCCGCACGTCGGGTCGCTGGTCGAGGTGGAGTCGGAGATCCGTGAGGTGCTGGACCGGTCCGCGGGCGGCGCACTGGGTTTCGGCCCGGACACCGGCCATCTGGTGTGGGCCGGCGCCGACCCGGTGTCGATCATCGGCGACTACGCCGACCGGGTGGTGGCCCTGCACGTGAAGGACGTCGACCCGGCCGCCCGCGCCGCCGCCCTGAGCGCCGGCGACGACTACATGACGGCGACGCTGAAGCGCCACGTCTGGATCGAGCCGGGCCGGGGCCAGATCGATTTCGCCCGGGTGATGGCCGCGCTGCCGCAGGACTGGGACGGCTGGACCGTGGTCGAGGTGGACGTGCCGAACCTGCCCGACCGGATGGCCAGTTCGCGCTTCGCGCTGGAATTCCTCACCGGGCAGGACTTCTACACCGGGACGCCGGCGTGAGCACCCCAGTGACAGGGTGCGCCTGCTCATCTCGTCGTCCTCAGTTCTCGCACCGCACCAGGTGATCCGCTTCCACACAACGGATTCCGTCACCACCGTGACCCTGCCCGACCCCGGCCCACGAAGGCCACCCCGTCACCGCCGGGAGCACCACGCACCTCGACGGCTTCGCCGCCGACCTGCACACCCTCGCAGTCCTTCTCACGCCCTGAACCCCCGGCTCCCCCTCGCGAACCGTCTCAAAGAAGAGGACTGGTCCACATGAGCGACCTCCATGCACCCACGTCACCACCGCTCGTCGCCCCCGGCGGTCTCCTGGCCCGGATCCGGCCGAGCAACCCGCACGGCGCCGAGCCCACCGAACCGGTCTCCGGCTGGTTCATGTTCATCTACTTCTTCGCCCAGGTGGCCGCCTGGGTCGGCATCCTCACCCCGGTCGTGGTGACGATCGCCCTGCGGGTCTCCGAGATCACCACCGCCGCCGAGCGCGCCACCCAGCTCGGATACGTGCTCAGCGTGGGCGCTTTCGGCTGCATGGTGGCCGCGCCGATCGCCGGCACGCTGTCCGACCGCACCACCTCGCGGTGGGGCCGGCGGCGCCCGCACATCGTGGCGGGCGGCGCGTTCCTGCTGCTCGGCCTCACGATCATCGCGTTCTCGCCGAACATGTGGCTGCTCGGGCTGGGCTGGCTGATCTGCCAGGTGGGCTCGCAGTTCAACCAGGCCGCGATGAACGCGATCCTGCCCGACGTGGTGCCGGAGGGTCAGCGCGGCCGGATGTCCGGCCTGCTGGGACTCTCCGCGACCCTGGCGATGATGCTCGGCACCTGGGTCACGCAGTACACCACCGGCAGCACGATCGCGATGTTCCTGGTGCCGTGGCTGCTCATCCCGATCGGATACGGGCTGCTGCTGGCGGTTTTCCCGGACACGCCCGCCGACCGGGCCACCGTGGGCCGGTTCCGGGCCAAGGACCTGGCGCTGTCGTTCTGGATCAACCCGGTGCGCTACCCGGACTTCTCCTTCGCCCTGCTGAGCCGCCTGCTGGTGTTCGTCGGCACCGCGTTCCTCACCACCTACCAGGCCTACTTCCTCAGCGACCACCTGAACGTCAGCACCTCGGAACTGGCGTCGTTCGTGTTCTTCTCGACCACCGTGACCGCTGTCATCACCGTGTTCATCTCGATCACCGGTGGCTGGCTGTCCGACCGGCTCAGCCGCCGCAAGCCGTTCGTCGGCGTGGCCGCGCTGATCGTCAGTGCCGGCCTGGTGCTGATCGGCACCTCGGACACCTTCAACCAGTTCATCGTCGGCGCCGCGGTGACGAGTCTCGGCCAGGGCCTGTACTACTCGGTCGACATCGCGGTGGCCGCCGCCGTCATCCCGAAGGACGAGGGCGCCGCCAAGGCGATGGGCGTGTTCCAGATCGCCAACAGTCTGCCGCAGTCGCTGGCCCCGGCCATCGCCCCGCTCTTCCTGGCCATCGGCGGCACCGGCCAGAACTACCAGGCCGTGTTCTTCGCCGGTGTGGTGTTCGCGATCCTCGGCGCCCTGGCGCTGCTTCCGGTCAGGGGCGTCAAGTGACCTTCACCGACCTGTTCGACGGCAGCACGCTGAACGGCTGGCGGGCGATCCCCCGGGTGTACGGCGCGGAGTACCCCGGCGGGCCGGACATCTCCGAGACCCTCACCCGGCTGGGCCTCGAACCCCCGGTCGAGCCGGAGAAGCACCCGGCGGTCTGGGCGGTCGAGGACGGCGTGGTGGTCGGCCGGCAGGGCACCCCCGGCTACGGCGGCTACCTGATCACCGAGAAGGCCTACGGTGACTTCGAGCTCGTGATCGAGGTGAAGCCGGACTGGCCCGCCGACACCGGCGTCATGCTGCGCCGCCGCCCGGACAGCTGGGAGGGCTTCCAGGTGCTGGTGGACCACCGGCGGTCCGGCTCGATCGGCGGGTTCTTCGGCAACGGCCTGGCCAGTTTCCACGCTGTCCCGTTCGCCCTGGACCTGGAACGGGACCAGGACGGGAACGGCACCGGCCTGCGCGAGGACGACCCGGCGTCGTCCCAGGAACCCCTCACCCCGGCCAAGCGGCGCCTGCTGTCGTACGCCGCCGAGGTGGACGACTTCCTCCGGGTCTGGCGCTGGGACGACTGGAACGAGCTGCGGGTGCTGTGCGTGGGCGGCGCCCTGCCGACCATCACCACCTGGGTCAACGACCTGGAGATCGCCGAGCTGAACACCGCGGCGATCGACGTGCCGAACTACGACCCGGCCAGGATCGCGGAACTGCTCGGCGCCCGTGGGCACATCGCCCTGGAGGTGCACGACAACGACGCCGTGTTCGGCGAGTCCCGCTGGGGGCCGGGCGCCGCCTGCCGCTGGCGGAACGCCCGGATCCGGGAACTGTCCTGAGGCCCGGAATCACCCACCGTTCGCGGTGCGGGAACCGGGAGCCGGTGCTCGTGCTGGAGCCGGTGGACTGACCGGTCAGCGGACCGCCGGGATCCCCTCCGCCCCGACGACGCGGAACCCGGTCCCGGGCAGCAGGCGCGCGGCCTCCTCGTCGTCCTCCACCACGACCACGCTGCACGCGTTTCCGAGGGCGCGGGACAGATGGGCCGCCACGTCGTCCTCCTGTTCCACCGAGACGCTGCCGGGTGGGGCGATCAGGGCGACGTCGAGCCGTTCCGGGAAGGTGCGGGCCGTGCCCGCCGCCACCGGCCCGGCCACCGCGATCCGGGTGACCGGTGAGCAGGTGGCCGCGACCCGGCGCAGTAGCTGGTCGATCCGCGGCTGCGGGTCGGCCAGCTCGGCCAGGGCCGGCCAGAGCACGTGCTCGGGTACCAGCACCACCTGTTCGCCGACCGGGAAGGTGACCAGCCCGAGCAGGGCCAGGCGCAGCGCCACCCTGGTGAACTGCTCGGGCACCACCGCCGCCGCGGCCGACGCCGAGCGCACGTCGACCACGAGCCGGCCCAGCGCGTGCTGCCGGGCCAGCTCGGCCACGGTGCGCCCGGCCGCCCCGGGAAACAGTGTGGCGACCGGGTTCTCGTAGTTCACGACACCACCTTCAGGCCGCCACCTTCTTGGTCTCCCAGAAGATCGTGGCGATCTCGTCGATCTTCTCCAGCAGGCGGTCGGCCACGGCCGGGTCCCACGACCCCTTGGTGCCGCCGGCCCCGGCCAGCTTGGTGGCCTCGTTGAACAGGCCGTGCAGCTGCGGGTATGCCTCGAAGTGCGCGGGCTTGAAATAGTCGGTCCAGAGCACCCACAGGTGGTGCTTCACCAGGTCGGACCGCTCCTCCTTGACGGCCAGCGCGCGGGCCCGGAACACCTCGTCGTCGGAGGCCAGGGCCTTGGTGACGGCCGCCTTGACCGACTCGGCCTCGAGCCGGGCCTGGGCCGGGTCGTAGACGCCGCAGGGCAGGTCGCAGTGTGCGGACACGGTGTGGGTGCGGGCGAAGATCCTCATGCGGTGGACGCTAGGACCTCAACTCGAGTTGAGGTCAAGCAGCTTGCCGGGTCGTAACCGGCACGGGTACCGCGATCGCGGTACACCGGTCGCACCCCACGGCTGACGTCGCGGCGGCCCGGCGGCGCAAGAGTGAGAGGCACGACGAGAAGCCCGGTCACGGGCACCCGTCGTCCCCCCCTTCAGCCCCTGCCGAAAGAAGAAACACGTGGTCCGCCTTGCGAACTGGTGCACCCGACGGTGGTACCTGGTGCTCGGAACCTGGCTGGTCGTCCTGCTCGCCCTCGGCGGGCTGGCGATCGGCAAGGGAACCAGTTTCACCGACTCCACCGACCTGCCGGACAGCGAGTCCGCCACCGCCTACAGCCTGCTGGCCCGGGCCGGCGACGGTTCCGCCGGCACCGAGAGCGGAAAGATCGTCTGGCACAGCGACAACGCGTCGGTGACCGGCGGCGCGACGCGCTCGGCGATCTCGTCACTGCTCGCCACCGTGGCCGACGAGCCGGGCGTGGTCTCGGTCGTCAGCCCCTACACGAAGGCCGGCGCGAGCCAGCTGAACCGGGACGCGGACACCGCCTTCGCCACGGTCACCCTGACCACCGACGCCGACACCGGGCCGATCGAGGACGCCGTGGCGGCCGCCCGCGCGGACGGCCTGGAGATCGAGCTGGGCGGCACGGCGTTCACCGAGCAGCCCGCGGCCGGCGGGATGACCGAGGGCCTCGGCGTGGTGGTGGCCCTGCTCCTGCTGCTGCTGGTGTTCCGCTCGTTCGCCGCCGCGATGCTGCCGATCGTCACCGGCGTGGCCGGGGTGGCGGTGTCGATGCTCGGCGTAATGGTGATCTCGCACGTGGTGGACCTGTCGTCGAACGCCCTGACGATGGGCGCGCTGATCGGCCTGGGCGTCGGCATCGACTACGCCCTGTTCATCGTCAACCGGCACCGCAAGGCCCTGGTCGCCGGGGCCGACGTGCCCTCGGCGGTGGCGCAGGCGCTGAACACCTCCGGCCGGGCGGTGATCTTCGCCGGGCTGACCGTGATGGCGGCGCTGCTGGGCATGTACGTGATCGGTATGGGCATCCTGACCGGGATGGCCTTCGCCGCGGCCTTCACGGTGTTCTGCACGGTGATCGCCGCCAACACCCTGCTGCCCGCGCTGCTGCGGGTGCTGAAACTGAAAGTGCTCTCGCGCAGGCAGCGTCGCGGCCTGACCGGTCCGCCGGCGCCGGCCGGGCAGGGTCTGTCGTGGCGCTGGGCGGGCGCGGTCCAGCGTCGTCCCCTGCTCGCCGTGCTGGCCGCCCTGGTGGCCGTGGCCGCCCTGGCCTACCCGGCGCTGAGCATGCGGGTGGGCAACGCCGACGCCAGCAGCGACCCGGCCGACTCCGCCTCGCACGCCTACTTCGAGCTGATGTCGGCCGGTTTCGGCGAGGGCGCCGACGCCACCCTGCTGCTGGTCGGCGAAACCCCCGACGCTGCCTCGGAGAAGGCCTTCGGCAGCATGGTCGCGAGCCTGCCCGGCACCGCGGACGTGGCCTCGGCCGTGGTCACCTCGCAGTCCGGGGGCCTCTCGGTGGCCGCGGTCACGCCCAGCTCCAGCGCCCAGACCGAGGAGACCTCCGACCTGGTGCACCGGCTGCGCGAGACGGTGATCCCGCAGGCCGGGAACGGCACCGCGATGCAGGTGCACGTGGGCGGCACCACCGCGACGAACATCGACATGTCGGACGCCCTGATGGACAAGCTGCCGGTGTACCTGGTCCTGGTCGCCGTACTCGGATTCCTGTTGCTGGTGCTGGCCTTCCGCAGCCTGCTGGTGCCGCTGCTGGGCGCGGTGTCGAACCTGGCGACGATCTGCGTGGGCCTGGGCGTGGTCACCGCGATCTTCCAGTTCGGCTGGGGCAGTGAGCTTCTCGGTGTCGGTACCGGCGCCCCGGTGATGTACATCGTGCCGGTGATGCTGGCCGGCGTGATGTTCGGGCTGTCGATGGACTACCAGGTGTTCCTGGTCAGCTCGATGCACGAGGAGTTCCACCGGGACGGCGACAACCGGCGCGCGGTGCGGGCCGGCCTGGCCGAGAGCGCCGGGGTGATCGTGGCCGCCGCCACCATCATGCTGGCCGTGTTCTCCTCGTTCGGCTTCAGCGGCGAGCGCATCGTGTCGGCGCTCGGCCTGGGCCTGGCGATCTCGGTGGTCGTCGACGCGTTCGTGATCCGGCTGACCCTGATGCCGGCACTGCTGACGCTGATCGGCCGGGCCAACTGGTGGTACCCCCGGGCGCTCGACGCGGTCACGCCGCGGCTGGCGCTGGAGAACGCGCAGACGCCGGAGCCCGCCGAGGCGGTATACAGCTACGACGGCGATCTGCCCGGGACACAGCAGAACTGGGACGAAAGGGTCTCGAACCGGTCATGAGTTCCACGGTGGCGGTCCAGGCCCGGGAGAGGCGACTCTCCTGGGCCTGGCCCGCGTTCGACCTGGCCTATCTGGCGGTCATGTTCGTCACCGCCACGGTGCGGGAGGGCGGCCGCGACCTGCCCGGGCCGCAGCTGACCGGGCTGGTGCTGCTGTCCTGGGCGCCGCTGCTGCTGCGCCGCCGGCATCCGCTCGGCGCGCTGGTCGCGGTCACCCTGATCGAGATGGTGCACGTGGCGTTCGGGGTGTCGGTGGGCCCCCACCCGAACGCCAACGAGGTGATGGGCGCGTTCCAGCCGGTGCCGCTGGCCACCATGGCCGCGGCCTTCACCCTGGCCGCCAGGCGGTACGGCCGGGCCGGCTGGCTGCCCGGGGCGCTGGCCGGGGTGACACTGCTGCTGACCGGCGTCCTGATGCAGGACCACGCGCTGCTGGTGACCTGTTTCGTGGCGCTCGACCTGGTGATCATCGCGGTCGGCGCGGGGGTGCTGGTGAGCCACCGGCGCGAGCGCATCGTGCGGGACGAGCGGGAGCGGGTGTCGCAGATCCGTGGCGAGGTGGTGGCCGAGCGGATGCGCATCGCCCAGGATCTGCACGACGTGCTGGCCCACCACCTGACCCTGGTGAACGCCCAGGCCGGGGTGGCGGACTACCTGCTGCGCTCGGACCCGGACGCGGCCTCGGGGGCGCTGCGCGACATCGCCGGCAACACCCGCCGGGCGCTGGACGAGCTGCGGGCCACGGTCGGGATGCTGCGCCAGGACGGCGAGACCGGCCACCCTCCCGACGACCCGCTGCGCCCGGCCCCCGGACTGCACCAGGTGGACGACCTGCTGGCCGGCTTCCGGGCGGCGGGGGCCGACCTGGTCCTGGCCGTCAGCGGTGACGCGGTGGAGCTGCCCTCCGGCAAGGACCTGGCCGCCTACCGGATCGTGCAGGAGGCCGTCACCAACGCCACCAAGCACGCCCCCGGCGCACCGGTCACCGTCGACCTGCACTGGCAGCAGCACACCCTGACATTGCGGATCACCAACCCGGCCCCGCCCGGGCGCCCGGCCGGTCATCAGGGCCCGGGCACCCGGCACGGGCTGATCGGCATGCGCGAGCGCGCCGTCACCGTCGGCGGCACCCTGAACGCCGGCCCGGTGCCCGCCGGGGGTTTCGCCGTGATCGCCACCATCCCGCTGAGAAACGAGGCCTGACATGACCATTCGCGTGCTGCTCGTCGACGACCAGGCCCTGCTGCGCTCCACGCTCGGCCTGCTGTTCGCCGCGATCGCGGACATCGACCTGGTGGGTGAGGCCGGAACCGGTTACGAGGCGGTCGAACTGGCCCGCAGCACCCGGGCCGACGTGGTGGTGATGGACATCCGGATGCCGGACCTGGACGGGATCGAGGCGACCCGCCGGATCACCGCCGACGACGACCTGGCCGGGGTGCGGATCCTGGTGCTCACCACGTTCGAGACCGACGAGCTGGTGGTGCGGGCGCTCCAGGCCGGGGCCAGCGGGTTCCTCGGCAAGGGGGCCTCGCCCGACGAGCTGGTGCAGGCGGTGCGCACGATCGCGGCCGGTGAGTCGCTGCTGTCGCCCAGCGCCACCACCGCGCTGATCGCCCGGTTCCTGGAGCAGCCGCAGATCACCACCGGGGTGAGCACCCAGACCCTGGTGCACCTGACCGAGCGGGAGAAGCAGATCACCACGCTGGTCGGGGCGGGGCTGTCGAACCAGGACATCGCCGAGCGGCTGTTCATCAGCCCGGCGACCGCGAAAACCCATGTCAACCGGGCGATGATGAAGACCGGCGCACGGGACCGGGCGCAGCTGGTGGTGTTCGCCTACGAGAGCGGGCTGGTCACCCCGGCCACCCGCCGCGCGCTGCCCTGACCGGCCCGGTTCGAGGTCAGGTGGGGCGGGGCCAGATCTGACCGAGGTGCCGTTCGATGTCCATGTTGAAGCGTTTGAGGCAGGCGCCGAAGGTGGCGATCTCCTCGTCGCTCCACTCGGACATCAGCAGGTCCAGCCCGTTGACCGTGAGTTCCCGCTGGGCGTCCAGCTTCTCGCCACCCAGCTCGGTCACCGCGAACTTGCGCGCGATGCCACCGTCCGGGTCGGGGATGCGCAGCAGCAGCCCGGCCTTGACCGCGGCCGCCGTCTGCCGGTTGAGGGTGGAGGCGTCGAGCCGCAGCGCCTCGCTGAGCTCACCGATCGACATCGGCCCCTGCACCCGGATGCGGCTGAGCAGGATGTAGGCGCTGCGTTCCAGGAAGTGCCGGGTGTCGAGCGATCCGAGCGAATGTCTTTGCAGCAGCATCTGCTCGTACTCGATCTGCTCCGTGCGCCTGCCCACTACCCACTCCGCAACTGTTTCCGGCCGGTCCACGTCGAGTTTCCCACGCGCACCGCCTGGTTGCTTGCATCAACGATATGCATCGTGCACAGTATGTGCATCGTACACACGATGTCTTTGGTCCTCTCCTGGAGCTCGGCTTGAACACCCCTGAATCCCCCGCAGAGAAGCCGCACCCGACAGCCGTCATCGCCACCCTGGCGTTCGGCGGCACGGTGGCCGCGATCATGCAGACCCTCGTCACGCCGCTCATCGCCGAGCTGCCGCAGATCCTCGACACCCCCGCCTCCAACGCCGCCTGGGTCATCACCGTCACGCTGCTGGTGGCCGGTGTCGCGGTGCCGATCGCCGGCCGCCTGGGCGACCTGCTCGGCAAGCGCACCATGCTGCTGGCCTGCACCGTGCCGCTGATGGCCGGCTCGGTCATCTGTGCCCTGGCCACTTCCGTGGTGCCGATGATCGTCGGCCGCGGCATGCAGGGCCTGGGCATGGGCATCGTGCCGCTCGGCATCGCGATGCTGCGCGACGTGGTGCCCCCGGCCCGGCTGTCCGGCGCCATCGCCCTGGTCAGCGCCTCGATGGGGATCGGCGGCGGCCTTGGCCTGCCGATCGCCTCGGCGGTCGCCGAGTACACCAGCTGGCGCGTGCTGTTCTGGGGCGCGGCCGTTCTCGCGGCCGTCGTCGGCACGCTGATCTGGACCTTCGTCCCGGCCACCCCGGCCGCCGCCCGGGGCCAGCGCTTCGACCTGCCGGGTGCGCTCGGCCTGGCCGTGGGCCTGGTGTCGCTGCTGCTGGCGATCAGCAAGGGCGCCGACTGGGGCTGGGCCTCCGGCACCACGCTCGGCCTGTTCGCCCTGGCCGTGGTCGCGCTCGGCACCTGGGGCTGGTGGGAGACCCGGACCACCGACCCGCTGGTCGACCTGCGCACCACCGCCCGCCCGCGGGTGCTGATGACCAACATCGCCTCGGTGTTCGTCGGTGTCGGCATGTACGCCCAGATGCTGGTGTTCCCGCAGCTGCTCCAGCTGCCCGAGGCCACCGGTTACGGCCTGGGCCAGTCGATGCTGGCGGCGGGCCTGTGGATGGCACCCGGCGGCCTGACGATGATGGTCATCTCGCCGCTGGGCGGCAAGCTGATCGACTCGCGCGGCCCCAAGTTCACCCTGGCCACCGGCGCCCTGGTGATCGCCGTCGGCTACGGCCTGGCCCTGGTGCTGATGGGCACCGCCCTGGGCCTGATGATCACCGGGATCGTGATCAGCAGCGGTGTGGCCCTGGCCTACGGCTCGATGCCGGCGCTGATCATGGGTGCCGTGCCGATGTCGGAAACCGCCGCGGCCAACGGTTTCAACACGCTGATGCGCTCGCTCGGCACCACCATCGGCTCGGCCGTGATCGGCGTGGTGCTGGCCCAGATGACGATGAACCTGGGTGGCGTGACTCTGGCCTCGGAGAACGGCTTCCGGGTGGCGCTGGTGCTGGGCGGAGCGGTCTGCCTGGTGTCCGCGCTGGTCGCGGCGTTCATCCCGGCGGCCCGTCCGGCCACCGGGCAGGACACCCCGGGTGCTCAGCCGGAGTCGGCACCGGCCCAGCCGGTCGAGGCCTGACTTCTCTCGAACGGGGGACGACGGTGGGCTCCTGACGGAGCTCACCGTCGTCCCCCGTTCTGGTTGTCAGCTCGTCTGGACCACGTAGCGCGTGCCCACCGTGGTGAGCCGGCCGTCCACCCGGTCCGTCTCGGGGTCCAGCATGAAGAACACCTGGTGCCCGCCGTCCGACACCTGCACCTCGCAGCTGTAGCCGCTCGGCCCGGGGCGGCAGGTCACCCGGGGCCGCTCCCCCGTCGCCCGGATCACCGCGTCCCGCACGGTCGTCACCAGCTCGCGCGGGGTGCCTCCGGTGGTCCAGCCGCAGTAGACCAGGCCGGTCCCGTTGCAGTCGCGGTGCATCACCAGGTCGGTCATCGGGGCCGGGCCGGCCAGGGTGGTGGCGAGTGTCCGCACCCGCTCGGACGCCTCCCGGCTGCGGGTCTGCTGCACGTGCCGGGTCACCGGGACGGCCACCGCGGTCACCAGCGCGAGGGCCAGCGCCAGCGTCAGTACCGGGTGGACGCGCGGGGTTTCGTGGACGCCTTGGGTTTCGTGGACGTTCACGGCCGGGTCGGCGGGCGCGGCCAGGTCGGCGGGCGCGGCCGGATGCGTGGGTGGAGCCACCGGCCGGGCGCGCAGCCGGGCGGTCAGCCGGGCGGTCAGCCGGCCCAGCACCGGCGCGGCCGCGAACGTCCCGGCGGTGACGGCGGTGAGCACGACCGGCGACTGCCCCCACACCTCCCAGCCCGCCACACCCGGCCAGCCGCCGGGCCGCAGGTAGGCGAGGGCCATCACCAGCAGCACACCTGCGTGGGCGAGGGCGGCCAGAGCGGTCCGGGCCGCACCGCCGGCTCTCAGCGCCCCCGCCACCAGCCCACCGGCCACCAGCAGCGACCAGCCCGCCGCCACCACCAGCTGGGGACGTTCCGGGTCACCCGTCATCGGCGACTGCGCGGCCAGGCAGGCGGCGGTCACGATCAGGAACAGCGCGCCGACGGGAATGCCTGTCCCCCGGTCGTTCTCCGGCCGGACGCCGCGCAGGTGGGCCGTCCACCAGGTGCCGGCGGCCAGCACCGCGAGCAGGACCGCGCCGACCGCCAGGTGCCAGGCGGCCACGGTGTCCGTGCCGTCCTCGCGCACCAGCGACTCCGAGACCGGCGCCGCCACCAGCGTCATCGGCCCCGCGACCGCCCCGGTCAGCGTCGCGAGGGCGATCAGCCGGTGCCGCCCGGCGGCGAGCCCGGCGGCCGTGGCCACCGCGACCGTCCCGATCCCGGCCATCGCCGCGACGTGCAGCCACGGCGAGGAGAACCCGAAGTCGTGAATGTCCTGGTCCAGCAGCCAGGTCCGGGCGGCACGGCGGGCCAGCCAGGTGATCACGCCGGTGGTCCCGGCGATCACCGCACCCGTGATCACGATGCCTGCCGCACCGGTTGTCCTGGTCCGCGGCGTCGACACGTCCATCCCACCACCGTCGGCAGGGCAGAGCCAGAACTGAGGACGACGGGGAGCCCGTGCCGGGCTCCCCGTCGTCCACCGTTTTTCAGCTCGTCCGGCTCCGGTGCAGCAGCCACACGAAGTACGGCGCCCCGATGATCGCCGTGACCAGGCCGGTCGCGATCTCCGACGGGGCGATCACGGTGCGGCCCACGGTGTCGGCCACGCAGACCAGCACCGCGCCGAGAGCCACCGCGACCGGCACCGAGCGGGCGTGCCGGCCCCCGGCCAGGGCCCGGGCGGCGTGCGGGGCGACCAGCCCGACGAAGCCCAGGGCACCCACGGCGCAGGCCGCGGCGGCGGTGAGAACCGCGGCCAGCGCGCAGAACCCGAGGCGGGCGGCGTCGATCCGGACCCCGACCACACGGGGGAAGTCCTCGTCGAGCGAGACCAGGTCGAGGGTGCGCGACCCGAGCATGGTCAGCGGGATCCCGATCAGCAGGCAGATCAGCACCGGCACGGCCTGGTCGGTGCCCCGGCCGTAGGTGGAACCCGAGAGCCAGGTCAGGGCCAGGTTGGTGTCCCACGGCGAGACGATGACGACGATCAGCGTGGTCAGGGCGGTGGCGGCGGAGCTGACGCCGATACCGATCAGCACCAGCCGCTCCGACGACAGGCCCTTGCCGGTGCGGTGGTTGCCGGAGGCCAGCCACAGCACCAGGCCGAAGGTCGCCAGCGCGGCCACGGTGGCCAGCCCCATGATCGACCAGACGCCCAGGTCGGGAGCCAGCGTGATGACGGCGACGGCACCGACCGAGGCACCCGGTGTCACCCCCAGCAGACCGGGCTCGGCCAGCGGGTTACGGCACACGGCCTGCACGATCATCCCGGCCAGGGCCAGGGCGGCCCCGCCGGCGAGCGCCACCAGCACCCGCGGCCAGCGCTGGTTGAGGGCGAAGTTGACCTGGGTCCCGGCGTCGTCCCTGAGCCAGTTGATCACGTCACCGAGCAGCACCACGCGCTGGCCGAGCAGCAGGCCGGAGATCAGTGAGCCGGCCAGGGCCACGGCCAGCACCACCCAGACCCCGGTCACCCAGCGGCCGGAACGCACGGTGCCGCGCGCGCCGCGGGTGCCGGCGCCGACCGCACCGCCACGCAGGCGGCGGGCCAGCCAGACCAGCACGCAGGCACCGGACAGGGTGGTGACCACACCGGTCGGGATGACGATCGAGACGTCGTCGGACAGGAACAGCCGCAGCAGCACGTCGGCGCTCACCACGACCAGCGAGCCGAGCACGCCGGCCAGCGGCAGCAGCAGCAGGTGCCGGGCCAGGGCCGGGATCCGGCGGGCGGCCGAGCGGGCGGCGACGCCGGCACTCAGGCCGACGAAACCGATCGGCCCGGTGACGGTCACGGCGACGGCGGCCAGCAGCACCGACAGCAGCACGGCGTAGAGCCGGCTGCGCCGTACGTCGATCCCGAGCACCCGGGCGGTGTCGTCGCCCAGGGCCATCACGTCGAGCCGGTGGGCGAGCAGCAGCAGACCGGCGACGCCCAGCACGATCAGCGGGATCGCCATCTTCACCTGGTGCCCGCCGGACTGCACGGTGGTGCCGCTCTGCCAGGCGAACAGGCCGGTGGTCTGGGTCTCGAACAGCATCAGCAGCACGTACGAGAACGAGCTCAGCGCCAGGGCGATCGCCGAGCCGGCCAGCACCAGCCGGGTCGGGCCGCCGTCGCCGCCGTGGGCGACCAGCAGCACCAGGCCGGCGGCGACCACGCCACCGATGAAGGCGACCAGACCGTCGAGGTAGAACGGCAGGCTGATGCCGAACGCCGCGACGGTGACCACGGTGAGGTAGGCGCCGGAGTTGACGGCCAGGGTGTCGGGCGAGGCCAGCGGGTTGCGGGCCACCGACTGCAAGGTGACGCCGGCGACGCCGAGGGCCAGGCCGATGAACACGGCGGCCCCCAGGCGGGGCAGGCGGCTGGCGACGAGGACGGCGCTGGCGTCGGACTCCCGCCCACCGGGCAGCACGGCCCGCAGCAGTTCACCGACGCCGAGGTCGGCCGTGCCCTGGGTCAGGTGCACCGCGCTGAGCGCGGCCAGCACGACCAGGCAGACGGCGAAGACGCCGGCCACGCCGAGGGTCGCGCGGGTGGACACGGGTTGCCCCGGGGACGCGTCCTGCGTCCCCGGGGCGGTGTGCGTGGTGGCCATCGATCAGCTGCTGATCAGCTGGCGGAGGAGCCGGTGATGTTCTCCACCACGGTGTCGATGTAGGCCTCGGCGGCCTTCGGGCCACCGAACATCCAGATGCCGTTGGCGATCGGCTTGACGTTGTCGTTCTTGACGAAGCCCAGCTTCTTCCAGATCGCGTTGTCCTTCAGCGAGGCGACGAAGCTGTCCGCCGGGGCGGCGCCCTCGACGTAGAGGAAGGTGCTGTCGGCGTCCGTGACCTTGGTCAGGCCCTCGACGTCGATGGTGGCCAGGCCGTACTCCTCGTCGCCGCCCTCGGTGTACTGGTTGTCCAGGCCGAGCTCCGCTGCCACGGCGCCGAAGAACGAGGTCGGCGTGTACATGCGGATGGTCACGGTGCCGGACTGCACCCAGCCGTCGGACATGGTGAACGGCGCGCCGGCCTTGCCCGCGGCCTCCAGGGCGGCCTTGCCCTCCGCCACCTTGGCGTCGAACTCGGACAGCAGCGTGGTGGCGGTGGCCTGCGTGCCGGTGACCTCGGCCAGCGTGTTGACCGTCTTCTCCATGTAGCCGATCGGGTCCTTGCCGTCCGAGCCGGCCAGCACGACGACCGGGGCGATCTCCTCGAGCTGGCTGTACACCTTGTCGGTCAGGCCGGTGACCGAGACGATCAGGTCGGGCTCCAGGGCGGAGATGGCGTCGGTGTTCGGGGTGCCCCGCTCACCGACGTCGGCGGTGTCCGCGTCCAGCGGCACCACGGTGTCGTAGTCGTTGTAGCCGTCGACGTCGGCGGCGCCGACCGGGGTGACGCCGAGCGAGAGCAGGTTCTCGGTCAGGCCCCACTCCAGCGAGACCACCTTGGTGGCGGGGGCGTCGAGCTTGACCGCCTTGTCCCGCGCGTCGGTGACCTCCACCGGGCCGGACGCGGTCGTCGAGGCGCTCGCGGTGTCCGAGGAGCCGGCCGAGGACTCGGTGGTCCCGCAGGCGGACAGGGCGAGAGCGAGAGCCGCGGTGGTGAGCGCGGCCACCTGGGTGGTGCGCGCACGGCGAAGGGCGGTGAACATGGAGGTCCCTCGGGAGATGTGAACGGGTGGAAGGTGTTTCGGGTGGTTCAGGCGTGCCGGTGCGTGTGCCGGCCCACCGGGTGGGTGCGGACCAGGCCGTTGTCGCCGGCCTCCACGTCGATGCGCAGGCCGTAGACCTCACTGAGCAGGTCGCCGGTGAGCACCTCGGCGGGCGTGCCGTCGGCCCGGACCACCCCGGAGTGCAGCAGCACGATGTGGTCGGCCACGGCCGCGGCCTGGTTCAGGTCGTGCAGCACGACCCCCAGGGCCACACCGTGCTCGTCGGCGAGATCCCGGATGATGTCGAGGGTCTCGATCTGGTAGCGCAGGTCGAGGAAGGTGGTCGGCTCGTCGAGCAGCACCACCCCGGTGTCCTGCGCCAGGCAGGTGGCCAGCCAGACGCGCTGGAGCTCCCCGCCGGACAGCTCGTCGACCGGCCGCTCGGCCATGCCGGCGACCCCGGTCAGGCGTAACGCCCGCTCGATCACGGCCTGCCCCTCGTCGTCCCCCGTGCCGAACCGGCCCCGGTAGGGGTGGCGGCCGTAGGCCACGACGTCCCGCACCCGCACCCCGCCGGGGGTGGGGCGGGACTGGGTGAGGAGCGTGACCTTCCGGGCGAATTCCTTCGGGTGGAGGGTCAGCGCGTCCAGGCCGTTCTCGAGCGTGAGGTCTCCGGACCGCGGCGTGTGCAGCCGCGCCAGGGAACGCAGCAGCGTGGACTTGCCGGACCCGTTGGGCCCGATGAGCGCGGTCACCCGCCCGGCCCGCAGGTCGATGCGGGCACCGTCGACGACGGTGCGGCCGCCGTAGCCCAGGGTCAGGTCGGCCCCGGTCAGGGCCGGGGCGGATAAGGTCGCACTCACGAAGGTGAGGCTAACCTATGTTTCGCCCGTGACCTGCACCGGGGCCCCCTGTGATTTCCCTGTGCCTGCCCTTCACCCACGGGCGGGGGTTCAGCCTGGGTCAAGGCGTTTCCGGCAGACTGCTCGGCGTGCGGGTCTTGGTGGTGGACGACGAGGCGCGGTTCGCCGAGGGCATTCGCCGGGGGCTCGTCGCCGAGGGGTTTTCGGTGGACGTCGCCGAGAACGGCATCGACGGGCTCTGGCGTGCCCGCGAAGTCCGTTACGACGCCATCGTTCTCGACGTGATGATGCCCGGCCTCAACGGGTACGCGGTGTGCCGGGCCCTGCGCGACGAGGAGAACTGGACGCCCATCCTCATGCTGACCGCCCGCGACAGCGCCGGCGACCAGGTGGAGGGGCTCGACACCGGCGCCGACGACTACGTGGTCAAGCCGGTGGAGTTCCCGGTGCTGCTGGCCCGGCTGCGCGCGCTGGTGCGCCGCGGCCGCCCGGAACGTCCCACCGTGCTGTCGGTCGGCACCCTGGTGCTCGACCCGGCCTCCCGCGAGGTCCGGCGCGGCGGCACCCCGATCTCGCTGACCAGCCGGGAGTTCGCGGTGCTGGCGTTCCTGGCCCGCAACGCCCGCTCGGTGCGCTCGAAGGCCGACATCCTGGGCGGGGTCTGGGACGACGACTTCGAGGGCGACCCGAACATCGTCGAGGTGTACATCGCCCACCTGCGGGCCAAGATCGACCGGCCGTTCGGCGTGGAGACCATCGTCACCGTGCGCGGCGCCGGGTACCGGCTGGTGGCCGATGTTTAGGGACGTGCGCGGGCGCTGGTCGCTGCGGGTCCGGATCACCTCGGCCACCACCGCCATCGTGCTGCTCGTCCTGGGCTGCGGCGCGGTCGGTTTCGTGTTCATGCTCCAGCGCATGGTGGTGATGGCCCAGGCCACCACGGCGAAGCAGCAGGCCGACCAGATCGCCGGCGAGACCCAGCAGGACGGCGCCCTGCCGCCGTTCGAGGCCGACGAGGTGATCATCCAGCTGCAACGCCGCGGCACCGTGGTGGCCGTGGCCGACGACGACTTCATCGACACCCCCGCGCTGCCGGTCAGCAAGGACCCGCGCATCGTGCGGGTGCTCGGCGAGCGCTGGGTGGTGCGCTCGCGCCGGATCGTGCTGCACGAGGGTGGGGTCGAGCACGTGGTGGTGGGACGCTCCCTGGAGGGCGCCGACGACGCGACCCGTTCCGCGGCACTGCTGTTCGGGGCCGGCGTCCCGCTGATCAGCCTGTTCGTGGCGGCCCTCACCTGGACCGCGGTGGCCCGGTCGCTGCGGCCGGTCGAGCGGATCCGCTCCGACGTGGAGAAGATCGGCGACGAGACGTCGTGGCGGGTGGACGCACCGCCCGGGCGCGACGAGGTGGCCCGGCTGGCCGCCACGATGAACGTGATGCTGGAACGCCTGGAGAAGACCCGGCGCGCGCAGCAGCGTTTCGTCTCCGACGCCTCGCACGAGCTGCGCTCGCCGGTCGCGGCCATCCGCCAGCACGCCCAGGTGGCCGTGCTGCACCCGGAGGCCACCACCCTGCCCGCGCTGGCCGAGGTGGTGGACGCCGAGGCGGCGCGGCTGGAGGAGCTGGTCAGCGGCCTGCTGCTGCTGGCCCGGGTGGACGAGCGCCGGGCCGCGAACCTCCAGGAGCTGGACCTGGACGACCTGGTGCTGGCGGAGGGAAAACGGTTGCGGGCGCTGGGGGTTCACGTGGACGCGACCGGGGTGGGCCCGGCCCGGGTGCTGGCCGACGTGGCGCTGATGACCCGGGCCGTGCGCAACGCCGCCGACAACGCGCGCCGTCACGCCCGCGGCACGGTGGCGTTCGAGCTCACCGACGACGGCACGACCGCGGTGCTGCGGGTGGACGACGACGGGCCGGGTGTGCCGGCCGAGGACCGCGAGCGGGTGTTCCACCGTTTCGAGCGCCGCGACGACGCCCGCGACCGGGACAGCGGCGGCGCCGGGCTGGGCCTGGCGATCATCGCCGAGGCCGCCCGGCAGACCGGTGGCTCGGCCCGGCTCGACACCTCACCGCTGGGCGGGGCCCGGCTGGAGATGCGGCTGCCGTCGGGGGCGGCCCGGCCGGCCTGATCGCGGGTTCCCGCACCGGGCTGTGATCCAGCCGATATGCGGCTATTCGGTAAATGCTGTGCGAAGCCTGTGGATTTGTCCCTAGGGTCGCAGTCATCACCGGCGTCGGGGCGCCGTCAGCAGATCCATCAGAGGGATGAAACACGTGACCACGCGTTCCAAAGTCATGGCGTTCGCAGGCTTCGGCCTGGCGGCCGCGGTCGGGATCAGCGGCTGCGGATCGGGTTCGGACGGCGACGCCGCCACCGAGAAGAGCAGCGCCACGGGCAACACCCCGAAGGAGAAGGTCGTCGCGGCCTTCACCAATCACGCGAGTCTCTCCACGGCCGGCTACACGCTGGCGCTCGACAGCACCGAGCAGGACATCGCGAAGATCAGTGCCGCGCAGCCGAAGAAGGGTGACGACGAGACCATCACGGCCTCCGACATCAAGGACGCGGCACAGGTTCTCGGCGGCAAGGTCACACTGACCCAGACCGCGCCGGACGGCAAGACCTTCGCCGACATGTTCCGGGTCAGTCAGTACAGCTCGGCCGACCCGCAGGTCTGGAAGGACCCGGCCAAGGTCAAGGCGATGCTCGAGGAGCAGGGCTCGGCCTCGGCCTCGGTCGTGCTCGACGACTCCTCGCTGGTCGACTTCGTCACCACCGACGGCGTGGTCTACCTGCGCGCCGACGCCGAGAAGATCGCCACCATGTCCGGTCTGGGCAGCGTCAGCGACGCTCAGGCCATGCTCGGTCAGCTGCCCCCGAGCATCGCCACCCCGGCGAAGACCGCGCTCGACGGCGGCTGGCTCTCGATCGACCTGGTCCAGACCGTCACGGTTCTCGGCGACCAGGGCGTTCTCGACGCCCTGCCGCAGGAGACCGTGACCCCGTCGATCGACCCGAAGCAGGTGCAGGGCTTCGTCGACTCGCTCCAGGCCTCCCTCGAGACCGACTCCCAGGTCACCGAGATCGACGGCGGCGACCAGGGCGACGGTTACCGGGTCGTGGTGCCGATCAGGAAGATCGCCACCGCGGTGCAGGACGACCTGGTCGGCATCTTCGGCCAGGACCTGGCCGGCGACCTGAGGAAGAGCATCAGCGAGGTGCCCGACGACGAGACCGTCACCGTGGACGTGTTCGTCGACGACGACAAGCTCAGCGGCGTCAACCTCGACCTCGTGCAGTTCCTCGAGAAGCCGGTCGAAGACGTCACTTTCGCACTGGACGTCGACATCGACGACGAGGCCGCCCCGGTGCGGGCCCCGGGCGGCGCCACCGCCGTCGACGTGAAGGCCATCCTGGACACCATCCCGGCCGACGCGTTCACCGGCCTGGCCGAGGGCCGCTGATCCGACCGCAGAACACGGCGGGCCGGGGCGGGGGGGGGCCGGCTCCCCC